>JBGTMN010000074.1:0-41195 GCA_041743525.1 Saccharimonadales bacterium (SeqCode) | reverse complement strand
AAAGAAAAAGAGCCTTTCGGCTCACAATTCAGATATTTGGTGCGGGTCAGGGGACTCTAACCCCTGGCCTCGTCCTTGGCAAGGACGCGCTCTAAACAACTGAGCTAGACCCGCATGGTTACTTCAAGATTTTACCGGACTACTACGGTAAAATCAATCTGGTGGCTCCTCCCAGACTCGAACTGGGGACACAAGGCTCTTCAGGCCTCTGCTCTACCAACTGAGCTAAAGAGCCAGATGTTGTTTGGAATAAAAATGCTTGTTTACAGCAATTACATCAGAATCAGTTATTTATAACTGACGATGAACAGAGGTAATTTTACCTGATATCACCCCTTGACGCAAGTAGCTGCAATACATTTTGGTTCTCTAAATGACCAAATGGGGCGCAAAAAATGCAACCCGAGAGCTAGCGAAGAGCCTGTAAGCCCCTGCTCTGTCGCTTTGCACTACACCTACGAACTCCATATAAGATCGGCGTACTGGCCTATATCACCTTCGCACAAAGAAAAATCCGTCTTCATAAACTCTTCACGCGTTATGGACCGCGAATCCTTCATATCGGAGCCGTAGTTAAAATCACCGCCCGCCAGCGTGACAGTCGCCGCTATGCGTAATGTCGCAAAGCCTTTGTCTTTGTTTTGTCCGCGGTAAAAGAATTTAACCAGCCCTACAGATTCGGTTTCTACGCCGAGCTCTTCTTTTATTTCGCGCTTCATGCAGTCTTCAAAACTCTCATCGTGATTCCATCCGCCACCAGGCAGTTCAATGTCTTCTTTGGCGGTTTGTAATACGAGTAGTCGCTGCTGGTCGTCCAGTATCAGAGCTTTGGCTGTAACCCTATAAAATGGGCTGTCGAATGTTGGTTCCATTTTAGCGACCCTCCAAAGTCGAAATCATAAATACGTTTAGCGAAGTGCGGGATTGCCGGATTTACTGTTCAGTGAGCTGGCTTCACGCAGCAGATCGTTCATGGTCTGTTCTTTGGCAGCGATAGCCTGTTGCATTTGCTCACGGCGCTGTTTTATTTCATCTTTACGTTTATCGGCTCTAGACTTCAACTGACCGACAACAACAGCATGGGCCGCTCCGGAATTTTGGTTATCTTGCAATCCGACTCGTGCCGTCAAAGCTCTGGCTTCGCTCTCGTTACTATTTATATCTTTATTGGCTTCGCTCTCGAACTGTTTAAAATCAGACTGAAGTGCGCTGATAGATTGCTTCAGTTCATCAGCTGCTTTCTGTAGGTCCGCTGCCGCTGCTTTGAGGTATGCATCTGCTGGCATGATGGTCTCCTTGTTTACATTGGTTGTTTTTATTACTATAAGCTTACCTTATAATATTTTTTTGCTCGATGAGAATTGTCACTCTACCACTTCATGACACAGCAAAATGCTGCATTTAAAAACTTAAAATGAGGCTAAACTTTATCGGATTCCTTGTCGATGTATTCCTGGCACAGACGCTCAAACACACCGTTCGTCCATCCAAATCCGGTCTGAGACGGATACACTCCTTTGAGAGGCGGTTTTTCCGGGTTAACGACATTATACTTTTCCAAAAAGACCCCATGTTCGTTATACCATGCCAGATTTGCTCTGAGCCACTTCATGGCTATGCGTCGGGCGTCGGCATGATATCCGTAACGTTCCAAAGCCCGAATGACGATAAGCTGCAAAGGTGCCCAGCCGTTCGGATACGCCCACTGTGTCGGGGGTGTACCGAGTACGAATTGACCAAGAGGCAACGAATCGGTGCAGGCCACGCCTCCTTTATTTTCGAATCGGCGCAGCGCCTTCACCAGCTGCTTGGCCTGTTGCTCCGTAACCATTCCGGCCCACATTGGGAAAAACGTTGCTAGTGAAGCCACAGATCCCCGTTTACCTTTTTTATAATTATAATCGTAATACAAGCCTCTCAGCTTATCCCACATCAGTTCGTTCATTGCTTTTTTGCGGGCTTCTGCCGCCTTCTCCCATTTGACCGCTTCTTTTTTATCGTCCAGTAAACGAGCCGCATGAGAAAAGTCCATCTCATACTTGTAGAGCAAAGCGTTGAGATCTACGGGTAGGAAGTGTAACGCTTTACGTCCAAAACGGGGCGTCATATCCCAGCCGCTTTCGGCTTCAGCCAAGTCATGCAGATAATTTATGTCGTAATACCGCGACAATCCATTGTGTACCAAGCGTTCATTAGGCTTTTTGATACCAAGCCAGACCGTCTGATACTCTTGCTTGGCGACTTCGATTGAGTTCTTGAGCCACTCCTTGTCCATGTTATATGCCTGGTAGACTTCGAAAATATATGATGTCAGGAATGGAGGTTGCGATCGTCCCATAAGGTACGTCCGCGAAGCATTAGGAATGACTTTGAATCGAGTGAACAAAGCCTGTAGATTTTCGAGAATCCCCATGACCAGTTCTTTATGCTGCTCATCGTACATTCCCTGAACCATAAAGTAACTGTCCCAATAGTACAGCTCGTTGTAGTCAAACCCGGTGTCTTCGGCATACGAAGGTACTAAATATGGTTTTGGCAATCCGAGCAGACTTTCATCGTCCTTTGGGTGGTAGCGCTCAAGCTTCGGCCAATACGCCCGGATGTAGTCTCTGGCAATGAGCACGTCGTCTGACGTCAGATCCCTGTCCTGGCGGAATGAGAACAATTTAGTTTTACTTTTACTGGCGATATTTTTAGCTTTGTATAACATAATACTCTCTAGCCTAGGCTATTTCGTTCCCTGTAGTCAAACATATTCTGAATTTTAGCCCGAAACCTAGTTTGCATTCGCCATCATGCTTCGTAAAACTTTCATGTAAGCTTGCAGTTCCTGCGTCGAAATATCTTTTATGAGGCCCGCCAACTGTTTCTGAAGTTTCTGGTCGATAGTTCCAATCAATTCCTGCGCGGAAGCCGTCAACTTGAGTAGCTTGGTTCGTTTGTCGTGTTTCTGAACCGAACTATCTATAAGTCCCCTGCCGAGTAGTGGTTGCGAAACCATTGTCACCAGCGGTACTTCTACCTGCATGAACTTCGCCAGATCAGTTGCCCGTAGTCCTGTGTCTTTCTCGCCGAGCTTACCCAATATAATCCACTGGGTCATGTTCAAACCATATTGTTTCAGGACACCGTTGATTCTGGATTGTAATTTTTTATAGGTGATGACTTGCAAAGCCGTCAGAGAGTAACTGGATAGCAATTCCACCGATTTATATGCCTTCATACTGAGGTTCCTCCTTTTTACTTTTTGATGCTCGGACCATTCACTTAAGATAGCACTGACGCTTGAGAGGATTCTGACAAAACAGTCCTTGTCATGATTGTAGCGGTAGGAGGTAGTGTCTGCTGTTAATTAAATCACTTAATAAGAGATTTTTTAGAATTTCGGGAGCCATCCTTTTTTGACACATTCACGAAAACTCCAGGTACCTCCGTACTCGGTTTTATACGACCAGTAAAACCACGCTCGTGTTGATTGGAATGCCAGAAGCTGAGTTGCTCCGTAAGCTCTGGTGGCATGGGCGACGGCCGTCTTATCCAAACCATCGAGTGAATTTGTATCTAACGTCAAGCTCCATTCGCCAACTATGACTGGATGGCGACTACTCATTTTACGTAATTTGTTCGGGAGATCTTTTAACGCATGTTGCAGATGAGCTACCGCATCTTTACGACGGTCTTTGTTGCTAAATGTCTGGTAATGATGGGTGTCTATGTACATATGGCTATACTGCGAACCGCGGAGTTTGTTTTTCCACCTTCGCGGACGGAAACTGTCATGGAAGACAACCCAGGTATCTTCGCCGCATTCGGCCCGAACTATTTTGTAGGCAGCTTCATAATATTTCAGAAGCTTTCGGCGCGGTACCGTCCATTTCGGTTCATTCAAAAGTTCGATACCGAGTAGTGCCGGGTGCTTGGCATAGCGCTTCGCCAACCGCGACACGACACTTAGCGTCTTTATAATATGAGCTTCATTTTTGTGCCAGAGTATTTTACCAGCCCGCCCGCTGTGGTCATAACCGTTTTGCGACCCCGGCGCGCCGTGCAGGTCTAGCAATATTTTGATGCTGTGCGACTGCGCCCAGCCGAAAGCCCGGTCAACATATTCAATTGATCCGGAAAAAGGTGGCTCATCGCCAAAAACCCAATAACCAACAGGTAAGCGGACAGCTTCTATACCATGGTCTTTGAGCCAGATAAAATCTGCTTCGGTTATAAAAGTTTCACGGTGATTATGAAGTTTTTTGGCTGCCTCTTCCGAACCGGCTTCACATAGGCCGTATTCGTCGATTGCTGCCGTACCCTCGAATACGCTGGGAGTCATCCAGCGCTCTAAAACCAGCCACCCGCCCAGATTGACGCCCCGTAGCGGGCCATTCACTGCAAACATGTACGTGCCTTAAACTCATTACTTGATAATCTTTTACTAAATTATACCATAATTAGTTAATTTTACTGTTTGTCAGCTTTATATTCTTTTAAAAAGCGCTCGACAAATGCCAGAGCTCACAGTAGCTACAACAGTACACTTTTAGGCTACTGCCGTAACGGTAGTGCGCGACATTTGCGGCAGCTTCGGCTTCGCGCCGGGTATCAAAAGCTAGTTTATCGGCGCAAGGCATCACATATTCGGCTTCATCTTCGTACATATATAACCTCATGATACTTTAAACACTTCCAGCAATACAGAGAGCAGATCAAACACTGCGGGTAGATCTCATAGCTAAATATGCAAAATAGTTTCAAGGTGAGTTATTTCATGGTAGTTCTCAGACTAAGAAGCTATCATTGCATTATCAAAGTAATAAGTATTCGAGGTCTTTTATGATAAAGCAGTTTTTTGTAGCTTTATTCGCAGTTTTGTCTCTGATTGCGGTACCTGCTCACGGTGCGCTGGCTCAGACCACGGTCAATGAAAATACGACCGGGAACCGGACATCCGACCCCATCTGGTCCGGACTTTGGTCTGGCGTTAATTTGGACATCCGTGGGTTTTTCTCTGGCAAACAGTCTGACACGGCAGCACAGACAACTCCCCCGCCGGTCCGAACTGAGATTGCCAGACCGCAGGCGAACCAAACTAACCAACCGCCTCGACAACAAGAACCAGCTACTCAGACGTCACCTAGACCTGCGCCAATCACTACCGGTCGCTACGTGGCACTCGGCGACTCCGTAGCCGCAGGAACCGGCCTGCCGTCAAAACCAAACCCCAGCGACCGCGATACCCGTTGCGGTCGTTCAGCGCAGTCATACCCCTACGAAGTTGCCCGTCAGCTACAAATGCCGTGGCATCATCTGGCATGTGGTGGTGCTACTGCCGGTGATTTATTTACCCAACAGCGACCCGGGGGTGCGAATGTACCGGCGCAAATTGGCAGTGCATTTAGTAACGGTACCCCAAGTATCATGACCATAACAGCCGGTGCCAACGATGTCGACTGGAGTAACTTTATTCGTCGATGTTACATATACCAATGTGACCGTCCTTCGTTCAAAGCACTGGCCGACGCTCGCTTAGCCCTGTTGCAAGGAAAACTGCACGTCGCATTTCAAGATATACAGCGACGCAGCGGTTCCGGCCCAACACCTACCGTCATAGCGACCGGCTATTACAAACCTCTATCCGAACAATGTACGGCTATACAAAGCGAAATTACCGCCAGTGAGATACGTTGGATTAGTGAACGGGTGAGCGATTTGAACGCAACTATCGAACAGGTTTCCAACAATTACAGCTTCGTGCGCTTTGTGCCCGTTAACTTTGCAGGACATGACATATGCTCCAGCAAACCCTGGGTACAGGGCCTCAATGACGGCGACCCGTTCCATCCGAATACAGAAGGACACAAAGTGATTGCTCGCACGGTGCTACAATCCCTCGGTCGGTAAACTTCGCAAACTATATCCCCCTGGGTAACACTTCGTCGAAATCCTATGATTTATAATTGGCTCGAGGTCATATATGAGCTACCGATATAATACTTTCGATTAATATTTACCGACTACCCATAGAGGAACGTTTGCTGGAACGTTATCGTACATCCAGTCAGAGTAAGAAACTGGCACTCTTATGCAACCCGCGCTAGCTGGGTAGGCAGGAACCGAAGTCGATCCATGGACGTAATACGCGCCTTTCATGAGCCGTTTATTGTACATATTCCCTTTGTTGGAAACGTTTACAAATCTTCCGGAAGTTTGTTTTACGCATGATTCAGGATATAGCGAACTACAGTGCCAACCCCGTGGCTTTGTACCGCCCAGATTATACAGGCCATCAGGAGTTATCTTGCCTGCCTTAGCTGTCGAAATAGCAGTCACGCTGCGGTATTTTCCGTTTACCACATAGACCATTACCTGACAGGTCTTATTTGCTACAAAGTAGGTTGTTTTACCGCTACGAGCAGGAGCCGGCACGTCAGTCAGCTTCGGATACCTTTTGGCATGATTTTCCATAATACTCACGAGTTTGGCATTAGCCCCTAAACGGCTTGGTGTCAGGCCGGATCCAATCATTCGGAAGGCACACAGGCCACGTCGAGTGTTAGCACCGTCCCTGCCATCTACTGCCCCGACAGGCAGAGTATAATTTGAAGCGATCTGTTGCGCACGGCGAATCTGAGCCGAAGACGCCGAAGCCGAGCCAGCTGGAAACGCGCTCGCCAGCAGAGCACCGAACACCATGACTATTCCGAATCTGGTGAGCGTATTTTTAATCATCTTGCCTATATTCATAGTAGCCTCCTCTGATTAAGCTGTACTCATACATATTCCCGGATTATACATCATAAAGAATGAATTCTTACAATTAATCTTTTGCAGCCAGACATTGCACGACCCATTTGCCGCTCAACGGAGCGCTTTCGCATACCAGTAAGATTTATGACTGCTCGCACAGCAGTTCTGTCATTAAATGAAATAACTATTACGAGCAGGAGGAACTATGACAGACACAGATCTAGAAACGACCGAACAAACAGATTCAAATCCCGATAATCTCGAACCTATCGCCCGAAAAATGAGAAAGGTGGCAGTCATCACCGGAGCCTCGAGCGGCATTGGCCGGGCTACCGCTTTGGAATTTGCCAGCAAAGGCTACAATGTGGTCATTACCGCGCGGCGCAACGATGAGCTGCTGGACGTCGCTGATGCCTGTGAGTTATATCAGGTTCAGGCTATCGCAATTGCCGCAGACGTCACTGACGAAGAGGCTATCCGCCATGTAGCCGAGCATGCCGTAGACACGTTCGGACATATCGATGTGTGGGTAAATAACGCTGCAGTTGCCCTGTTCGGGAAGTTCGAAGAAACACCGATTGAAGAATTCGAGCAGGTACTCGACGTAAACATCATGGGGTACGTATATGGTGCACGGATTGCTATCAAGCAGTTCAAAGATCAGGGCTTTGGAACCCTTATAAATGTCAGCTCTACCAACGCCATAGCGCCGCAACCACTTAGCAGTGCTTACAACATGAGTAAATTCGCCATTCGCGGATTGTCTATGAGTCTTCGCATGGAACTGGAACTCGAAGGACTGTCAGAAACAATACAGGTATGCAATGCTATGCCTTCTTCTACCGACACAAATCTGTTTCAAAATGCGGCAAACTATACCGGCCACGAAATCCGGGCGTTGGAACCGGTATACGACCCGAGCTACATTGCCCGGCATATCGTAAAGCTTACAGATGACCCCCGGCGCGAGATTGTCATTGGCCCGGCAGGAAAACTTATGACCACCGAATACAAGTGGTTGCCAAAACTCTACGAACGATTCATGGGTAATTTTGTCGAAAAAAATCAAATGAGCAAAATTCCGATGCCAAGTACAGACGGCAACCTGTACGAACCGCTCGAAGCTAATAGCGGAATCCGTGGAGGCTGGCGCAAAAAACGTCTGAGAGCCGACACTCTCAACATGTCGATAGGTCTTGTGTTCGGCAGCATAGCCACAGTAGCCGGCGCAGGATATCTGCTATATCGCAAACGTAGTTCCTGAAACTTCGGGGCTGGCATCAAAAGCATTACCGTATTGCATATATTTGGCACTCATGCTGTACAATAACCACTATGAAAGATTCGTTCCGAATCATCGCAAACCGTATTTCCGTCATGGCCGGCTCAGCCTACATGTTTGCGGGGGCCGTGTTCGTAATCCTCGTATGGGCATCTACAGGTCCGTTGGTAAATTTTTCCGACACTTGGCAGCTTGTCATTAATACGACCACAACCATCGTTACGTTTTTGATGGTCTTCTTGATTCAAAACACTCAAAACCGAGATGCGAAAGCCATGCACCTTAAGCTTGATGAACTGATTCACTCCAATAAGAACGCCCGTAACAGCTTCGTGAGCTTAGAAGATATCTCTGACGAAGAATTACTGGAGATATCCAAAGAATTCCAAAAGATACATTCTAGCTCACCGTCTACGCCCGCCATGAAAAAGCTCCACAAGAAAATTGAAGAAGAACATGCAAAACGTCGCTGGTTCCGTGAAAAAACCGGTCAGTTCGTCGCGTCTGCCCTTTCCCCGCTCAATCATACTTTCCATAAATAAGTTCTGACTAAACGTTTTTGGGAAATGCATGTACACGTCTTGATTCAATTTGTCCGTTACCTACGCTTCTACGTAGTATTGTTAGATAATCTATTGACCTTATGTGACTCTTGTGATATAATGTATATAAAGTTATCGGTGGGTTAGCACTATTTTATTGCGCGTCCCCGAACAATGGAGCTTACGACGCAATGATTCTCACGCAGTTACAGCCGTACAAATATCAGTCCCCTAAACGGATTGTTCGACGTAGTATCGTAAAACCCGCACTGCGAGGTATGAAATTATTGAGCCGCAAAGTACGTCGTACCCGAAGCCAGATAAAATCGTATGCCCGCCGGCAGTACTTTCCGACAGACGCCATTGTCGACATCCGTAAAGCTACTGCACACAACGAGGACATTTTTATTGGTACACTGTTAGTAGCAGCAATAATCGGGTTTTCTTACGCCGTTATCGCAATGGACTTAGGTCTGCAATTTTTAGTGGCTTCTACCGAATTATCTGCCGTCAGTGGGGTTAGTGCATTATTTCTATATATCGTAGGCGGCGCAGTCTTTTCGGTCGTATCATTCTGGATAGCATCCTTACTGGCAAATATGACAGGTATTGCACTCATGGAAGGCGCGAATCGGAAGTATTACCGTTCACTCATATCTACAGTCCGTAGGAGCTTACACTACGCAAGCAAGGTAACTGGCATATGGGTTACATTCCTCGCTCTGTTGTTCGGCCCAGTGGCTGCAGCAGCGATAGGTGGCTACATATACCTGCAAAGTTCCGGTGTCAGCATCGAATCGGTCATTCCTTGGGCTGTTGGCGGCACGGTTATCGCAGTCGCCTGGGTAATTGGTATAGCCCTCAATTACAGCCTTGCGCCATACGTCTCGCTATTCGAACCAACATTATCTATACGCCAGGCCTTCCGTAGAAGTCATAACCTGGTTCGATTCCGCGGCAGACTGTTCATATTGGGCGGATACGTGCTACTCGGTCTCGCTTTGACCGCCGCTCAGTACCTCTCGATTCTTATGCGTCCCGTAACATTCATAAATGGCGATCTTCTGGTTGGGTTATCCGTTGTAGCCATATTGCTTATAAGCAATAGTATGATGGTGATGTTCTATCGAAAACGCCGTATGGCACGTCGATAATATAGCTTCACTATCTATAAGGTGACGGTGCGTTATAATTATAACCAGTTATGATAAGACAAAAACCCACATCAACATTCCGGCATAATCTACGAGCATTGCTCCACAGTCGAAAACTTAAAATGTTCGTGGCCGGTAGTTTGCTCCTGGTTTTTGCAACTTTGCAGTTTGCCGTTCCTTCCGACTATGTCATGCCCCGGGCGCGCATAGGAAGCGAAACGATTGGCTTCACAAAAACCGAGACACTTCGACAAAAGCTGTCCGAATCCAGCAAGAAAATTTCCGTTGATATCGATCGCAAAAACCGCACTTTTGATGCGGCAGAAGTCGGCATCAAAACAGATGTAGACGCGACAATCAAAGGAGCGCCGACACTCACGCTCAAAGATAAACTTATCCCTTTCAAGCCTCTATACTTGCTCGTTCGGTCGCACGAGGTAAAACCCGTTGTTCGCAAAGATCACGCCGCCGTCAGTGCATTTGCAGCCGATCTCAGCAGAAAACTTAGCGCCGAACCAATCGACGCCAAACCGGAAATAAAAGACGGTGGATTAACCATCATCAAATCTAATGAAGGAACTGAGTTCGACGAAGAACTCATCAAAAAAGAACTTTTAAACAAACAGCCTTACAGTGGAAACGCCTACGTCATTACGTCAAAAACAATTCCGGCTCAGGTAACCGAAAAGGACTTGAAACCACTCAAAGATGAATACGAAAAAAAGACCAGTCAGACAATGGAAGTAAAATACGGCGAGACGACCAAAAAAGTAGATTCGCAGACACTCCAGACCTGGTTTGAAGTGTCACAGGATCCGGAAACAGGTAAGTGGTTACTCCGTCCGGCGGTTCCGGCAATAGAAGCACAGATACAGCTCTGGGCTACCGAATACAACATCGCACCCGGGATCACGCAGGTTTCATATCATGACGACAGGGAAACTTTCCGCAGAAACGGCACGGCGGGCCGGGCAATCGAAGTAGAAGCCGTAAAAAATCAGATACAAAAATGGTTCGATGAACCGACTACCCAACCTCTCGTTCTGGCCAGCGCAGCAGTCGCTCCGCGTATTAACGCGACATACACCTACAGCCGTTCGAGCGCCCAGCTACAGGCGCAGCTGAACGCCTGGATAGCTTCGCAATCCGGCAGTTACCAGATCGCAATCAGAGAGCTGAACGGACGAGGCCGCGAAGCATCGCACAACGTATCCCAACAAACGGTCATGGCAAGCACCTACAAGATATTTTTGGCCTTTGCAGCATACAGACAGGCCGAAAGCGGCGCACTGAACATGAACACCACCATTGCGGGTAGCAGGAATGTCGAACAATGCATAGAAGTCATGATAGTAAACTCCGACAACGACTGCCCCGTCAAACTCGGCCGCTACATTGGCTGGGCAAAAGTAGACCAAATAATAGCCGCAGCCGGCTTCCAAAACATACTGCTTAACAACTACGATTCTGCCGGTAATTTGAAAGGCGACAAGTTAGTCAATGCTACTGAACAAGCAAAATTCCTCTCCCAGCTATCCGGCGGCTCGCTCATAAACAGCACGCACACCAATAGACTCTTGAATTACATGAAACGCCAAACCTACCGCGAAGGTATACCAGCCGGATCCCGTGGCGCCGTCGTAGCCGACAAGGTCGGGTTTTTGGACGCATATATCCACGACGTCGGTATTGTATACGGCCCGAAAAGTACCTATGCCCTCGTCATTATGTCCGAAGGCTCCAATTGGTCAAAGATCCGCTCACTGGCAACTGCAGTCTACGACTTCATGAACGAATAAATGTATGTATAGCAGCGTACTCGCTAATTTTTGTATATTGCAAGGACGTACCTCGCAATCCGTAATATTATGTTATAGCTAAGTTCTGTAATATTTACGTAGCACCGGGGTTATTTGCAAGGACGTACCTCGCATTTTAATGTTTTGTTGTATAGTTATATATATGCCTGTACGCAATGTCTTAAAGCACGATATCCCCTTCGCTTATTACCATGTGTACGCCCGCGGAGCCGATAAACAGTCTGTGTTTCTGGATCATGCCGACTTTACGTACTTTTTGAGTCTTTTTGAACGCTATTTATCAGTTGATCCACTCAGAGATAGTTCCAGCCGAGAATACCCTCATCTACGAGGAAAAGCCGATTTACTCGCCTACTGCCTCATGGGCAATCATTTCCACTTATTTTTGTTTCAAATCGAAGAAAAGGCCATGTCCACATTAATGCGAGGGGTTATGACGAGCTACAGCAGATACTTCAATACGCGTTATAACCGTAGTGGTCCACTCTTTGAATCGCGCTATAAAGCCTCTATGATCGTGACACCTTCGTATTTTGAACATATCTCACGCTACATACATTTGAACCCGAAAGACTGGCGCACGTACCCGTATTCGAGCATTCATGCATACATAGGCGGCGACCAGCCGGAATGGTTACAGCCAAAAAGAATACTGGAGATGTTCAGTGATCCCTCAAGTTACGAAGCTTTTATGACCGACTACGAAGGATACAAGTCCAACCTAGATGAGATAAAGGGCGAACTCGCAGACACAGTACAATAACACTTTTTGGTTATTTGCGAGGTACGTCCTTGCAAAATATGCGGTCAATCCGGATAAGTTCGTTCTATATACCTTAATAGTTCATTGAAGTCCTGCCGACGTTCGAAGTGACCACCGCCTGGTATCTTCAATTTTTCCGGCCCGAGATGTAGTGCGATGTACGTGAACTCCGACTGTGGTATATACGGATCGTCATCACCGAATACTACAGCAATTTTCTTTTGATTAGTCTTGATGGCTTGCCACTGCCACGGGTCATCATAATATCCGCTTATGCGTTCAGATTCTTCGCCGAGGTCAGTGTAGCAAGGTGAAATGAGAATGGATCCAAGCAGCTTATGGGATTCTGCATACCGCATAGCGGCAACCGCTCCGGACGACCAACCTATGAGCACATCACCGGCACCCGCCTTAACGTTATCTTGCAAATGCGGCAACCAGTATTCTCTGCGTGCCAGCTGCGGATCGGGCATCGTTTCGAAATGAGTACCATAACCTTTGGCGTCGAGCTTCTGCTTGAGCCACACAGCCCAAGGCACCTGCCACGTCGTTGACCCGTTTCCATGTATAAATATAAACCTCGGCTTCATCGGTTTAGTATAGCAGTACCAATGGTCACTTAATATGCTTACTTGCTAAAGCTACAAGCTCATCGTGCATCTGACCGTTACTGGCTACAGCACCATTGATAGGCCGGTCGTAGGTTTGGTCATTACCGTATAGGTCTGTAACTATGCCGCCAGCTTCTTCGACCACTACTTTGACGGCCGCAATATCCCACGGCGTTTTACCAGGAAAGACAGAGCCTGTTATTTGGCCACTCGCTACTAACATCGCTTCGTAAGTTATGCAGCAAAGCGAAAACGACCTGATGCCCGTACTCATTGCATCGGCAACAAGACTAGCCGTATCTGTCATACCGTATTGCATGGTTGGAAGCGTTACATATCCTTTCGGAGCTACCTCATTGTTTACCCGGATGGTTTCTCCGTTTAGCTGAGCACCGCCACCCTTAACTGCTGTGAACATTCGTTTTGTGTACGGGTCGTAAAGCACCCCGACAATGCTTTCACCATTATGGACAAGCGCTATGGAAAACAGGCTGGTAGGAATACCAAGCGTGTAGGGAATAGTACCGTCTATGGGATCACAAACCCACAGATATTCGGTTGTCGTTACATCGCTACTCTCTTCTTCTCCCATAACACTATGGTCAGGGAATTTTTGACTCACCGCATCAATAACCATTTTATTGATAGTAGTATCGGCTATGGTTACAGGAGTGGCATCAGATTTTATTTCCCGTTCAATACCAGGTTTAAAGTGTTCGAGCATAACATCGCCAGCTTGTAGAGCTAGATTTTTGGCAAATTCTAAGTAAGCGTCCATGAGACAATCATACCAGATTAACAAAAAAAGCCCCGTGAGAGGCTTTTAATATAAACATGATGGTGGATCACCTCGAAAAAAGCTCACCCCTCATTATTTATGAAGTACGTCGTTGGCGTGATTTACTCTGGGATGACTACTTAGAATATAAATACAGGTGAAGAGCGTGCAACAGATACCTATAACCCCTAAGGGTATACCACTAGTATATATACAAGAAGCTAATACTCGGACAAGCACTATAGGTCACTCACTAAATGCAACTGAACAGAATCTTCTCAAACTTTTAGATTGTATTATTGACGACCCTAATCTTACCGTTACAGTCCCGATCCAACCACGGCTTAATGATGTCACAGTCATATATTAAAGGCAGTGATCACCCGTAGGCGAGTAGTCATGAACCCGTCTAGTACCTAGGAGGGAACGAACTATTCTTTAGTCGGCCTACTTCGTCTAAGTATTCCGCCCTATCACGCTCTGCAAAAGCTACCCTATCGGTCACGTCCTGCGAACCAATATAAAGTGCATCAGGGTCATGCACCAAGAAATTACTATGTACGACTCCGAGCCTAGCCAATGTAGTGATAACAGGAGATTTATATTTTTCCTCCGGTTGAATATACTCATCAGGGACTACAACACGTCCTTTAACAACGCCGTTAAACCTTGAAGGAATGGTGAATACTGGTACATGCTGACCGTCTATTTCCTCAACCTTTGGAGCTTCTAAGGCAAATTTATCTCTCGGATTAGGTAATTCCCCCGTGACAACTTCGTCATAACTTAATCGAGGGGGATTGTATCTTCTATGCCAAACCATAACTACAGGTACGCTGTCAGATGTATCTAATATACCTCCTAACCTTTCAAGCTCATCACCTACTTGTGATGCTAGTATAACGGGATTAGAACTAGGAGTAATCGTATGTTCATTAGTATCATTAAACATTACTGCACCCGTGGATATACTGCGACCATTTCCAAGATATTTGGTCGTAGGAGGCTTATCAGTAGCTTGAAATGCTGCCAAAGTACCAATCCAATAAGCAACGGGGAGAAAGTCTTCCTCTTGTGAGGCAATCTCGGTCATTAGTGCCTGTCTAGCAGCCTGTTGCTCTTGTTGTGCTTCCAAATAACTCAATTGTTGCCTAAGCTGTTTTGGATTATTAGCATCAATATCAAATGGTACATCATTAAACGCTGTTTGTTGTTCACTACTGGCAGATTGCCATACGCTAAAACTGTCTAAAGAAGCTATTCTACTTTCTACAAAAGACACATTCATAACATGAAGTGTATCAGTCCAAAAAAAATCCAGCAAGCACAAGCCAATTATTAAGCGGCTTATGTCGCACAATGCTGATTGCGATGGATTATACCGAGGATTTGCGAAAACGTTGGCGGGAATTACCAGGTGAAAAACTGGCAGAGTGTAAACAGCTCTTATTTCCCGGTGAAATAATTGTACAACCTGACGGAAATGTTTACATCCCATTTTTGAGTTACATTTACTCTTTAGGAAACAAAAACGACGACCCAAAAGTCGTCGAAAATGGCAATATGGTGGAGCACCTCGAAAAAAGTTCACCCCTCATTATCGAAGAAGTACGCCGCTGGCGTGATTTACTCTGGGACGATTACCTAGATTATAAATACCAGCAAAAACGACAATCAGAGGTACATTACCCCTTGCAGCATACACCCCCTACTACTTAGTAAGCTGGAAGACTAGGTTGTCGCATTCAAGCTGTGCGGTTCCAATAGCAGCGATCATTACGTCAGGTTCGATAACATGACGACCTGGCTTTTCGAACGGATCAGCAACTAAGAAATTACCTTGTTCGTCATTACCGTAGATAATAACACTGTGATTCCAAGCCTTACCATTTACATCGTCTGGCTTAGTTTCTTTTTCGCCAGAATTACTTATCCTGCCCTTGCCATACAAAGTACTAAACGACAAGCAAGGCAATACAGGACCTTTCTCAAGCAATTCATAGAGTAAATTGCTCGTGATGGCATTCACGATACGTAACTTACCACCGTACTGGATAAACTCTATATACGCTTGGCAATATGCAGTGTCCCATAAGTCACCTAGGCTAGGCACTTTTAGCCCTGTCTTTCTAGCTTCTAATCGCTCAATAACCTCCATTGAGGAGAGCTTAGACCAAGATTGATCAATAACTTGTACGTCTGCCGTGTAAAGCACCACATCAAAACCGAGTGATTTACACCAAGTTGCCATTTGTTGATTGATAGTGCCAAAATCATCGCCTTTTTCGTTTTTAACTTGAGGAACATTAGCGGAAATGTCGTCCACACTTACATCATGATCATAATAGCTAAGTAACATGCTCAGGGCTGTCGGGCTACAAGTCGTATTAGTCGGCTGGTACTGATGTTTTATTTCATACTCTGTCTTTGTCATATTCTTAATGATAGCAGAAGGCGGAACGTAATGCCGTCACATAATACAGATTAGGAACCAACAAAAAAGCCCTACGATTTGATCGTAAGGCGCTTTTGGTGGAGCTGGCGGGTTCCGCCCCCGCGTCCGCCGGTTCAACTGATTAGTCTTCTACAGGCATAGTCACATTCTAAATCTTAGGGAGTGACATATGAACGGACAAGCTGTTCACTCCAGCAATCCTAAGTCTTAGCAAACACTATGGATAGTAATGTTTGAGCATCCAGAAGATATAGAACGTATTTCGATTATCTGAAGTTACCGAAGACGTTGCAGCCAGAAATTAGGCTGCGAGTGCGAATTGGTTTGCACGAGCGTTAAGCACGCGGTCTGCCAAGTCGCTCAATGATGTTTTTGCAACTATTGAGGTTTGCCTATTTGAAATCCCGAGAGATTCCACGCTGACAAGCGTACCTGCTGATCTAATCGTTAAAGTCCAACGTCGAGCTTGAAATCAGCCCCATGTGTGTGTCGTAGACTCATATGAATCTACTTATATATATTATATCACATAAGCGCAATGGTTCGCAATGCGATGGTAATCCACGCATAGAAACTATCTAATTTTCGAGATGGCCAGAATGACCGAGATGCTGATATACGCTATACCATTGCTCCATAGAAAGGTTCTGAGCCCGCAGCTTCGGGTCAATGGACGCCGCGGCCAGCACTTTAAGCACCACAGGTTTTTCGAGCCGTAATCCAGAACTCAACGAATTGAGCAGCGTCTTACGCTTTTCACTGAAACCGGATTTTACCACTCTAAAGAATGCTTTAGTGTCCAAATCACCAAACAACGGCTCAGTGCGCCACTTCATAACGACAATCTGGGAATCTACTTTGGGCGGCGGCGTGAACAATTCGGCCGGAACAATAGGCCCGAGCGAAACATCCCAGTAATACTGGCTGGTCACTCCCAAGATCGACAGATTGCCTGGCTTTGCTGCCAACCGCTCCGCCACCTCTTTTTGCACCAGTAGCACGGAAACCGACGGCGCATTCGGAGATTCAGACAATACACGGACAAGTTTAGATGTCAGATAATACGGAATATTTGCAACTACTTTGTAGCCGGGCGTCATTCGGGTCAGATCAAAACTCAGTATATCCTGCTGCACAACCCGCAGGTTTTCCGCCTTTACACGCCTCGGGAGATCCCGTGCCAGATCACGATCAAACTCTACCGCCACGACACTCGATACGGATTCTACCAATAGCTCGGTGAGCGTCCCGAGTCCCGGTCCAATCTCTAAAACAACGTCTTCGGGCTGCACGTTTGCGGCCGTCAACATGTTGGAAAGGCTCAGTTCGTCTCTGAGCCAATGCTGGCCTAAATTCTTGTTCGGAACAGGTTTCGATGCAAAACTACCGGAAGTATGATTCATCTGGAAAAGTATGGCTTAAAAGACGGACGAGCACAAGCGGCCGAAAATTATTTTTTGGTCGTGAACGCTGCGATACCGCCGTACACGGTTTTGCCGTCAACTTTAGCGGCCGCGCGGTAAAAGTACCGCTCCCCTGGATCGAGGTTAGCTAGTTTGAATGTTCTGGAGGTGAAATCCCCAGGAACACCTATGGCAACACCTTCTGTCAGGGGTTTGGTTTTTGCTGATAAATCGTCTGGTTTACTGCCAAATTCTACCCACACTTCGGACACATTCGCTTTGTAGGTAACATCGACATTATCATCACCCGGATTAGTAGAAGTGTACATTCCTGTTATGACACCCGTATTTTCGACTGTCGCGGCAGTGTCTTCGGTTTTCGTATCACTGATACTACCGGCGGCTTTTTTGACTTCTGATTCTAGGGACGAAACTTTTTGCTGCAGCAGTGCCTGTTGGTTAGACGCGTCCTTTAATTGCATTTGCTGCCATAAATATACGCCACCACCAACTAAGGCAATGAGCACTAAAAGCCCGATGAAAGTAAAGAATTTTTTGAAAAACCCTCTTTTTTTGCGGGGCGGAGGTGGAGCTACATTACCCTCCTGAGCTTCCGGAAGTTGATCAGACTGTTGATATTGGTCGTTTGTTGGGCGTTGCTGTGGCTTGTAGTTGAAGTCATTATTCATAGCAGCATCGTACCATACCTCTTGTGCTTCATACAACAAAACCTTGACAGATTATATGTCAGTATATGAATGATTTATAATCGCCATTTTCGGCGCCAGCGTTGCCACGGCGCTTGTTCCGGCCAGTGAATCATCAGCGTGCGAAAACCCATGGCGTATCTCTTTGGCAGCCCTTTGGCGCTCAACGCCCGGCCGGCGATGGCAACGGCCAGCGACGGGTCGTACACGATGCGGCACGTCGGATCTATGTGCATACTTATATCCATATCATCATGGATATCAGACCGGTCGCGGTGGACTGATTTTTGTACCTGTTGCCAGCATGATCGCCGGATTGCAAAATTTGACCCGAACAACGGCCGGTTAGCCAGCGCCGAACCGACCAGCAAAGTATAGGCTTTCATATACCACCACTGAGCAGCTCGTGCCGACAGCCGATTGACGCCATAAAAATAACCAGGACCGGTAATAGCGACCAACTCGGAGTCGTTTTGCATTTGTTTGGCTATGGTAGCTAGCCAATCAGTTGGAACAATGGAATCAGCATCACACCGTGCAATGACATCCCCAGTGGCATAATCTAAACCAGTGCAGGTCGCCGGCATGATTCCCTGCCGAGTTTCGGATATAACTTGAGCGCCGTATTTTCGGGCAATGTCGGCAGTGTCGTCGGTGCTGTTATTGTCGACGACGATAATTTCGTCTGCCGTGCGGGTTTGTTTGGATAGAGCTTCAAGACAGTCCGGCAACAAACCGGCTTCGTTGTAGGCCGGTATCACGACGCTTATTTTCATTAACCGAAAACGAAGAGTCTTATCAGCATCATCGTAACCAAAAATCCGGAAAAGTAATTGAGATATATAAATCGTCGCCAGGCCTTATTGGCTCTCCCGGAATCAGTGTCTGACACCGAGCGGTATGGTGCGATGTTCAAAATATACACCACTCCGATAAGCGAAAGGAGTGCCACGGGCAGTCCGTAAGCCACAAGCAACACGGCACTGAGCGCATATAGCACAATTGAGAACCGGACAGTGTTGCGGGCTCCTAGCACGGTCGCTATAGAGCTGATACCGCCTTCGCGGTCCGGCACGACATCTTGCACCGCGCCGAATGCATGCGATGCCATTCCCCAGCAGAAAAACGATGCGACTGCGAGCCAGGCTTCGGCAGGAAAACCGGCGAGAGCCAAAGCGTACACTAACGGGCCACTGAAATGAATGCTCGATGTTACAGAATCCAAAAACGGACGTTCTTTGAACCGCAGATATGGAACGCTGTAAGCCAGCACAAAAAATAATACGCCCAAAAGCACGATTGCCGAACGAATGTCACTCATTACCAGCAGCGCGAGAACAAAAGGAACAGTCAGGAGCGCTGAGGACCACAAAATAGGTCGGTGCAGTGCCTTGGCGGATTGAGCGCCTTCTATGCCACCCTTCCGTGGATTGAGAATATCTGATTCGTAATCGTACACATCATTGACGCCGTACATCAACAGGTTGTATGGAATCAGGAAAAATAATGTGCCAACAACAAATCGTACATCCACCGATTGAAAGATAATAAAATATGCCGCCGCGAACGGATAAGCCGTATTGAGCCATGATATAGGACGAGAGACCACGAATAACTGTTTGAGGACGTTCATTCCTGTTTGTTCCAAACAGCCGGAACAAGCAGCACGGCGGCAATCGTATACGCAAAATCTTCGATTGGCGCGCGCCAGACGTACAGGCCGAGCAACGTATCCGGATCGTAAGCCACGATACCACTTATGATGATCAGGTTGTCAAAAATAGCAGTCAGTATCCAAAGAGCCGCAAGGGCCATGAGCCGCGGCGGCGACCAGATTTTCTTACCGTCAAGCACGAACGCCACTGCGAACACGACCATAATAATCGCTATGTTCAGTACTATGTACGAGGCCATATCCGCTCTCCTCCCCGCACCAGAAGCAATGCGTTATAACAGAGTAAAAACAAAAAGAATAACTCTTCTACAGGAAGATTAGGCGCTATCTGCAGGCCGGTCAGGAACGATGAATCACCGACAAAAAATATGCCCTGCCGGATACCAATTACGTCCCAGGCCAAAAACAGCGCCATACCGACGCCGATTGCCAGCATCGCCCGCTGGAAATCGTAAAATAATGCCAGCTTGTACCGATGGTCGAGCACGACCAGGCCGGCAATAGCCAGACATAAAACAGTTATATATAAGATAGGCATGCTATTTTATACTCCTGAGTGGCCCGGCGCTTTTGTCACCGTTCAGCCGTTTATACACCAGCTGCGCACCGATGAGACACATCGGCAGACCGATTCCCGGCACCGTGTTAGCACCGGCATAATACAGGTTACTCAGTTTGCGGCTCTTGTTGCGAGGACGGAAAATAGCACTCTGGCGAAGGACATGCGACAACCCCAGCGCCGTACCGTTCCACGAATTAAAATCATTGGCAAAATCGTGCGGACCGACGAATCGCTTTACGACAAGCCGTTCCCGAAGATCCGGAATTTTCGCCATGGCCGCGAATTGATCCAGATATTTTTCTGCAAGGTCATTGATAGTTCGGGGGTCATATGCCAGCGAAGCCGGTCCCGGAACAAGTACGAAGAGATTCTCATGACCTTCCGGAGCCACGCTAGAATCCGTCGCACTCGGCCGGCAGATATACATCGACGCTGGTTCGGGCCATTGCTTGCCTTTGTAAATCGTCTCAAAACTTTCCTGCCACTTATCGGCAAATATGAGGTTGTGATGTTCGAGTTGCGGTAGTTTTCCCTTCACACCAAGATACATCAAAATAGCCGACGGCCCAACTTGCCGCGAATTCCAGTATTTTTCTGAATATGACCGGTCTGTCTTCTGCAATAGCTCAGTCTCGGTATAATGCAGATCTGCGTTGGAAATAACGATATCCGCTGTGACCTCCGTGCCGTCGGCGAGCACCACTCCCGTCGCTTTTTTATCTTTTGAAACAATCGATTTTACTGGCTGGTTGTACTGAAACGAAACTCCATGTTTACGGCCGACAGCTTCTAATGCTTCGATGATGCCGAACAATCCGCCCTGCGGGTAAAAGACCCCTTGGGTAAAGTCCATATGGCTCATAAGACTATACAGTGCCGGCGCCTGGTACGGCGAAGTTCCCAAGAATACCATCGGATATTCCATAATCTGCTGCAATCGCAGGTCTTTGAAATACTTGCCGACATAGCCATGGATCGGTCGGAGTGCGCTGGCCAGCATGCTCGAACCGCTTTTGAGCACGTCACCGTGTAGCAATGAACGAGGTGATTCGAAGTTGGTATACAAAAAATGTTGAAGCGCCAGATCGTACGTCTGTCCTGATTTATGCAGATATTGTTCGAGCTTATTGCCGGCACCCGGTTCGAGCAGGTCGAATGTCCGGCGGTCGCGCTCCAGGTCAGCATGGATACGGACTGCTTCCGAACCGTTTTCGAACATGATCTGGTAAGCCGGATCCAGCCGGGTCAGCTGCAAGTAATCATGTATATCTTCTCCGAGTAGCTTGAAATAATCCGCGAACACTTCGGGCATCAGGTACCATGATGGGCCTGTATCGAAGGTAAAGCCATCAATCTTTAACCGCCCTGCCCGTCCGCCCGGCCCCTCGTGAGTCTCGTAGATCGTTACGTCATGGCCGCTGGCCGCCAGCAAGTTTGCGGTTGCAAGCCCGCCGATTCCAGCACCAATTATAATAACCCGGCTCATGCGCTTTTCCTGACAGCGCTCTTTGCCAGCAACCAGGCTTTGTAATGGTTTGGAACCCGCACCCGCTGGTTTTTGAGCGTCGCAGCGGGAGTCCTTTTGAGCCGGATAAGCAACGCTTTGTAATACCGATAACTGGCCGTTACTGCGGGTCTCGCGGTACGGGGCAAACCGCGGATATACGGGAGAGCGGCAGCAAAATCATCTTCTATGTCTTTAATGATATTCATTTTGAAAGCCTCATCGAAATCATCAAAAGTCTTTCCCGGAAAATAAAAGCGGCCCAGCTCTTTGTGATCGGCAGCAACATCCCGCAGGAAATTGACTTTTTGATATGCCGCACCGAGCCGACGCGCACCAACGGCCAGATTGTTGTACTCGGCACTGTTTCCAGAACAAAAAACCCTGAGACACATCAGCCCTACTACTTCGGCCGAACCGTAAATATACGTTTCGTACATCTGCTCATCGTACGTGCGCGGCTGTATATCCATGCGCATACTCGCAAAGAAAGGTTTAATCAGGTCGGCACCGATAGCATGACGCTTTGCAGTCGTAACAAAAGCCTGTACGATCGGGTTAACACTAAAACCGCGCTTTAGAGCATCGTATGTTTCGCGCTCCAAGTCGTCCAGTATTTTAGCGCGGTCCGTGCCCGAGTAAGTATCGACGACTTCGTCGGCAATCCTGACCAGTCCGTAGATGTTGTAAATATCCGGCTGCATAGATTTTGGGAATAGGCTGCTAGCCGTCGAAAACGACGTGGAATAGTTGCGGGTCAAAATCCGGGTCATGGCCGCAGCCGTCCGGTCGTACAGATCCATTATTTCGCCCTCTGTGTCGCCATGGTAACCAGCTGCCTAAATTCATCGCGACGAGTATTTGGTAAGTCCAAGTCGGAAAGCGTCTGCAGTGCAGTTCCGGCAAACTTTTCGATTAATGCTTCGACCGCACCGCGTGCTCCCGACGATATCATGATATTTCTGACAATCTCAGCGTCCTGCTGCGAGATATGCGGATTACCTATGTGCGTACGCAAGACTGCTTGTTCGGCTTGGCTTGCCTTTTCGAACGTCACCTGTAGCAGGTACGTACGCTTGCCTTCCGCAATGTCACCAATCGTAGATTTTCCGGTCGTAGCCGAATCACCAAATACACCGAGTAGATCATCGGTCAACTGAAACGCAACACCCAGCGCCTCACCGTACCGCTTTATGGCGTCGAGTTCTGTTTCAGAAGCTCCTGCCAAAGCAGCACCTACCGACAACGGGCCGACAAAAGAATAGGTAGCCGTCTTGAGGTTGGCGATTTTTAGAGCGTCTACACGGCCGACAGCCTGGAATGAGGCTTCGGTGTCGAGCAGTTCGCCGGCAGCAACCGTGATGATGGAACGGGTCAAATAACGTTGTGCCAGCAATATATGACGTGGCGACATACTGCTATTCAAGAGAACATCGTATGCTCCGGATATAAGGAGGTCGCCTCCAAGCAGTGCCGCACTATCGGCGTAGTGCTTGCGGTCTACGGTGTCGGCAACAAGCTCCTGATATAGCTGCTGATACGTACCGGAGATGTTCGATACGCCGTAGCGCACATCATCACGGTCGATGATGTCATCATGCATCAACATCGATTGATGCAGTAGCTCCTGCGCAAGAGCTACCGGCAATACCTTGTCGTAGTCCGCGCCACCAAAACTCTCGTATGCCAGCATAGTCATGTATGGCCGCAACCGTTTCCCTCCGGCCTGTGACAATCTGGCCATGACTTTCCAAAGCTGCGCGTAGCTTTCGTCCATCCCGGACGCCAGATTTATGCGTTCCTTATAAAATTCGTCGATGGACTGGCTCACATCTTGTCGGACTTTTTCGAGCAGTGTTTTTTGCGGCAATGTCTTCATGCTTCAACTCCGATCCGGTCGTAACCAAGGCCCCGTTCAATAAAATCTGCGAGTCTGTCGACAATTTTAGCTGTTTCGTCATCGTTCATATCGCGGTCGAAATATTCCATCAAATAACCGTTTACCATATGTGTCGTGAGTTTGGCATCGAAAAGCATATCCGAAGATTTATATAATCCCGTAGCAACCCCGTCTTTTATGAGGCAATGCATATGTTCGTACGCCCTATCCGGTATGTAACCGGTATCCGTTTTTGGGAAATCTTTGCGGGCCGCCATAAAATATTGGAGCAGCGCTACAATTGATTCCCGGTTTTCGAACTGGTATCGGAGATATTGACAGAGTCGTGTGCTAATATCATTGGAAATCATAGCTTGGCGCAAACCAGTATCGAGCTTCTGTATTATGTACAGTCTCGTGCTTCTGAGCAGAGCTTCCTTGTCCGCGAAATAGTTGTAAATAACCGACGGTTCTTTGCCGACTGCGGCCGCTACTTTACGCATGGAGGTGCCGCCATAACCCTCACGGGCCAAGATAGATATCGACTGGATCAGTATTGAATTTTTGGTACTGGTAATCATGGGATACGAACGTTCGTTATTGTATGAAATACATTATATTATACCGGGCTTATTGCCTGCAACCTGATAAATAAGTTCATGAGTGACCTACCACCATTGGGTTCTTTTATAAATACTCGCACCGGTTCTAGGCTGGACACAATCACCGACGCATCGACTGAAATTATAAGCATTCGTCCAGTTATTATAAGTCCTTATTGCATAACTATGACACCATTTCAACTGAGTCACCGGGTTGGTCGCCCAGTCCGCTCCTGCGGTAGCCATTTTTGAACCGGGAGTCGCTTGGCATAAACCATAACCGATGTTCGGATTAGTGGGCGTGCCATGATAGGCAGGACATTTACCATATTCACCCTGCCACTTCGTCGGACACCATCCAGATTCTTTGCTGACGATGTGGTCTACATATTGGTAATCCGAAGGACTTATTCCAGCTAAAGCCATGTCACCTTTTATGCCACTCAGGTTGCTCCCAATTACCCTGATCTCTGGAACGGGCTGTCGTACGATCGTTTCCTGAATTATCTTCCTGCTTGCTTCCACGCCATTCTGTGTATTCACTTCGTATATCACAACTTTTTTTCCCTCAGCGCCTTTTTGACGGACGGCCGATGTACCATAGGCCAAATTGTTATCGGGAATCGACTGTACGGGCACAGCCACGGCCTCTTCTACGGTTACCGTTGTAATGCCGTTTCGGACAACCGAAATTAATGAGGCCTGGGCAAGCGGCGAATCAAGTCCAGGCGTCACTTGGTCTTCGGGCTTGAGTTGGACCTTACGTTCTCTGAGCAGATCCTTGACGGTCATCGCATGAGTTCTCATTGTCACTTTCGAACCGTACAAATTTACTTCTATAGGTTTTGCCCGCTCAATAGTAACCCGCTCGCTAATACTCCCGGATGCGACGAAATCAGTAATCGGCTCTTTGATAAGTTTGTCTTCGGGATAAATTATCAGACCAGCTTGCGAAGCCACGCTTCGTTCGGTGGTCGATGCACTAAACGTAAACATCCGCTGCCCGCCATCGACCACTTCGATAGGTGATGCTCTATAAATGTTAATTCTAAAATCATCCTGCTGAATCTTAGTAGCTTTTGATGGCTCAACAACGTCGCCTTCATTAAGCTGAAGCTCAAGTTTTTCGAGCAGCGCCCCGACGGTAGGTTGTTTGCTGGATACGATCTGTTTTTCGCCGTCGTGCGATATGACTACAACGTTGGGATTTTCGAGAGCATTCGTTCGGTGCATCACCCCATATACAATCAGAAATATAACCGCCAGGACAAGAAAGGTGATGATCGGCACTGCAAAAGGATGCCTGGCAAAAGTTTTTGCCACATCGTACCGGCCCCTTGCCTTTTCGGGCAGAGGTGATGTCGTCACGTTGGACTGAGTCGTTTCGGTTTGCAAGCCTGCTGGACGAGGAAACAGCCGAGGATTTTGCGAGTGCCGCTGGATTTTTTTATACATAGCTAAAGTTGAAATTGATGTAGAACTTGAATCGTAATTTTTAGTATTTACTTTTATAAAATCGATAAATGTACGGATTACTTGTGGATGATTTACAGTTTTATGGGCAATCCATTTACATGTAATAATTGCTGTAAATAATCAGTAACTTACCCCTGTAAGTTTACCTGATTTCCCATTACATATTATATCAAATCCGACCGCGACTGTCCAGATTTAAGCATTTTGGCTTACGAGCCCTACTCGGTACCTTTCAGATACTAGTTCCAGGGCCCTGGCTACGTCTTTGCCGGTATTTTTCTGGGTAATTCGAGATGCAGGAATCCAGGTATGCCCGCTGATCTCCATACCTTTCGAACCGGGAAATTCTTTTTTGTTGATACGCGCCATAAAGTAATGACATTCGAAGCTAAAGCCTTTTTCGCTGTAATTCTCGACAGCAAGACCAATAATCTCGTTCGGTTTAAGATTGAGCCCTGTTTCTTCCTGAAGCTCTCTAATCATGCCGGCTTTTGGATTTTCTTCGGCATGCAGTCCGCCACCTGGCAATTGCCATTTGCCGTCACTCAGCCAACCCCGAAGCAGCAATACTTCTTCACCGACAAAAAGCAGCATTCTTGTTCGTTTCGTTCCGCGCAAATAAAACCACAGCGCCGGCCAGCTCAGCCAAAAAATTACAACACCGCAGGCAAGCCAAATTCTGTTGAACATCATCATCGTATTATACCGTTACCGGCCGGTTCTGTTGGCCTCATTTCCAATTCGCGTCCCGCCGTTATAGATTAGCTGTAGTTGCCGTCTGCGAAAAAAATATATTGATCGTATCATTTTCGTTTGATTGGAGCGTATGTCTTCATTTCATGGAGCTATAATTTTTCGAGCGGAGCAAATGAGATGTTTAGTTTTTTAGCACCTTTGCCTTTGAAATATATCGTCGCGACGTCGCCGTCAAGTTCGACGACTGTACCCACACCAAACACCGCGTGCTTTACACCGTCGCCTTCGTTTATGTCCGGAACGTAGCGCGGGCCATCGTCTACCGTTTCTTTTGGCGCACCAAGTATGCCCGGTGCTGGCTGATTACGCGACTGCTGTTCGAAACTGCGGAAGGAACCGCCCGTACCTTCGTATCCGCCGCCAAAACCGGAACTGCCAGCATCAGACTGGAAACTGGCGTCAATTTCTGACAAGAAACGACTTGGAGGATTATGTTGGACACCGCCAAACAGCATGCGACTAGTGGCCGTAAACAGATACAATTCTTCGCGGGCGCGGGTCATGCCGACGTAACACAATCGGCGTTCTTCTTCCATTTCCGACTGATCGTAGAGTGCCCGGGAATGCGGGAAAATGGTCTCTTCCATGCCGGTCATACAGACAACCGGGAATTCCAAACCTTTAGCAGCATGCAGCGTCATGAGCGTTACGGCGTCACTGTTCATGTCGGCGCTATCAAGATCGCTCACTAAGCTCACCTCTTCCAAAAATCCGGCAAGCCCCATGTCGTGATATTCCTGTGTCACGCTGAGTAACTCTTTGACGTTTTCCTGACGCGACTCACCCTGTGGCGTGCCATCGTCCAGATAATTGAGATAATTAATACGGCGCAGTAATGAATCAAGTAGACCAGTAACCGAGCTTTCATCAACCAGTTCACGAAGCGCAGCCATGATGTCGCCGAGCTCAGACAGTGCCTTGCGGGCTTTGGCGGTCACTTCGGCGCATTCGGCCGCACGGGTCATCGCTTCCTGCAGCGTGTACTTGTTCATGCGCTGCCAGGCTACGAATGTCGTGAGTGATTTGGCTCCAACACCGCGAGTCGGAACATTCACGATACGCTCGAAACTGATGCGGTCTTCCGGCTGAAAGATCAAACGCAAGTAAGCCATGATATCTTTTATTTCTTTGCGGTCATAGAATCGCTGGCCACCGATAATGCGGTACGGTATGCCGTAGTGGACGAAAGCTTCTTCTATGGAGCGGGACTGTGCATTTGTCCGGTACAGGATCGCGTAATCTTTGTACGACCGCATGCCTCCATCGATACCATTCCGGACCCGCCGGACGATTCCTTCGCCCTCTGCCCGCTCGTTGTGTATCTGAACGATCTGCACCGGTAATCCAAGGCCTGCCTCAGTCCATAATTCTTTATCCGAACGCTGGGCATTTTTACTGATAACCGAATGAGCCGCGTCTAATATGCTCTTGGTGCTTCGATAGTTCTGCTCCAGCTTAATGACCGTACAATCCGGGTAATCCCGTTCAAAGTTCAAAATATTACGAAAATCGGCGCCGCGCCAAGAATATATCGAATTATGCACCACGACGTCATTGACGACATAATTATGCACCTTGGCGACATCGAGGTCATACACTTTGCCGTTATAGTGTTCGATGCCGACAGATATAACTTTATCGTCCACGACACTGTCGTTGTCGGATACAATTGGCACCCGCATACCCGGATGGACGTGAGCGGCCGGCATAAAACTGAATTTTTTGTCTGTCATAAACGCATACTTAGTGACGTGCAATCGCGGACCGAAGTCGCAGGCCAGCTCCTCTAACGTACGTTCTAATTTACCGTAATCCAAGCAATGTATTTCAGTGCGAAAGGTGCCTGCCCGGCCGGCACGTATCGCATATCCTGCTTTTTTGAAAACCTGCAAATCTGGATAATCTGACGTATTTACTGAAATACGACTAGCTGACCACGGACTTTGAGAAGTCGCTCTTTTGTCACCGAACAATACCAGATTAATCACTATCCGACTACAACCCGAACGGGTCGTAGCTTGCGGTACGAAGTGCGGATACTCAGGGTATAGGCCTTCCTCGATCATTAATTTTTTGGCCCTGCCCCGCGTATCAATTTCCTGATATAAACAATCAATTCTTTCTTGGCTTAAACTCATAGATCGGTTTGAGTAGGCATGGAAAACCATCATTGGAATGCCGTATGAATACGCCAGCAGCGCTTCATAATACACAGCAGCTTCCCGCGTCGGACAAACCCTTAGAATCCACATCTTTTCAGCCCGTTCTTGGTTGGCCCTCACGCGAAGTCCGATATCATGTTTCTTTCCATCGAAGCGCAAACCTTTTGCCATACCAATCCGGTAACCTATGCCTGAAGCGTACATCAAATACACAAAATGCGCATCAGTTTCTCCCCACCTTGTAAATAGAAGATGGTTCGGTGTACATCGTATTTCCTTGCCGGACTCAGTCCTGATGCACACAAGGTTGCCGTCATAATCGAACTCTTTCCGTGATTCGACTGTAAAAATTCCCGACTGTCCATAACCTGCGGCAGTCTTGACCATCGTACCGGGATTAATCGTTTCAATGGGCTGGATACCTTCAGCCGTACTCACCGGACTCCCCGCAGGGAAACATTGCCAGTCGTCGCCAACAACGGCCACATTCTGCGCCGGTCCGGTCAGTAGTTTGACCAACTGATACTGAGCGGCATTGGTGTCCTGATATTCGTCGATCATGATGTAGGTGAACTGCTTCCGCCATTTTTCGCGGACTTCTGTGTGGTTCTGGAGCATACCGACCGTGCGGTTAATAAGGTCGTCAAAGTCCAGCGCCGCAGCTTCTTTCAGAATACTTTGGTAGAGCGGATAAACCTGGGCAGCAGCCTGCTGCGCCGGCGCGTTGGCAACGGCTTTGTAATCTTCGGGGCCCAGCATCTCGTTCTTGGCAGCACTGATAAAACCGGATAACAGTTTGGCCGGAAAGGCTTTTTCGTCGATCATCAATTGCTTACTGGCCTGCTTGACGGCCGATTGCCGGTCCGATTCATCAAAGATAACGAACGACCGCGGTATGCCAACGTACTCTCCGTCCTGCCGCAGCAGCCGCACACAGATTCCATGGAACGTACCCATATACGGCATAAAAGAACGGTTGTCGGCATTCTGACCGACCAGTGCGGCGACACGTTCGCGCATTTCCCGCGCGGCTTTGTTGGTAAATGTTACCGCTAGAATATTGAACGGCGTGGCTTTGCGGCTGGCGATAAGATAGGCGATGCGGTGCGTCAAAGTCTTAGTTTTGCCCGAACCGGCGCCGGCCTGAATCAAAAGTGGCCCTTCGGTCGTCTCTACGGCTCTCCGCTGTTCGGGATTTAATCCTGTAAGTAAGTCATCTTGCACGAAGATAATTGTAAGCGGATTCAAGGTACACGGCTATAGTGGAATTTACTTATTTCAAACTAAGAGGATCTATAAAACGTGAATTTAGAAAACAAGAAACGAAGTGCCACATATTGATATGACAATTCTATCTTGAAATATTCGGCTAAAAGAAGTCTGTCGGCGGACGAACGCCGGGAATAGACAGCACTCCTGCGTCGAGCATTAACACCAGTAACACAGCCCCAAGAAGAATCGCGAGAACTACTCCCGAAAGACTGACAATTTTAGATCGTCTCTGCCCTACAGCGTCTATCGGCAAAAAGTATGTTTTGTCTTCTAGCAGTTTCTGGACTTCTTCCAGCTGGGCGATTTCGGCTTCGTCAACGGCTTTTTGTTTGGCGGCGGCTTCCAAGGCATTCGGCGTATCAAGTTCTGAAGAAGGCAGCATATCCGCGTTGGGCTGCTCATCGGACCGCTCAGAAGCGTCCGATTCATTTACCTTTTCTTCGCTATCCGTATCTTCGGACGTATCGGTCGGCTTGGGAAGTGGTGCTATAACGGGCTTTTTTACTACTGCGACAAGAGACGGTTTTTTAGCCTCAGGCCCTGAATCGTTAGCGTCATCTTCATTATGTAATTCGCTTTTTTCTACATCTTGGTTCGGAGCCGAATCGCTCTCTTCGGAATCAGGCTCAGTGACTGTCAGTTTTTTGGCAGTCGGCGGTTGCGGTTCGTTATCATTACTAGTGTCGTCCTTCGAAGAGTCCTCGGAGGTAGTTTCCGACTCAGGCTCTGCATCAGACTTCGTATCTGACTTGGAATCAGCATTCGTATTAGAAGAGTCGTTATCATCAAAAGCCGATTGGTCGAGCGGAAGTAAAGGAGTTTCAGTTGCCGCATCTTCTTCGGAGTCGCTGACCGGTCGTATTGTAATCTGCTGCGGTTTTTTCATAATCTGCTGGTCGGCAGTGTCTTTGTCTCCGGGCACCATCATAGGGTCCTGCATGAGCGGGCGGTTCGTAACCACGATCGGTCGCGAAGTCGCGCTGGCCGACGTGCCGTAGCCCGGCTTGCTGATGTCGGATATTTTTTTGGTTTTTGGTGTTTTTTCTGCCATATGGTAGTAATTTTGATCTGTTATTTACGCAGCTGATTGAGTCGGTAGGCGGCATCGACGATGCTCGAAAATTCCTTATAATTAAGACTGGCCGCGCCGACCAGAACGCCATCACAGCCGTCCAGTTCCAGATATGCCCGGGCGTCGTGGCTGTCCACGCTCCCGCCATACAACACTCTGACTGAGGCAGCTGCCTGGTCGCCGTATAATTCTGAAATCTGGTGCCTTATAAAGGCAATGGCATTTTGCATATCATGCGGTTTTGACGGCTCGCCATCAAAGGTAGAAATAGCCCACACCGGTTCGTATACCATAACCACTTTGTCTATATCATTGGAGGTCACATTTTGCAACGACGTCGTTACCTGATCGTGGATTACCTGGCGGGTTTCGCCGCTGTCGCGCTCATCTTTAGTCTCACCGATGCAAACGATAGGCGAGATTCCGCAGCGGATTGCCGCCGCCGTCTTGTCACGGATATCTTCGAGTCTTTCACCGAAATAAATCCGACGGCTGGAATGACCGACAATTACATAATGAACCAGGTCGCGCAGCATAGCGAACGAAACTTCACCGGTATATGGTCCTTCGTCTTTCGGAAAGGCATTCTGAGCTGCCAAACGGAATTTCCGGCGGTCTATCTCAACGCTCAGCGGTTGTAGGCTTAGCGTACTTGGAGCCAAGACGACTTCTATATCGCGGTGAGCTTTGATATGTTCGTGCAACCTATGCACGAGCGTGCTGGCCTCGTGCGAATTGAGATGCATTTTCCAGTTGGCAACGATGAGAGTTTTATTCATAACGTATATGTTTAGATTGTAGCATTGTTATCATTGTTTATCCAACAGCACTTCAACGCCCGGCAAACGACGCCCTGCCATAAGTTCCAGACTGGCCCCGCCGCCGGTAGAAACGTGATCAAAAGCATGAACCAGACCACGCTGCTCTACATAGCCGACCGTATCTCCGCCGCCAACCAGACTGTATGGCCGATGACCAAATTGGCCAAGCATCGCTTCCATTACTAAATCTGTGCCATGAGCAAAAGGACCTACCGGACCCTGCAGCCCATCTACCTCCGTTACACCCATCGTCCCGTTCCATACGACTGTACCGGCAGACTGCATCGCCCCGGCAATGAACGCGCCGGTAAACGGCCCGATATCCAATATCTTTTCATGGGCGTGGACATGACTAGCTCCGGCCGGTGCTCTCTTAGGATAATGCTCAATATCTGCTATGACATGCGCACTCCAGTCAACAATACGTGTTGGTGCCGAGCGGTCGATCTTTTTAGATACGACACCGTCCTGAGGCAGGTACAACAAAAACTTCCGTTTTTTGGATTCTAAGGCTGCTTTATGGATGATGTCTTTGGCTACGGCCAATTCATCGCGGTCTACCAAGCTGTCTGCGACGTCGACACCCTGGGCCATCAAAAATGTATTGGCCATAGCGCCACCAACTGCCACGAAGTCTGCGATTTCTATGAACCGGTGCAAAATGTCTATCTTGTCGGCGATTTTTGCGCCGCCAACGACTGCCATGAGCGGACGTTCCGGATGAGTCATCGCGCTTGTTATCAGATCAACTTCGCGTTCCAGAAGTAATCCAGCCACACTCGGGATAAACCGTGCGACGCCGTCGGTACTGGCATGAGCCCGGTGAACTACACCGAATCCATCTTGCACGAACACATCCGCCAAGCTTGCGAGCTGTTTGGCGAATTCAGATTCGTTTCGTTCTTCTTCGGCATGGAATCGGACGTTTTCGAGCAGCGCGACCTGCCCGGTCTCCATACTAAAAATCGACTGTTTCACGGTTGGACCGACGCAGCCCGGTAAAAACGCTACATCCCGACCCAGCAGTTCACGAAGTCGGACAGCTACTGGCTTTAGGCTGAACTGCGAGTCGTTTGGACCTTGCGGGCGACCTAAGTGCGAAACAATAACCAATCGGACATTCTGTTCTAACAAATACCGAATAGTCGGCAGTGATTGCTGCAAGCGGTAGTCATTCGTAATAACACCATGTGCGACCGGCACGTTGTAATCGGCACGTAAAAGCACCGTCTTGCCCTGCAGATTGATATCCCGGATTGTCTGTTTCGTGAACAAGTTATCCCCACCCTTATTCGTTTATGCTTATTCTATAGTATCCGGCCGCGTCTGTACAGATTTATCTTCGTCATGACCGACATCGGCAGGTTGTCTACTGTTCGGTTCTTCTATCCCCATTCCACTCATCAAGATTTTGAATAGGTCCGAGCTTTCCAATTGTGGATTTTCGTGAGCAATCCGTCTCAAGGCTTCTTCGCTCACGACATTCGGTGATTGCTGCAATGGCTGTTCATTCTCGTTGGAATCCAGCGGCCCCTGGGATTCGGTCTCTCCTGTCATCATACCTATTCCAAAACCCTTACTTTAATGGTGTCAGTAGCGCCTGCCACGCCTGGATATTTGCCAGATACGGTGACGACGATGTCGCCCTTATCGAGGACGTGGTTTTCGTGAAGCCAAGTCGTCAGTTTTTCGGCAGCATGCGCGTCTACAGGCCTAAGGTAGCTCTTGATCCCATATACAATGGTTAGCTGCTGATAGGTGCGAGCGTCGCTGGTAACGGCGATCGTTGGTACATCCGGCCTCCGGGTGGCAATCTGATGAGCCGTCGCACCAGATCTAGTTTCGGCCACAATAGCTTTGGCCTGGATACTATCCGCCAGGCTGATGATGGCACGGGAGATAGAGCTTCTCCGGGAATGATCCTCGTAGTCTGGATAAGCGACTTTGAGCGGCGTGTTGGCTTCCGCGTAAAGAATCACCTTTTTCATCACCTTGACTGCTTCTATCGGGTATTTTCCGCTGGCTGTTTCGTCGCTCAGCATCACGCTGTCGGCGCCGATAAGTACCGCCGTCGCGACGTCGGACACCTCGGCGCGGGTCGGTTCCGGCGTGTCGGTCATACTGGCCAGCATCTGCGTCGCGACAATAGTCGGTTTGCCGTAGCGCATGCCGAAAGCGATTATCTGCCGTTGCACGATGGGCACAGATTCCGCCGGAGTCTCAACTGCTAGGTCGCCTCGGGCGATCATGACGGCATCAGTCTCACGGATAATCGATTCGATGTTATCGACCGCCGCTTTGGTCTCTATCTTGGCGATGATCAAAGCGTTGCTGTTCAGGTTCTTGAGCCGCTTGCGCAGATCGTGGATGTCGTCGGCGGTCTGTACGAAGCTCAGAGCCACATAGTCTATGTCCTGAGTAGAACCATACACCAGATCTTCTTTATCTTTTTTGGTGATGATATCTCCGCCGAAGTCAGTGTCTGGCAGGTTCATGCCCTTTCGTTTTATAAGAATGCCGTCATTTTCGGCCCGGGCATGGACGATACCATCCTTGACGCTGGTAATAGTTGTGCGGACTTTGCCGTCGAACAGATACAACCGCTCGCCACGCTTCACTTTTTTGGCCAAATCGTACTGTGTCGGTATATGGCCGGATTTCTCGTAGTTACAGCGATACTCGAATTGCAGCGACTGACCCGTTCCGACATTGATGATGCCGTCAAAATCACCCAGTCGGACTTTTGGACCCTGTAAATCTTGGATTATAGCTACCGGCTTGCCAAGTTCTTTGGAAGCTTTGCGTATCCATTTTATGCGCTGACCATGTTCTTCGTGAGTGCCGTGGGAAAAGTTGAGGCGCAGACCGTTGGCGCCGCTTTCGATCATTTCCCTGACTGCTTCGTAACTGTCCGAAGAAGGACCGACCGTAGCGACTATTTTGGTACGCTTGTATTCGTTTAGCGCAATATTAGGAACTTTTTCGTTTATCTTCATGACACACCTTACTTGCTTACATTTACCTTCATTCAAAAGTCAGCAGAACTGCTGCTGCATTCCGCTTGATTTTCGTCTAAGTTATAGTATAAACCCGAGTCTTGGAAAAAGTAAGGCTTTAAATCACTGACTTCTGTTTGCAGGATTTTTAGTAGGAGTCATTGTTCCAATACGAGTTCCGTTCCTGGCGCTGCTGTTCAAGGCGCTTAGCTTCTCGTGCCCGATCTTGTCGTTGCCGTTCCTGGCGCTGCTGTTCGAGCCGCTGTTGTTCCTGGCGTCTAACTTCCTGCAACTGTTCCTGCCGGCGTTGCTCTTGGCGTTTTTGATCTAATCTTTTCTGATCCGCCTGCTGTTCCTGATGTTTTTCCCAGTATTCGTCGTTTTTCGGATCGAGGCTGTCGTTTCGTGAATTGACATAATAATCGCCCGGAGCTGGATCATAAAAATCAGGATCACCGTCTCCGTCGCGGTCGTTTGTAAATACATCCGGAGTTGCGTCTATCTTATCCGAAATCCCGTCTCCGTCGCGGTCCGGTCGGTTTATAAGATTACCCATTATTCTTCTCTTCATACTTTCAAGCACGATAATATTATTGAGTTCGTCCTGGGTAATTTCGAGTCGGGGAGACGCCACTGTAGTGCTTGGGCGCAAAACCGTCGAACTTACAGACGTCCACTCAAACGTATCAATCAATTTGTTATTATTTAAGTCTTTGAAGCTGACATAATCTGGGTCTAAATAATCCGGTGTGCCGTCCCTGTCATGGTCAAACAGCGCATCATTCATGCCAGGCCAAAAATCCTTCGCGTTGATCACTCCGTCCCTATCGGTATCTCCCCAGGCTAGGCGAATCTTGGACGAAATTAATTTGTATTGCAGATCATAGGCATCAATGATTCCGTCCCTGTCATGATCGTACAAATTGTCGTCATAGCCAGGGTGAGCATCGATTACATCCATAACGCTGTCACCATCTGTGTCAAATCTAAATTTTTCTTGTGCCTGAACAGGGCTCCCGGCCGCCAATACACCGAGTAGCACCGACGCTACAAAAGGTTTTCTTAGAGCTTCTTTCATAATTCCTCCGATATTTTCTTGTTCATTTCAGTTTACACCCGAAGCGTAAAATCCGATATCAAGACCAAGAAATAAAATCTATACAAACCTGAACCATTCAACTCAAAACATGAGTACTGTCTACGAAAAGCTAGATTGCATGGTGCCCTAACAAAACTTGAAAGATGGCGCGAGGCGCTAAGTTCAATGTCTATCGCTGTAAATCAACAGGAATTTGTTTAATTTTCCTCAGATTCAAGCATCACGGCCTGCGAGATTACTCTTCGTAATGGGCGTAGGCGTTTTATCGCGCCTTCTTGCATCAATGAAGGTGGTTTGGGCGGCAAAGGAACTGGGCGCTGAATGGATAGCGACTCTGGCGGCTTTTCTAAAGGCCGGATATCAATGCTTTCTGTTGTGTATAAGGATTCCATTTAGGTATTGTATCAAACAACAGGTTTCGTTGATTAATTCTTTTAGCATATGCAAGTTGGTGACCCTAGGGCACCCGATTTATAAACAAATTATAGGCGAAATATTACGATGGAATGAAATACTTCGAGAGTATAATTGGCAAACTATTTAGTGTAAGGAGTTAGACCCATCAATTTCTCGCTCAATCAGCCGTCGTATAATTTCCGCTTTCGTTTCGCCAGTTTTTGCCGATGTAGAGCGAAGATAATTATGAATTCTACGATTGATAGCGAAATTGAAGCGTAGATCCTTGGCCGAGATGTCATTCTCTTTAATAAAGTCTGAGACTGTAACCTTAAGCTCTTGGATACTGCGGTAGCTGATGAATTTTAGATACTCTCTATCTGCACCAGCTTCCATCACATCGTTTTCAATCCCGTCTTGTCGTAATACCAGAGTCGGTTTTTTGAATCGAACACTTGCAGCAATTTGGTAGCCTGCTCCAAAACTTTTTTTGTCGCCTCAGCGATCACGACATCGGCACGCGTAATAGCAGTTATATTCTCGTCATAAATAGCATTCCAATCCACAGAGTCCGCAGCACGCTAGCCGGTGGCATGCTTATAAGCTGGCTCTATCCAATCGAAAGCTACAACATGACCATGCTCTTTCACAACTCTAACAATCGTGCGGAGATTGCCGATGTTCTTCTCAATATTCTGGTGGCTAGAAATTATATGGATTATCATAAGTTATTCGTAACCCACCATCGCCGTTTAAAGCTTGTTAAGTTACGAAGTACGAGCACTCCCCATCTTCGCGGCAAGAGTTTTCAAAAACATCAAGTCACGGGCCTTCACCATTTTTCCATCTCGTTCTTTAGGTTCTGCATTTTCCACTAATCTGATTGCTTCAGTCAAATCATCCGCCCAGACGACTTCATGGCCTTCTGATTTCTCAAAATCAGTTGCCGAAGCTTTTTGATCACTACCAACCTTCTGCGCCGTATAGCAGAAGTCCACTTGCTTTTGCTGCCAACGGTCAAAATATACTTCAATACTGCCCACTTCATCTTCCACACTCGCTTCACAGCCAGCTTCTTCCATAATCTCTCGCGCCAGTGCCGTTGGTATATATTCATCTTCAATACCGCCGCCTGGAAGCATGTAATAGTCATGAGCACCGACATGAATGAGGCATACTTTATCGCCGTTAAAGATGATTGCACGTCCTGCTTGACGTTCGCTAAAAGTTGCGTAGTCTGATTGTGGAGCTTCAGAATCTACGTCTTCTGGGTGAATGGATGCAAGTAATTTCATATTTATATGATATATCCTTTTTGGCTTAACACATACTGTGCCATCGCTACTTTAAATCCATCTTCCTCAATCGTGCTAGTCTCATGCGTAGCGACTCTTCTGAGTCCTTCTGAAGCATTGCCCATAGCTACGCTGGTACCAACTGCTGTAAAAAATGGTATATCGTTATCATCATCACCAATAGCAAGGGCTTTAGATTTGTCTACGTTGGCTAGCTCTAGCAGCCTCTTTGCACCATACATCTTGTTGGCCCTAATATGATTTATTTGAATCCCAACAATATTATTATCAATCGCCGAGCTAACATACACGGCCAGGTCATCGTACTGCTTAAGAATGTGCATTACTTTATCTAAATTCTCCGTCTTCGTCTCAGCCCATATACTTAAGCAGTGTAAATCAGCAAGCAGCGGCGTTGTGATTTCGTCCGTTCGTAGCCGTCCTTTACCAAATGATAAATATTCACATAAGGGTGATATGGCTATTAATACCGATTTCGCGGTGACATCGACAATTGGCATTTCCCATAGGATCTTTCCAGTCGGAATATCAACAACGACTGAACCACCCTTAAATACTCCGAAGCTTTGAAAACCGATTGATCTACAAGCATCAACACTAAAACGGTAGCTTCTCCCCGTAACAGGAAATACTGCTATGCCAACATGGAACAATTCTTGGATCACGGATTTAGTAGCCTCGGTAAAATCGTCGTTAGGAAAAAGAACCGTACCGTCCAAGTCTGTCAAAACCGCTTTTATACTTGTCACTGGTTATTTCCAACAGCAAGCGTGATCATTCGTTGTCGAAACTTTTCCAAATGCTTCTCTAACGCAACATCGGCTAATTCGTCCACGGTAAAGTAGCCTACATCTACCCCTTCTTCCGCCTGCGGTATGTCGGATATGCCAGCTCGGGCAACGAGGTACACTATTGGCCTGTCCCAATCTGGGTCTGTGTCATACGTAAACCAAGCCTGCAAGTTACCCTCATCAAACTTATCTACGCTCACGCCTAGTTCTTCTTTGATCTCTCGCTTAAAAGCATAAATCGGGTCTTCGTAATGTTCAACACCACCACCGGGTAAATCCCATCTTTTGCTGCCGTGTTCTCTTGAAAGTACTATTTTGCCTTCAATTTGAATTACACCTTTAATAGACACCCTGTAAAAACACGGCTGATGTTTGATCGAAGAGTTCGGCTGTTTAGTCATTTACAAGTTCAAGTTCTCTGGAATTTACTGTTTCAAAGGCTGATTCTTCGGTAAGAAATTGCTCCTGGATAATGTAGACGACCTGGCTGGCACCATCTTTTCCCAATGGATACCTGTTAGGCGCTTGCTGCGGGTCTTTGAGGAACGCAGTCAGTGTAGCTTCAATTTCCTGTTGGTAATGACGCTGGTACAGCTTCTCTGAGTTGTAATCCAACATATCCTTACTCATTTTACCCATGTTTTCGCCTTTAGCATCGAACTTCATAACTTCATCGTTGAAGCTAGGGCATAGCTCTTTGCCAACGGCCGCTCTTCGTAAGGCGATCAGCTGCGGTACATGGGGTGCAATGTAAGCTGGCAGGTATAGCGGAATTTTACCGAGTGCACACGATTCAAGCATCGTTTCAATACCTGGAGCAATAATGAATGCTTTAGCTGATAGTATGATTTTGCCAAGGTCATCGACGGCAGATTCAACAGTAGCGCCCAAATCCCGGAGACTGTTAGCTGTGTCGGAATCTGTAAGCTGTGGTGGGGTGATAGCCGTAAATTTATCTATTGCTATAGCGGAAGATACCATCGCGTTTTTAATAGCCTCAACTACCCAGGAAAGATACTGCTCCTGGTATTGCAAAGGTAGATGCGGAGATTTGAGCCCGCCAGGATAAAGAACAATGCGGTCACCCAGAGCCCCAAACTTCTCCTCCGATGAAGATCGTGGCAAAACAGCATCAACCATGTGCAAATGATCTTTCACGCTGTCGTAGGCGGTTTGCGGGGCTTCTGTGAAGAACTTCTGGGCGATGTATACGTCTTCATCATAAGCAGGTAGGTGCTCCCAGGTGCCACACAGCCAAAAAAGCGAGTCATACAGCACCAATGGCACACCTGACTTCTTGATGGGCGTACTAATATCAAGGCTGGATATAGCGACCTTCGTATTGAGCGACGCCAGATCAAGCTCTTGCTTGTACTTATATTCTTCGGCAATTAAGCCGCTGGCCTTAACAATTTTTTGACCTATATCATCTGTTAATACTTTTACGGATATGCCACGATCCTGGAAGGCATGAGCAATTGCCATGGCTTTACCGAGCGGCCCAAAACCGAATGGCGCAGCAAAAATCGTTACATCTGTAGGCTGGTGGTTTATTTGATTATTCATCCTGTCTACCTTTCTTCGGGTATTACCATGTTAGTCAGCTGCATAGGCTGTTCATTGTCTGAAAGCTGCCAAGTGGAGACAGAACCGAGGGGCATACTTACAAAATCGTAATCATTTGTACTTAGCGTGCCGTCTTGATCAAGCAAATGATGGACCATGACAAGACTCGATGTAGTCGCAACCATGACCAAGTCCCCATTAGGTGCAGCACTAGGGATATTTTCGATCATGCCTCTTCGGATACGCACTGCAAAGTCATCCATCGGCTCCCCTCCCGGCACGTCCGGCACGTTGAAACCTTTATTTGCCATCCAATTTGCCAAGCCAGCCGTTACTTCTGGAAACCGTTCGGCAAGTTCCGCTTCTGATAAACCATTACGTACTCCAAGATTGATACCAACAAGATCATCGCATCGTGTGATCCGACGTGCTGCAACAATCTCGCCGACGTGCTTAGCAGTTAACTCGCTTCGTCCTTCGGGCTGATGAATGACACTCACTTCACCGAGCTCGACGCCAAGATTTTCGAGCAGGTAGTGCCCGATCCCTCGTGCCTGTCGCTCTCCTCTCGGCGTTAAGCGCTGATCGCCGCCGCCATGTCTCTTTTCAATGTTCTTTATTGCTTCCGCACGGCGAGCGACATGCAATCGCATGGTCTGTGGTGCACGTATCATATCTGGACTCCTTCCAGCTCAGTGCGTCGTTGTACTAATTTAGGTGACATCGTCCAACCCCATGGATTAGGAAAGTTGAGAGAAAGATCGTAAGCCAGCCGGTAGAACTGAACCTGCGGGTCTTTATCATTAAGGTTATGCAGTTTCAGGAAATAGTTCGCCCATTTCGGCCCCAAATTATCGTTAATGCACCATGCGAGCAGCGCCGTATCCAATATAGGATCGCCAACATGCAAAGCTCCGAGGTCAATCAAGCCGGTGAACTTACCGTCCGGCGACAATAGCATATTGGGCATACACAAATCGCCATGAACGAATGC
>JBGTMN010000073.1:0-14839 GCA_041743525.1 Saccharimonadales bacterium (SeqCode) | reverse complement strand
TTATTTCCTGATATTGTTTCAACATAGAAATTGAATAAGGAGACTGTATGGTTGCAAATGAATCATTCTCATCAAAGTACGGCCCGCAAGTTCAAGCAGGTATTGCTCGTGTAGAAAAAATCGAAGCAGAAAAAACCGCAGCCCAACGCGCCTTAGAAGAAAAGCAGAGACAAAAAGAACTTCATCTTGAGAAAGTAAAAAAAATTGAAGAACATTTATGTACTATGGGCAAGGATGCTGCCCAGGTTTTAGAGCAAAAAGGCGTAGCACCGGACCTTATATTAACTGAATTAAAAGAAACCATACAACTTAAAAAAAGCCCATTTTTTGGCCGATTAATATCCGAAACTATTCAACAGTCCTCGGAAGTTGGACGGGCATGGTATGTCGGGAGTTTGAAAGCCGGGCGAGTCCAGACTTCCCACGAAAGTCATAATAGTGGAGATGAGTATGCCGATGACGTAAAAAATTTGTACATAAACAGCCAATTGGGTTTTATATTCACTAGTGAATATGTGAATTATCACTTTATAAAAAATAATAGTTACAGTAGCGTACCTATCAATCAGCTCAAAAGCGACCAGTCCGAGCCAGAATATAGATCAGTAGGAACATACGGTAACGGCTTATTCCTTGATAAATGGGGTTTAGATAATCAGCCTAAGATAGAGAATAATATAGTTGCACTGTTACGAAAACACGACGTATTTTAATGCCAGAACTGTAGTTTAGAAACACTATTTATAGTCTGGAAACGATAACCTATAAAATTCGTAGTATTACCGTATAATAACTCCCATGCTAGATATACAAATAATCCGGGATAACCCCGAAAAAGTCATAGAAAAGTCACGCCAGAAAGGCTACGACGTTGCCGAAGCGGTCAAACGATTACTGGAAGTCGATGTTGAACGCCGGGGTGGATTGACTCAGGTCGAAGAATTACGGGCGCAGCGGAATGAGTTGTCATCGCAGATGAAAGGCTCTAAGCCGTCTCCCGAACAATTGGAGCTGGGTAAAGCACTCAAAGAGTCTATAACGGAGCTGGAAGAGCGGTTAAAGCCACTCGAAGCCGAATTCGAGACCTTGCTCAAAATTATACCGAATATGCCGCTGGACAGCGTGCCCGTTGGTTTGACAGAAGAAGAAAATGTCGTGATTCGGTCGCATGCCGCGCAGCCGACTTTTGATTTTGAGCCTAGGAATCATTGGGAAATAGCCGAAATGCGAGGCTGGATCGACAAAGACCGCGCCGCCAAGATAGCCGGCGCTCGTTTCGCGTACCTCAAAGGCGATTTGGTGCGACTGGAAATGGCACTTTGGATGTACGGCGTTGATGTGTTGACGGACGAAGAACAATTACAGAATATCATCATCGCAAACGGTTTGGACGGTGTGAGCGCCAAAGCTTTTACTCCGGTCATTCCTCCGGCAGTGGCCCGGACGGAAGTTTTTCAGGCTACCGGCCGGCTCAACAAAGAAGACCAGACGTATAAACTCGAAGATGAAGATCTGTGGCTGAACGCCAGCGCCGAACACACCATGGCACCGATGTATATGAACGAGATATTACCGGAAGCAGAGCTACCGATACGATTAGTCGGTTATACGACTGCATTCCGTCGTGAAGCCGGAACGTACGGTAAAGACACTGAAGGGATTTTCAGACTGCATCAGTTTAATAAACTCGAGATGGAAAGTTTTGGCACCAAAGAAACTTCGCTCAATGAACATCTGTTCATGGTAGCGATTCAAGAATACCTGATGGCTAGCTTGGGGCTCCCGTTCCGGGTACTTGAAAAATGCACCGCCGATATCGGACGGCCGAATGCCAAGGGTGTCGATATTGACACATGGATGCCAGGCCAGCAACAGTACCGCGAAACGCACACCGCCGATTACATCACCGATTACCAGGCGCGACCTATGAAAACCCGCGTACGGCGTTCGGATGGCGTTACAGAGCTGGTTCATACCAATGACGCCACCGTATTCTCGGAAAGGCCTCTCATAGCAATCGTCGAAAACTTCCAGACTGCCGACGGCCATGTTGTTGTTCCGGAAGTTTTGCGGCCATATATGGGTGGACGCCAGCAGATTTAGTTTAATCAAAAGGGGAGAGCAGTATGATAAAGCACCTCGACATAACTCAAGTTCACGCCACGGCCGACGAGCCGCTTCGAAAGTATCTGAAGCGTAAAATCGGTAGGTTGGACCGTTATTTGCCACGACCGGCACGCTCAGTTGCCAGGGTGGAAGCAAAACTCATGGAAGCAAAAAGCAAGGACGGGAACGGCGCCACCTGTGAAGTGCGGCTACATCTGCCAGCGGAGGTCATTCATGTATCTGAAACGGCGGTTAATCTGTATGCCGCCATAGACATCGTGGAATTGAAATTACGTCAACGGATAACGAAATACAAAGAGCTGCATATGGGAGTAAGGCTTCGGCATCGGATTGCCCGGCGGTTTAAGCGCGGTCGTATAGTAGAGCAGCCTTTAGACGTATGATGTCTCCTAAAATGTAACAAATCGGCAACCACAGTCGCCTGCAAAGAGCACTGAAGACAAAATTACGTTCGATTTATTTCACAGCCTGCGCTACAATAGTCACCATCGCTACAGACTTAGCTTGGAGTAAAAAGGGGAGAAACTCGTGAATATTGTGTTCAAAAAAATGTTGGGCGATCCACAGGGGCGTACCGTAAAGAGGTTACGCAAAAGATCCAAAGACATTAACGTATTAACCGAAAAATATAAAAAAATGAGCGACAGTAAGCTCAAAGAGCAGACTGAAACGCTCAAAAAACGCCTCAAAAAAGAATCCCTCGACAAAATACTTCCTGATGCGTTCGCAGTCGTCCGTGAAGCGGCGACGAGGTCACTCGGACTACGGCACTTCGATGTTCAGCTTATCGGTGGCATGGTGCTGCACGAAGGGAACGTGTCCGAAATGAAAACCGGAGAAGGAAAGACACTGGTTGCGACCGCGCCGGTGTATTTGAACGCCCTCACCGGAAAAGGTGTCCATGTCATAACCGTCAACGATTACCTGGCGCAGCGAGACGCCGGCTGGATGGCTCAGGTGTATCACTATCTTGGCCTGCAAACCGGGGTCATTATCGCCGATCATTCGTATGTCTATGACCCGAACTTTACCAATACCGATCATGAAGACGAACGATTCCGTCATCTGAAGCCTTGTACTCGCACCGAAGCATATGCCGCCGACGTCACCTACGGAACGAACAACGAATTTGGTTTCGACTACTTGCGGGATAACATGGTCCGAGAGACCGATCAGCTTCGGCAGCGTGAACTGCATTACGCCATCGTGGACGAAGTCGACTCCATATTAGTCGACGAAGCCCGTACGCCACTTATTATCTCTGCGCCATCGGTAACGAGCGGAAACGCCTACGCGCAGTTCTCTAAAGTTGTTCGCCAGTTAGAAAAGACCAAGCATTACGAAACCGACGAAAAACGAAAAACTGTTATTTTAACTGACGACGGCGTTGAAAAAGTCGAAAAGATCCTTGGCCTCGATAACCTGTATGGTGCAGAAAATATCCGAACTATTTATCATTTGCAGCAGGCATTACGGGCGCAGGCGCTCTTTAAGCGTGACAAAGATTATGTCGCGACCAAGGACGGCGAAATCGTCATCGTCGACGAGTTTACCGGTCGTATGCTTCCAGGACGGCGCTACAACGAAGGTCTGCACCAGGCTATTGAAGCCAAGGAAGGCGTGGAAGTCCAGCAGGAATCGATGACGCTGGCGACTATATCTTTCCAGAATTACTTCCGCCTGTACGAGAAGCTTGCCGGTATGACCGGTACAGCCACGACCGAAGCCGAAGAATTTCATCAGATTTATAAATTGGACGTCGTAGAAATACCTTCCAACCGGATAATCGCCAGAGAAGACCGGCCGGATCGTATTTATCGTAGTGAAAAGGGTAAGTTCAAAGCAATCGCAAAGGAAGTGCAGATGCTGCATACCAAGGGTCAGCCGGTGCTGCTTGGCACGGTATCCATCGAAAAGAACGAAGCACTGAGTGAAGCGCTGAACAAAGCCGGCGTACCGCACCAGGTGCTGAATGCCAAAAACAATGAACGTGAAGCGAAGATTGTCGCTCAGGCCGGTGAAAAAGGTGCGGTAACACTCGCGACCAATATTGCCGGGCGTGGTACCGACATTGTGCTCGGCGAAGGAGTCAAAGCCCTCGGAGGATTGTTCGTACTGGGTTCCGAGCGCCACGAATCGCGTCGTATCGACAACCAGTTACGCGGACGTGCCGGGCGACAAGGTGATCCCGGCGTGACGCAGTTCTTCGTAAGTACCGAAGACGACCTGATGCGTATATTCGGTGGTGAACGTATCGCCAAGATTATGACCCGCTTGAAGGTCGATGACGAAACACCTATCGAAAACCGACTGATATCCCGAAGCCTGGAAGGCGCTCAGAAAAAAGTTGAAGGGTTTCATTTTGATCAGCGTAAAAACGTCGTACAGTACGACGACGTTATGAACCGTCACCGCAAGGCAACGTATGCTATGCGCCGCGAGATACTGATGCGCACCGACATTAAGAAGCGTATCAATATTTTCGTCGAAGATGAGGTTAGAATGTTAGCGGCATCCCCACTTATAACAACCGATGAATTTGAAGACGTTGTCCGCGAAGTATTTCCTTTTGATGATGAAACTTTGGACCGTTTGTTCGACACCGAAGCTACTAAGTTCGCAGACGTTCTGTTAACCGAAGCCCGCGAATTATACGCCGCCCGCGAGCTGGCTTTCACTCCCGAGACTATGCGGAAGGTAGAGCGTGATATATATCTGCAAATCCTGGACAACCTATGGATGCAACATCTCGAGAACATGGATCATCTGCGCGAAGGCATCCACTGGATGAGCGTCGGCCAGAAGGACCCATTGGTAGAATATCGCTTCCGAGGTCAACTGCTGTTTGATGACATGCAACAGTCTTTAAGGCATGATGTCGTGCGTTCACTGTTCCATGCCCAGCCTGTCGTCGATGTCGACTTGGACCGTCCTGTCGAGACCGAACTGACCCGCGCGGCCCGTGGTTCTGTTGATAACGCAAATCAGATCCTGCAGAGCAGCAACGAATTCCAGGAAGCAGATTTCGTATCAAAGAAAGTCGAACAGACCGAATTGAAGGTTGTCGCCGATAAACGCAAAAAAGCCCGCAAGGCTGAACGCCAAAATAAAAATAAAGCCCGTAAACGCAAATAGCGCAGACCTATGAAGCACACTGTATCTGAGGCTAGTTTTAAGAATGGAATGAAAGGACTTTTAGTCCATATTCCGGACGCGCAGGTCATGACGGTGGACCTTAATTTCCGTGCCGGAGAATATCTCGTAGAAGAGCATAAATGGGAAGTGCCGCATCTGATGGAACATATTTTGCTAGGAGCAAACGAGCTGTTTCCGAGGGCGCGCGACTTTCAGGCCGAAATTGAACGAAATGGCGCATACAGTAATGCCTCCACGAGTGTTTATGACATTACTTATGAAGCTGAATGCGCCGACTTTGAATGGGAGCGTATTCTGGAACTATTGGTTCTGTCTATTACGAAGCCGTTATTTTTACGCGAGGAATTCCAAGCCGAATTCGGCAATGTCCGTGAAGAACTGACTGCCAGGGCTAATAATCATTTTCGGCATCTGAGTTTGGCGCTACGCCAGAGTTATGGTTTCTTGGCGAAGACTGACCAGGAACGGCTGCGACTTATGAAAAACGTCAAATTAAAGGATATCCGGGAGCATTACGAAGCAACGCATACCAGTTCCAATATGCGATTTGTGATTGCCGGAAACATCACGCCGAAGCGCCGCGAGATGATCGAGGCTCGTATGTCCAGTATTGCGCTGCCGAAGGGAAAGAGTCGTCTGGAGCTTCCAGACGAACGGCCCCGCAAACTGGAACGGCCACTCTACATACATAATTCAACCGTCAAAAATATTTATTTTTACATTGATACGTTCATGCGCCGCCGGCTTACGGACGAAGAAATGGACGCTCTGAACTTGACCAATACGATGTTAACCGAGACATTGCATTCTAAAATACTTGGAACTGCCCGTGAAAGAGGACTGGTGTACGGTATGAGTTCGGGTGTTGGTCAGGCAAAGCTGAATAGCAACTGGTGGTTCGGTGCTCAGGTGTCACCAAAGAACGGCGCTGCGTTGTTCGAGATTGTCGTGACCGAACTTGAGAAAATATTCGATGGCGAGTTGGACAGAGCCGATATCGAAGCGGCACAACAATACGCACTCGGCCGTTTCCAGCGTGGTGCCCAGACAGTCGGTGGAACAGCCAACGGTTACACCGGACGATACTTTTTTGATGAATCTGTCGATGATTATTACCAGGTTCCAAAACGTATTAAAGCAATAACCAAAGAATCTATCGTTGACGTTGCCCGCGAGCTATTCAAGGAACAGTTGTGGGGATTCGGTTCGCTCGGAAACTGCGGAGAAGAGTACACTCAGGAATTACAGACGCATATCGAGCGACTGTGGGACCATCGTTAAAACTGTAGCAACCGAGGGTTACGAATGTTCAACGCTACAATTCGAATGAGTTCTAGTCAAATACGGCATAAGCGGTTTATAATATAATCCATCATGTCTGAACTTCCCACGGCAGCGCCGCCAGTCAATCCGTCTGCTACTCCGCTCGACGCTATTCCTGCTACTCAATTTATGCCCGGTCAGAGTTTTGCTCCTGGATCAGAGCCGGGAGCAGGAGCTACGGTCGTACAACAATTTTCTGAGCAAGCCGCAGCACCACCTTCTGTATCGCAAACACCACCGCCAATTCAGAATGTCCAACCTCAACAGCAGACCCAAACGACCCCACCTGTCCAGCATGTACCCCAACCTCAACAGCAGTATCAGCCGCCGCAAACGCAGCCCTCAACTCCCGTATCATCTCCGGACGCTGTCCAACCGAGTCCAGCGCCTCCACCTGTCCAGGAAGTTTATCAGACGGTAACCTCGCCGCCAGCGCTATCCGGCACGCCTGTTTCCGCAAACCCAATCAGTGCCCAACCGGATTTAAGCCCCACGCCGCCGCTATCTACCGCGAACCATCATCCGATCAAAATGTATAGCCAGAGTACTCAAACCGTAAAATCCGTAGCAAGAAACAACAGGGTAGTGTACTTTATTACCTTTGGTGTATTGTTTGCACTGATTGGAATGATCTACGGATATTGGATTTCAGTTGGCTCGCCAACGACACTCGAGCAATTCCCGCTGGTGCAGTACTTCTTGACCCGGACGTAACTACAAGACACGTCCATGACATTGAGGGATATCCGCATGAGCAAGCGTCACCATTCGATATGGCCTATAAGTAGTAATCATCGGCAGTGTGGAGTGTACTGCTATAATAATTCCCATGCATGAATTACTAACAGGCGCTTCTGCACTAAATGCGTCAATCGAGCTGGCGCTCGAAAAACTTGATATCGCCGGGTTAAACGCAGAGCTGGAAACGCTCCGCATGCAAAGTGAACAGCCGGATTTTTGGAATGATTCAGAAAAGGCGCAGCAGGTTATGAAAGAAATATCCCGATTGAATGCTCGCGTAGAGCCTTGGCAAAAAATTCACAAAGAAGTGACGTATATAGTCGAACTGGCAACTTTGAATGATGAAAGCCTGGCGCAGGACTTATCTATACAATTGCATGCAGCAAGCGTAACATTCGAAAAAATGAAAGAAGATCTAAAGTTCTCGGGGCCTTACGATGATCACGATGTCATCATGAATATCCATGCCGGAGCAGGTGGAACGGACGCGCAGGATTGGGCCCAGATGCTGCTCCGTATGTATGTCCGATGGGCCGAAAGCCACAAATTAAGAGTTCAAACCATCGATGAATCCAATGGTGACGAGGCGGGCATCAAGAGTGCGACGATAGAAATTGGCGGATCTTTTGTGTTTGGAAAGTTGCAGGGAGAGCACGGCGTGCACCGTTTAGTGCGCCTCAGTCCGTTTAATTCTGATAATTTGCGCCAGACAAGCTTCGCAAAAGTAGAAGTCATGCCAAAAATCGACAAGCCAGATAGTGTGGTCATCGACGAAAAAGATCTCAAAATAGATGTCTACAGGGCTGGTGGCCATGGCGGCCAGTCGGTTAATACCACTGACTCGGCAGTCCGTATCACCCATCTTCCAACCGGAATAACCGCAGCAATTCAAAACGAACGTTCTCAGTTGCAGAACAAAGAGACGGCCATGACCATAATCCGTTCTCGCTTAGCGCAGTTACAGCTCGAGCAGCACACCGAAGCAATTAGTGAGCTCAAAGGGCCGAATGAGCAGGCCGCCTGGGGTAATCAGATCAGAAGTTATGTACTGCATCCGTATAAACAGGTCAAAGATCTTCGCACCCGTTACGAAACAAGCGATCCGGACGATGTGCTTAGCGGCAACCTCGATCCTATTTTAGCGGCCTACGCTGAGTATTCTCTAAGCTAGCGTGCATGAATCCCTGGTAGAACGAGACAACTCAAGGCGTGGGATATCTGGAAATGCACTGTTCCGTGTTATGCTTATGGCAATAGATAATGAGGCAATGTAGTGCAGTCCAAAAAAGTTGTCAAAAATCAAAAACTTATAATTGATATCAATAAAAAGTTACTGAATGATTTGAAACGGCTGTATAAAACCCCAGCCGCCCATCTCATGATAGTCCTATTAGTGTTTGGTGGTCTGGGAGCGAGTTTAGTTCTGACCTCGCAAGCTGATTCTTCGGCGCAACCGTTGGGTGCTGGGGAGAGTTGGAGTCAGATCTGGTCCGATGAATTTACCGGCACGGCATTAGACACGAATAAATGGAATAACCAGGAGGCGTGGCATAGTGCACCTGGGTATAAGTTTGTTGATGCAGATACTTGGTGTCCTTTGCCGATGCCATCGAATTTCGCTGTCGTGAACAACGGTACTCTCAAAATGAATTTATATAACCAAGCCGCAGGCGGTCAGCCAACGCAAGCTTGTGAGCTTAATACCCGAAATAAGTTTCAAAACTTTACCCAGGGTTACATTGAAGCACGGATAAAGTCGCCCCCCGGCGCGGATTTATGGACAGCATTCTGGCTGATGGGAAATGGAACGGGAACCGAAAGTTGGCCAAAAACCGGAGAAATAGACATATTCGAATTCGTAAATAACGGTACTGCGCATGGGACACCGTTTTTTAGCACGCACTGGGCCGGACCGTGTGATGCCTGGAGTCATTGTGATAAAACTCAGGACAGCCCGTGGCCCTCTGTAATCCCTGATTGGTCTAATAAATTCGTGACTTACGGACTGAAACGCACGAGTAGTGCACTGGAAGTATACATAGACGGAGTATTCAAATACCGGTTTACTCCCGAGACGAAGAACAAATATGGACAGACGATGCCATCATATATTTTTAGCGGCGAAATGCACACGATCCTGACCATTAAGTCCGGCGGTGGGTGGGGAAATGACCCGAACAAACCTCCGGCTGCCGGTACGATGGAAGTAGATTACGTACGTGCCTGGGTTCCTTCCTCGTCGTCTTCCGACACGACCGCTCCGACGGTCAGTTTAACCAGTCCTGGTAACGGGTCTGTTATTTCGGGCACCGCAAATGTGGCTGCGAGCGCATCGGATAATGTTGGCGTCAGTAAAGTTGAATTTTTTGTAAACGGCTCACTCCGGAACACTGACACGACAAACCCTTACGCATTCTCGCTCGACACCACTACCTTGACGAACGCTTCGCATACGCTGACAGCTCGGGCATATGACGCGGCTGGTAACGTTGCGAACAGTAATGTGACGGTAACGGTAAATAATCCGACGGCGTCGTTACCTGATGTCGTCGTCTCGGCGGTGAATGTAACGCCGGCATCACCAAAATCAGGTGACCAGGTAATATTTAGTGCAGTCATACAGAACCAGGGTTCAGGCCCGACTCCAGCTGGAGTGCCGGTCGGTGTTCGCTACGACGTAAATGGAATGCAAACACACTGGGCAGCGACCACCGCGCTCGCTGCAGGCGAAAGCCGAACCGTAACCGCTACGAACAGTATGATGCTACCAGACGTTAATTACTGGACCGCAGTAGCCGGTAGTCATAGTCTCGAAGCTTGGGTTGATGACGTCAATCGCTTCACCGAAACAAATGAAACGAACAACAAGCTTAGTAAATCATTTAGCGTCGGCTCTACCACTGCTCGGATATCACAGACTGGAAATCTGGCGACTAGCAAAGCATTTACGTCCAATGTCGGTACTATCGATGGTACGGCCGTGGCATGGCTTAATGACCAGAACGAAGCTACACGTTGGATCTCCGCCACCCAAGACAACGTCTGGATCAAGACAGATCTCGGTAAGACCTACAATCTAAGCAAAGTCTCTGTCTTATGGGCAGGAGACACGACGAAGAACTACGACCTTCAGATCTCTTCCGACAATATAAACTGGACAACAATATTTTCTGGTACGACTAACAATACCACTCCGCAGCTCATAGACACGACATCGTTCATAAAGTCAGCCCAGGGACGTTACTTCCGTATCCTGGCCAAAGACCGTTGGAACATAGCTTACGGCAATTCTATGTGGGAACTTGGTATCTACGGCACTGAAACTAATACCACCACCGGCAACGGTGATGCTAATGGCGACGGCCGGGTAAACGCTGTAGACCTTAGTATCATCATATCTAAAGACGGACAGAACTACCCAGCAGCAGACTTCAACAATGACGGCACAGTTGGCGCAGCTGACATGGCTGTGCTGTTAAGTAAGTGGACGTGGTAGGGAAGTGATATGAAAGCATGACATCGAGGCGTGCTATGCTTATATTAAAATAACCATCCAAATGATGACAACAAAAAAATCTTCCTCGAAGCCAAAAAGTACAAAAGAAAATCAGAAGTTGCTCAAAGAACTGAAGCAGCTATGTAAAAGCCCACTAGTACATTTGATTGCAGTGCTGGTGATTTTTGCCGGACTTGGAGCGGGAATCATGGTAACTTCACGAGCTAATAATATACCGTCGCCAATCGGGGTGGCTGGAAACTGGCAATACACATGGGGAGATGAGTTCGATGGCACGGCGCTGGACTCGTCCAAGTGGCGCATAGGGGAGCACTACCAAAACGCACCTGGGTTCAGTATGGGCGGAGATTCGGAGGCCTATTGTCCGGTTCCGGCGCCGGCTGATGTTGTCGCGGTAAATAATGGCTCGCTCAAAATGAGTGCCGTCAAACGTCCAACCGGCGGCAAGGAGTGGCAATCGTGCGTCGTTACCACATGGGATCGCTATATGTCTTTCGGACATGGATACATTGAAGGAAGATTTAAATTGCCAGGAGGCGCCAGGAACTGGCCAGCATTCTGGATGATGGGACAAGGTCAATGGCCTGCGAACGGCGAGATTGATATCTTTGAATTTGTAAATAATGGCGGTGATAACGGTCGGGCTTTCGTGACGCTGCATTGGGATGCATACTGCAACCCCGAGTGGAAGCACTGTCAGACGGAACAAAAACCATATCCTCCGGTACTACCAAACTGGCTGACTCAGTGGCATACATTTGGCATGAAAAGAACTGCTACTTCGATTGAAATATATATAAATGGTCAATTCTATCATAGTTACAGTTCAGATTATCGGACGAGTAACGGATTGTTGATAGGACAGCAATTGTTCAGTGCCAGCAATCCTATGTTCGTGTTGCTGAGCATGGGTCAGGGTGGCGCGTGGGCGTATGACCCTAATAGAGCAGCGCAGGCCGGAACAATGGAAGTAGATTATATCCGCGCCTGGGTACCTTCCTCGTCGTCTTCCGACACGACCGCTCCGACCATTAGTATTACAGCACCAACGAGCGGCTCTAACACCGCAGTCGGCAGTACGGTGACCATAAATGCCAATGCTTCCGACAACATCGGAGTTGCTCGTGTAGAGTTTTATAGTGGCACTACTTTACTGAACACCGACACTACTGCGCCATACAGCTTCGCCTGGAATACCACCGGCCAGACCGCCGGAACTAAAACACTAACCGCCAAAGCCTATGACGCGGTAGGTAACGTTGCTGAATCGTCGTCAGTTAGTATTTCGCTGACGACTTCTACACAACCGGTTACTCCGGTCGCTATACCTTTCCGCATGAACACCGGCGGTCCGGCAATAACCGACGACAAAAATACTTCCTGGTCGGCCGACCAATATAGCACCGGTGGCTCGGCGGTTGACCGTGGAACCGGCGTCGCTATAGTAGGCACTACCAACGATCGACTGTATCAGATGGAACGCTGGGGTATGACCAGTTACAATATTCCGATTGCCAACGGCACCTATACCTATAGACTGCACTTTGCCGAAACCAGCCCGTCCTGTTCAACGGTTGGTTGCCGGGTACAATCTGTCACGGTCGAAGGTTCTCCATTCCTCACAAACTTCGACATCATAAAAGAAGCCGGACACTTCACGGCAATCGTCAAAGAAGGGAAGGCGACGGTCACTGACGGAAGACTGGACTTTGGCTTCACTCAGGGGGCAAATGCCAGCATGCTGAATGGTATAGAAATACTTGCGGCCAATACTACCACCGGCAACGGTGATGCCAATGGCGACGGCCGGGTAAACGCTATAGACCTTAGTATCATCATATCTAAAGACGGACAGAACTACCCAGCTGCAGACTTTAACAATGACGGCACAGTTGGCGCAGCTGACATGGCTGTACTGTTAAGTAAGTGGACGTGGTAGGGCGGGTGTCCAGCCGTAAAATTGCATAATTTAAACGGAACACTTTCAGGCTCCACTTAGTTCCACTGTGTTAAAATATTAACAATGATTCTGTTAGATAGGGTAACAAAGACATACGGCAAGGGAACCGCGCCATCATTGGATCGGATTAGCCTTCATGTCGAGCCAAAAGAGTTCGTCATCGTAGTCGGGCAGAGTGGAGCCGGTAAAACCACGCTCCTCCGATTGCTTACCCGCGAAGAACGCCAAACGAGTGGAAAGATAATTATCGGTGGGGTAGATTACGACAAGCTGCGCGACAAAGACATACCGCTTTTGCGTCGTAAAATTGGCGTGGTATTTCAGGATTTTAAGTTACTGCCAAACAAGACAGTATTCGAGAACGTTGCATTTGCCCTGGAAATCGTTGGCATGGGCAAAAAAGAAATTGAGCATACCGTGCCACGAGTGCTCGACATCGTAAATCTAAAGGGCAAAGAAAAGAATATGCCGATGCAGCTTTCAGGTGGTGAACGTCAGCGCGTGGCAATAGCCCGGGCGATCGTGCGTCAGCCAAAAATCCTGATTGCCGATGAACCAACCGGAAATCTCGATCCAAAACACGCCTGGGACGTTATTAAAATCCTGGAAAAAATCAATCGTTACGGTACGACCGTGCTTCTGACGACCCACAATATGGAAATCGTCAATCGCTTAAAGCGCCGGGTCGTCACGATGGAAAACGGCCACATCAGCAGCGACAGGGCTCATTCGGAGTATAAGCGCTGATGAGACGGAAATTTATAACTTTTAATCGTATTGTTGTGGCAGGAGTCCGTAATTTCTTCCGGAACGCGACACTTGCTATAGCTGCTATGGCGGTCATGGTGGTAACGCTCACAATCGTACTATTCTCGCTTATCGCCAACGCGACGTTTAGTAACACTATATCGACTATCACCGATCGTATAGACATATCGGTCTTTCTGGAAGATGAAGTCACGAGCGGTCAAAAAGATAAATTGTTAGCAGAATTAAAGCGACTGCCGAATGTGGAATCCGTCGAATATCTTGATAAAGAGCAGGCCTTGGCAGCCTACGCCGAACAAAATTCCGGAAACCAGAGTCTGCTTACTGCCGCCAGTATTTCCGGCAATCCAATTCCGGCGACTATACGCATCAAACCAAAAAATCTGAACCAGATCGAAGATATCCGGGCGTTCCTCACGACGCCGGCCAATGCAACATTGCAAACCGAACGGTCACCGTCTTATTCGGGTGAACGAAAAAAAGCTATCGACAACATCACGCATGCCACCAATATTCTGCAGCGGGTAGGGATAATCGCTGTTGGCGTGTTCTCGGTTATTTCGGCGCTCATCATTTTTAATACTATTCAGATGGCTATATTTAACCGCCGCGATGAGATTACTATAGAGCGGCTTTTGGGTGCGAGTACCTGGTATATCCGCGGTCCGTTCGTCGTCGAGAGTGTGATATATGGAGTATTATCGGCAATCATTTCTATGTTGTTCCTGCATTCGGTGTTTGTCGCAGCAAGCTCGGCGTTGCAAGCCAGTAGCCTCGGACTGTTAGATATACAATATGCACAGGCATACTTTAATGACAATTTCCCGCAGCTCCTTATTTTGCAAATTTTGGTCGGAATGCTCATTGGTGCCGGCTCGTCTATTATAGCTACTAGACGTTACCTCAAGTTCAAAACGAAATAACGGGAGTATATCTTTGAAGAGCAGAGCCCTACGAACTATGCCGGCGACTTCCAGATTAAAGCATAAGAATGGTTTACATTTATTATGATTTGTGATAAATTGAAAATGTATCAAAACAATACAAAAACTATGAAAAATCAAAAAAATAGCACTATCCGATTCATTTTTGTCCGCTTTAATCTGGTTGTAACAGCCCTTGTATTCGGTATTCTGCTGTCTGTAAGTTCATTTGCCAAAGATGTTCGTGCTGTCGACTACGAAACCGAAATTCGGGCTTTGCAATCTGAAAATGATGTCAATCAATCAAGCGCAATCGCGTTGCAG
>JBGTMN010000072.1:0-11181 GCA_041743525.1 Saccharimonadales bacterium (SeqCode) | reverse complement strand
TTTGCAACTTCTACTAAATATCTCAACAACTTTCAACAGGAAGAAACAATCAATGAGCTTCAAGCAGAACAACCGCCACTAAAATGGGACGATTCAGTGCTTTTACTGTCATCAACAACGAAAGAACCTGGAGTGCAATACGGTCGGCCATAGTAGTGATACTTTAGGCTACTTAATTAACCACCCACTACCAGCAAACGGATATTCGCGTTAAACTGATAGGTATAATTTGATGAAAGGGTTACGAGGCAATGATTAAGAGTTTGATAAACAAGCCTACTGTGACGGCTATAATTATATGCGCCGGTGAAGCTACTAGATGGGCAAACTATATGAATGTCCCGAAGCACTTTGCTCCAGTTGATGGTGAGCCAATTCTGCACAGAACTATTCGTTTAGCTTCGAAATACACAAGTACTATATATGTGGTTGCCAAATCACAAAATTATAAAATAAAAAATTCGCAGCTGTTCGTACCCAAGCTCGATACAACCAATGAAGATGCTGATAAATTTTTGAGCTCTAAGGATTTATGGAATCTTGGAGGCAGGACTATTGTGTTTTATGGCGACGTGTTTTTCACAGATGATGCAATGAGGCAGATTTTTACACACAGGAAGCGAGAATGGACGCTTTTCGCTCGTGAACACGAGAGTAAGATTACTGGCACGCCATACGGTGAATGCTTTGCTCAAAGCTTTTATCCTGAGAACATACCTGAACACTTGAGTAACCTTAACAGAATTGCCTATGAACGCCGTGAAGGCATTATTGATCGTTGCGGAGGCTGGGAACACTACAGAGCGATGGCAGACGTCGACTTAAAAGAACATCGTATCAATGGCCGGTTCTACGACATAGATGACTACACTGATGATTTCGACTACCCTGATGACTACGATCGGTTTATTAAGGCATGGGCTAAGAGGTCAAATAAAAATAAGGAAAAGTAAGCAGAACCTGTGTAATAAGGCCATTAATACTGCGTGTTTATTTCGGTTTTTGCGCTAGTAGTAGAATGTAGATTATGTGATTTTCTTAATAACAGCTAATTTTCACTCAAGATGTCAAATGTACGGCAACTGATTGCTGATTCCCTGGAACATGCACCATAACATGCGGACTAGGCCAACCTCTGACTTCGAAGTTATATATCTCATCCAATTTGCCGGCAACAGTGGATTTATTGTCGTGATACAACGTGCAGCCGACGAGGTAAGATCCATCATTGAACATATTTTTAAAACTCCAGTGAATTTCAGCGCTCATACCTTTTTTCAAATCGATGCGTTTATTCTCTATTTTTGAGTCCATCGAAAATAGAGGAGGGCCTCCTGGATTCTTACACCGAATGGTTAGCGATACATCATCAGCATCCACGACTGCTTCAATTCTTGCTTTAATAGTTACGGTTTGTTCTGGTTCGAAAACTGACACCGCGTTACCCACCTCGTCTTCTGTCCATATCCTAGTTACAGTGGCCTTTGCTGCTAGTGGACGCTCCGTGTTTGCCAGTTTTCTGCGATTTACATCGTCCCTCTCTTGTGAAGCATATTCTGCCATGATGCCTTTGTAATGCTTTGCTACTTTCTCCGAATCTCCGGAGCTAACTATTTTGCCCGCGTCGAGGAGTATGGCTTTCGAACAGTACTTCCGAGTTATATCCATGTCATGAGTCACTAAAATGACGGTCTTTTTTTCATTTTTAACTTTTTCAAAGTAATCGAAGCACTTTTTTTGGAAATTTGCATCACCTACTGCAAGCACTTCATCTAGTAATAATATTTGCGCTTTGGCTTGTATGGCGATTGCGAAAGCAAGACGCACTTGCATACCGGAGGAATAATTCTTTAGCTTTTGATCCATAAACCTGGATAATTCGGCAAACTCCACTATTCCATCGTACATCTCTGTCATTTCTTTTCGACTAAAACCTAACAAAGCACCATTCAAGAAGACGTTTTCGCGCCCTGTAAGCTCAGGGTTAAAGCCTACTCCCAGCTCTATAAAAGGCGCCAGAGTCCCATGTACTACTATCGAACCGTCATCTGGAGTATATATTCCTGCCAGTAATTTCAGTAGAGTACTCTTGCCGCTGCCGTTCCTTCCAACAATGCCAAAAAATTCACCTTTTTTAATGTCAAATGAAATTCCTTTCAATACATGGAATTTTTCATGACCCTTTTTGCGACCTCTAAAATTAATAAGAGCGCTTTTTAATGACGACTGCTTTTCATGAGGTAGCTTGAAAGTCTTATGTAAATTTTCAACTTTTATAGCTATGTCTTCATCTCTCATATTAAATATTCTCCGCAAAATGTTTTGATTCTTTTCGGAAATATAGAATACCTATAACGAGTGCGACCGCCACAAAAGAGAATGGTATGAATGAGTACCAACCAGCGTCAAACACTCTGTTGATTGTTACTACGGCTTTGTCTTGACTTACGAGAAGATACCTCGCGTCCTGTATTGCCTGTGCCATTGGATTCAAAAATATGAACTTCTGTATTGTCTCATTCGTAATGAGAGAGACAGGGTACAAAATTGGCGTAAGATAAAAACCTGCTTGTAAGAAGACCTCCCAAATATAACCAATGTCTCGAAATTTTACATAAAGAGCTGACAAGAATAAAGAAATACCTAGTGCAAAAAGATAAATTTCAAAGATAATCAAAGGCACTAATACTGCAGCGGAAGATACGTCAACTTTATTTAGCACCAAAAAGACAGTTACTACAAGTAAATTGAGAGTAAGGTTTACTACCGCTAGCAAGCTGCTGGACAGCACAATAATCCAGCGTGGAATACTTATTTTTCTGATTAGATCCCCTCTTGCTACTATCGAGCCTAAGCTTTGAGTGGTCATGTCAGAAAAGAACTGCCAAAGAACAATTCCTAGCAAAAGATAGGCAGGAAAATGAGGTATACTACCACCTATCTTTAGAAAATTCACAAAAACTATATACAGAATCAGGAACAAAAAAAGTGGACGCAGCACGGACCACGCATAGCCTAAAACAGAGCCTTGATATCGTAGCTTAAAGTCAGTGCGTACTAATTCGCTCAATAACGCGCGGTTTTGCTTTGTTAAATATTGATTCATCGTTTTAGGGTATTATAAATGAAAAGGATTTCATAGTCGATGTATAAGCCCGTAGTCGTAGTACCGAACTGGAATGGCGAGAAGGAACTTACCGCTTCTTTAAACTCTCTAAAAAAACAAACACTACAGGCCCATATCATTGTTGTCGATAATGGCTCCGTAGACGGCTCTCTGGCGCTACTGGAACGAGATTTTCCCGACATCGAACTTATTCGTCACTCCGAAAACAAAGGCTATGCTGGCGGCGTGAATCCCGGATTTAAGCGCGCCATCGAACTAGGTGCGGCTTACGTCGCCCCTTTCAATAACGATGCCGTAGCCACGAACGACTGGCTGGAAAAACTAGTCGAATATTTAGATAGTCATCCAGAAACCGGTATTGTAGCCTGTAAAGTAGTGAGCAGCGACAAAGAACACCTAGATAGTACCGGGGAGTACTATACAACTTGGGGCTTACCATTCCCTAGAGGACGCGACGAAACCGACTTAGACAAATACGATCAAGATACCGAAGTCTTTGGCGCCAGTGGCGCGGCCAGCCTGTACCGCGTGAGCATGCTAGAGCAAATTGGACTGTTAGACGAGGACTTTTTTGCTTACTATGAAGATGTCGACTTGAGCTTCAGGGCTCAGCTAGCCGACTGGAAAGTGGCCTATGTGCCGTCAGCCGTTGTATATCATGAAACCAGCACGACATCGAACAAAATCAAAGGCTTTTCGACGCTGCAGACACACAAGAATCTACCACTTTTACTGGCAAAAAACGTTCCCCGCTCACTATTGCCGACGGTGTTACCACGGTTTATTTTAGCTTATAAGACTTTCTTTTTTGCGGCTGCCCGTCGCGGTCAACTGTTTTACGCATTACAAGGCTACGGCGGAGCACTCGTGCTGCTTCCGAAAAAACTGAAAGAACGAAGGATAATTCAATCGGGTCGAATGGTTTCTGACGACTATATCCGCTCAATTTTGGTTTGGGACTTACCGCCTAACGCAAGTAAACTTCGTAAATTGCGCAGCCGATGGCGTCGCCTGATGGGCAGGCCAGCATGAGCCACATTGTTATTGACGCCCGGGAACTTCGCACCAGTACCGGCCGCTACATAGAGCGACTACTACACTATCTACAGCAGATAGACAATGATCACGACTACACTGTCTTGCTGTACCCCAAAGACATGGATAGCTGGGCTCCAGCCAACCCTCGATTTACGAAATTATCCTGCCCGCACAAGGAGTTTACTTTTTCCGAACAGATTGGGATGTTGCGACAGCTAAGGTCATTACAGCCAGACCTAGTGCACTTCGGTATGACCCAGCAACCGATCCTATATAGCGGCAAAACAATCACCACCATCCACGACCTGACAACGGTGCGGTTTCGTAATCCCGCCAAAAATCCGTTAATATTTACTATTAAGCAACAGGTCTATAGGGGCGTGATCCAGGCTGTCGCTCGGAAATCAACGGCAATTCTGACCGGCTCGGCATTCGTCAAAGGCGATGTCGTAGACTTTACTGGCATTTCCCCCGATAAGATTACCGTGACCCACGAAGCGGCCGACAGTATTTTCGTAGATCCGGAACCGATACAGGCGCTTATCGGCAAGCAATTCATCATGTATATAGGCAGGCCACAACCGCACAAGAACCTGGACCGCTTGATCAAAGCCTTCGCCCTTCTTAAGCAAAACCAGCCGGACCTCCATTTAGTACTGGCAGGGAAGCAGGATGCTTTGTACAAAAAACACGAGCAGCGCGTTTTAGAGCTAGGCATACAGGACGTAGTTTTTACAGGCTTCGTGAGTGAAGGTCAGTTGCGCTGGCTATACGAAAATTGCCGGGCTTATGTCTTCCCGTCTTTGAGCGAAGGTTTTGGACTGCCCGGTCTAGAGGCTATGCGACACGCCGCACCGGTGGTCAGCAGCAACTCGACCTGTCTGCCTGAAATCTATGGCGACGCCGCCAAGTATTTTGAACCTTTAGACGTTCCGGCTATGGCGGATTGCATCGAGACTATTCTAACGGACGATGCCACTCGCACAGCGATGATTATGAAAGGGAAGTCTCAGTCACAAAAATACTCATGGCGTCGCATGGCCGAACAAACGTTGCGGGTATATAGAAATGTTCTAGATGATTAGCATAAATCACTTGTTGAACAAAAAGCGAACATCAATTACATAGCTCCCTAATGTAACCTGTATCTTTGTGACTTAAAATTTAGTCGCTACTTTTTGTCGGATTCGTCAGCGCTTACTATTTCAATTTCTTCGACGTCAGACACATCTGCTTGCTCCGCTTCGCCCGGCTTCAAAACCACCCGCCGATCTCGGCCCTCGCCGGCCGATTCGCTCACGAGTCCGGCTTCGGCGGCTACTTTGTGAATAACACGGCGGTCGGCGGCGTTCATCGGCTTCAGGTCCATCGGTTTGCCGGACTTTTTGACGTCGTCGATCCACTGTTGCGCTGTTTCGGCCAATCGGTCGGCGCGCTGTTTCTTGTATTCGGCCACGTCTACGTTTACCCGGCTGTATTTATAATTGTTGTTCTTGAGGGCGCTGCTGACCAGGAACTGTAGTGAACGCATCGTGTCGCCGTGCTGGCCAATCAGAAAGCCGTTGAGGTGCGTCGAAGGTATGTCCAGCTCTATAACTTCGCCGTCTTCGGTGCTGCCACGGACTTCGGTGTTCAGGCCAAAGAACGAAAGAATGTCTTCAAGATACTGCTTGCCATAGCGTATTGCTTCGTCGATGTCTTCATTCATCATCTTCTCCTCCGTTTTTTAGATTTGCCGGACTTCTTTTTGCGGAGTTTTTGATCTGTAAGTGGCTTTTCGGTGCTACCAACTACTTCGGCTTCGGGTATTTCGTCTGCTTGTTTGGTGGTGATTTTTGAGGCTGCAATCTTGTTTGATCTGATAGTTTTGGTAGATTTGGACGGTTCGGATAACTCTTGCATTTCTTCGGCGTCTTCGCGGAGCACGATGGTCTGCTGCACAAGTGCTACTAATCCACCGACCAGCATGTATAGCGGCAAGGCTGATGCGATACCGGCCGTAAACACAAAGATCATAGCAGGGAGGAAGGCGACCGTAAACCGGCCGACGGCGGCGTTCAGTTCGTTCTGATCGGCTTGTTTGCCGCCGCTGGCGTCACTGAGTATTGCCCGCAGACTTCGGGCGTCTTTATCTACTGGTGTCAGTTGTTTAGCCTGGAAATACTGCACCACGGCACTGGCGGTCACAATAGCCAGGGCAGGCAGGTACAGGCCGTTTGAACTGACAGCCGCCTGGCTCAGGTCCACGAGCCCGAACAGTGACACATCGAAGTTATTTATATTATCGGCCAACCGTTGCATCCATGGCAGGTCACGGAGCGGTTCGTAAGCGAAATTCAGCAGTTCATTCGGGTCGCGGATAACCCGTTGCAGTCCAACATAAAGTCCGATCAAAATAGGTAACTGCAGCAGCACGACACCGATGGATTTGAGCGGATTAATGCCGCGCTCCTTGTACAGTTCCATTTGGAGCAGTGCCTGCTTTTGTCGATCGCCCTTAGCTTCTTGGCTGATCCGTTTCAGTTCGGGCCGGATCTTGCGCATCAGCTTAGCCTGATGCAACTGTTTTTTTATGAGCGGCCACAGCAACAGCCGGATTATTATCGTAAACAGAATAACAGCCAGGCCAAAGTTATGACCTGGAATTAGTGCGATGATGAGGACCAGAAGATTGAATACCGGCTGTACGATTAGCACATCAAACATACTGATTTCTTTCTCTCCTTTTGTAATACTATATCACGACCCTAGAGCCACAGGTTGCGCGCAAGAATTTATTTGGTCGGTTTAGCAATAATTCTAGCCTGATGGAACAAATCGAGCAGTGCTATCTCCAGCTGCGGTGCCGGTATGTTAGCTATGTGGTCATCGAACACTGTTATGACAATATCGACTGGCTGGGCTATCCCAGCTTCGTGGCGACGGACGATTTCATACAACCGACGCCGTATTCGGTTCCGTACTACCGCCGATTTGTGAACTTTACGGCTGACGACGACGGCCGCGCGATATGAAGATCGCCGCGGGTTTGGACTGAATTTGACCGCAATCCATGGTCCGCGGACCGATTTGCCACGAGTATACACCGTGCGCAAGGAATTGTATCCATGAAACCGGTTTTCCCGACTAATCATTATCCCCTACCCGTTATGAACAAATTACGAACACTTGTCATGCTAACTTTCTTTGGATTGCATGGATCGTCTCAGTTAAACTTTTCGCAGAAACCGCGAAACTTAAGCTGAAAGCTTTGCGCGGCCTTTGTTGCGGCGACGCTGCAAGACTGAGCGCCCTGCTCTAGTGGCCATTCGGGCCATAAAACCATGAACGCGTGAGCGATGTCGTTTTTTTGGTTGATAAGTTCGCTTAGGCATAAAGTAGATCCTTTAAGTATTTAGAAACATAAAACTCGGTGTAGTCGGAGCCGTAGATTGACTTCGAAGCTAACTTCAAAGACTTAGTATACTCGACTACCCTGCCTTTTGGCCAGGCAAAATGTTTTGTTCGCACTACGTTTCGGTAGATTTAACAATATTTAACCTACTAATTTTAGCAGTTTTTCCACTTTTAGACAATAGTTTTCCACACTATTACCAGATACGGGACTCAACTGTGTACAAATTCCACCATTTTTTTGCCTTTTTTGCGTCAAGCACTGTTGTATTTAAAAGTACTTGTGGAAAAGTCCGCTATACTTGAATATAGTAGCTAGCACGTTACATCATTCGAGCATCTATACAGTCCGGCAGCATCAGACCCCGAATACACTGCAAAAGCAGATACATACAGGAGTTCGTCTACCGGAACATATGTAGATGCCCGAGCAGGCAGTGCGGGAAGACGAGGAGGGAGTCATAAAAACCATGCAACCAACCGTAATTTGGCAAGCGGTACTAGGGGAGATTGAATTGTCGGTATCTCGCGGCAATTTTATGACATGGTTTAAACAGACCCAACTTCTGAAATTTTCTGACGGCGTCGCTACCATCGGCGTATCGAACGTGTTCATCAAAAACCAGCTACAGAAGAAATATAACGACCTCATCGTCGATACCATGAAAAAGAACGGACTTGATCCGCAGCGCATCGACTACAAAATCCACACTGCGACAGCCCGTAAACCCACCGAAGAACCCGCTAATTCACCGATCATACGTTTCGAAACCAAAACCAATACTTCCTCACCAGAATCTCAATCTTCTCAGGCTGCGACCATAGCCCCGGCCAGACAATCTGGTTCGAATGGACGCCAGGGTCTGAACGAACGCTACACATTCGAAACCTTCGTGGTTGGATCGGGTAACGAATTGGCTTATGCCGCCTGTCAGGCTATCGCCGCCGAACCGGGCACCAAATACAATCCGCTGTTTTTATACGGCGGTGTCGGTATTGGCAAAACACACCTGATGCAGGCCGCCGGAAACGCCGTCATAAACAACAAGCCCGGAGCCCGGGTCATATATGTATCCAGCGAACAGTTCCTACAGGAATTCATCAGCGCGCTCCGTAACAAGAAAATATCTGACTTTACTGACGTGTACCGTGGCGCCGACGTACTCATCGTCGATGATATACAATTTATAGCCGGCAAAGAAAAAGCCCAGGAAGAGTTCTTTCATACTTTTAATACGCTGCACCAAGCAAATAAGCAGATCATCATCAGCAGCGATAAGCCGCCGTCTGACATACCCGGCCTGGAAGCCAGACTTGCATCGCGTTTTGTATGGGGTATGAGCATCGATATGCAGATCCCGGACTATGAGACCCGCTGCGCAATTATTCAGACCAAGGCCGAAACACACGGCGTCGAATTACCGTCTGACGTCGTCGATTACCTGTCCAACAATGTCCAGACCAATATCCGGGAACTTGAAGGAGCCTTGAACCAGCTTTTGGCATTTTGTGAGATGCGCGCCCTGGAGCCCAATTTGGCGATTGCCAGCGGACTACTCGGCGGTACAAAAAATCGCCCCAAACACATCAGCCCGAAACAAATTGTGGAACGTACCGCCCGTCACTTTCAGGTATCAGTCGAGGAGATTCTAGGAGCTAAACGCGACAAAGACATCGTCGTGCCACGGCAGGTTGCCATGTATATCCTGCGCAGCGAACTGCATCTTAGTTTTCCAAAAATCGCCCGCGAATTAGGCCGCAAAGATCACACCACTGCTATCCATTCCGTCGAAAAGATTGAAAAAGAAATGCATCTTGATAATGACCTGCGTGAAGCCGTCAACGAAATCAAGGAGCTGCTCTATGCGTAAAGTTCCGCTACTCCAAAAAATGTGGAACGACCTGCGGATAGTCTGTGTATATGTGTACAAAAACTGTGCACAACCAGTGTATGACGCATGGAAAAAGACGTGTACAAAACCGGCTTTATCCCTACCCCCTGCTCTTACATATTGGTCGTCAGTGGGTAACTACCCGGTTTTAACCATAACTACATTGATGTTATACGGTCGCCTATCCACTGCTATTTTTAGCCATTTAACAGGTACACCAGGCCGCTTATACTCACAATCCACAGGCCCTATAACTACAATTACTAAGTATATTACTTTAAAAAACCATATAGTAAGCGCCCCAAATTTTGGAACACGGAAACGATATGGTTTATGCACACAAGGAGCATTCTGATGCAACTGCAGGTCACACAGGAAAATCTCAATAAAGCTCTGGGAATAGTCGCAAGGGTCGCTAGTGCCCGTAATACCCTACCCATACTGGCGAACGTATTAATCAAAACCGTCGACAACCGTCTGAGTATTTCGGCAACCAATTTAGACATAGCCATTACGCAACATATAGGTGCGAAAGTTTCCGAGGAAGGTGCGATCACCGTCCCTGCCCGGCTGATGCAGGATTTTGTGGGAAGTCTGCCGAGCGGTGTCATAGAGCTCAAACTTGACGAGAATAAGTTAAAGATAACGACTGATCAGTACAAATCAGTGGTAAACGGTGTGGTGGCGGATGAATTTCCGGTAATGCCGGCGATTAGCGTTGGTCAGACTTGGACTATCAATGCCTCAGTCTTTAAAAAAGGTCTGCAACAGGTGATAATGGCGGCATCTAATGATGAATCGCGTCCAGTATTAACGGGTGTACTTTTAAAATCACAGGACGGAAAACTGTACGCAGCATCAACGGACAGTTATCGTCTGGCCGAAAAATTGCTGACTTCTAACAACGAAGACGTTCAGTTATTAATTCCGGCAACGGCTATACAGGATCTGCTGCGCATACTGGGTGATTATGATGACCTGGTACAGGTAACGCATGACGACCAGCAGATTTTGTTCCAGGCGAACGACGTCGACCTCGTGGCACGATTAATTGACGGCAAATACCCGGATTACCGCAAACTCATACCCGCCGCTTTTGCTGTCCAAGCAGTCGTGAAACGGACTGATCTGGTGAATGTCACGAAAGTATCCAGCCTGTTTGCCCGGGAAAGTGCCGGTAGTGTCACCATAAATGTTGATGAAGAATCAGGACAACTCAGTATCCGGTCGGTCGCATCGCAGCTTGGTGAAAATACCGCCAGCGCAACTGGTAAGATGACCGGTTCCGGTTCGATTACCCTAAACTCGCGGTACTTGTTAGATGCGCTGCACGCGTTCGGTGGTGATGAAGTGGCGTTCTGTTTTAACGGGAAATTGGAACCGACAATGCTAAAGGATCCGAAAAACGATGATTACGTGCATATAATTATGCCTCTAAAGAGTTAGGAGGAGATTGCCCTATCGTACAGCAACCTCTAGGCTGTGGTAGATTGAGATTATGATTTCTGACATACGGTTACAGAATTTTCGGTCTTATGCTGACGACACGTTCGAGTTTTCTCCGGGAGTAAATATTATCGTCGGGCCAAATGCCAGTGGTAAGACTAATCTTCTGGAATCGGTGCTGGTCGTGGCTCGTGGCTCGTCATATCGGGTTAAAGATGCAGAACTGGTAGCGTATGAACAGCCGTGGTCCCGGCTGGACGCTCATATTGACGAGGCGCTTCGGAC
>JBGTMN010000071.1:0-24560 GCA_041743525.1 Saccharimonadales bacterium (SeqCode) | reverse complement strand
TACAGTCAGGCGCTGGCGATTGATACCAGGCAAGATTAAGGACGTATCTTTCCGCAAACAACCAGCCGGTTAATACGAGAGCCAGGGCAAGCAGATATGTTGATAATTTTTTCTGGATAGTGATTCTTGGCCAACCCCATGAACGCGGCATTTTTGACAAACGCACCTTGTACGCTTGCCAGACCCACAAGATTATTACGACTGCAATCCCGCCAAGTAGTATTGGCGTGAAGGTGTACTTTACGATACTGGCTATGCCCCCGATCAAACAGAACTTCAAAAGTGAAATGAGTCGCACGCCGGACTGTTCGCGTAGCTGGCGCAATATACTTATCAAAGACAAAAAGAACAGACATGTCAGCGGGAATATGGCGTTGTCGTAATTTATCTGAGCTGCCAAGAGCGGCATGATGGGAGTCAGAACAAAAAAGAGCATGACGACATTGGTCATTCTGTCGCTGGCACCAATTGTGATTAGAAGCTTTCGAGCTAAAAACAAACCCCACACGAACAATCCTATATTCATCAGGCGGAGTATAATCACCTGAATTGTCTGACTTTCGGTGAATAGTGATATGAACTGGTAAGGGAAACTCATGAGGTAGTGATATAGGTACGAAGGATCCCGCCAGACCGGTCCGTACACTTCGGCATCCGGGGGCTGCGAAGTAAAGAACGGCAACAGTTTTTCAGTATGTAACTGTATGAGTCCTACATGGAAATTTTCATCAAAAGCTTGCGGATAGCCAGCCGTAAGCGCAATCCACAGGCTTTGTAGGACCAAAAGTGCTACAACACCGTAAAAGAAAAATGGCAAGCAGACCCAAGCGTACAGCCGGGCAGTCAGTTTATGAAACATTTGTCATGTCTCCTGTGTTACTGTCATGTAAATAAAAATACATACGATTGATTATAAGTATAACAGGCGTTCCGCAGTGGATTATTAGTTTGTGCTCATTACACGAAAGACATATAAGCATAAACTTAATAGTAGCGTACAATAACAGTATGCAGTTCTCTCGTATCAAACTGTTGAAACCAATTATAGCCAGTGTCGTCCTCATCGGTACCGCACTCGTATTTATATATTACTTTTCTCAGAATCCGGAAACACTCCAGCGACTCCGCGATGTTCCTATGTCGACACTCCTGCTTCTGTTATTTTTGTACGGACTGTTTATGGCGTCACTTGTTTGGATACAGCGTGCAACGCTTGGCTTATGTAATCTGGACCTCGGCAAAAAAGAAAGCACGCTGCTGGTGATGTACTCATCTATCATAAATTTTTTCGGACCCCTGCAGAGCGGTCCGGGATTCCGGGCTGCTTACCTCAAAAAACGCCATGACGTAAATTTAAAAAAATACACCGCAGCGACACTTATGTATTATGGATTTTATGCGCTTTTTAGCGGCGTCCTTCTCCTTAGCTTTTTTATAGGCTGGGCGTCATTACCGCTTGCCGTAGCGTTCGCATTCGTTACACCATTTTTACTGAAACATCTAAAATACAGAACTTTTGCGTCAGTCCACATCGCCAGTCTGTCTTTTGCAACATTAACGCAGGTAATGCTAATGACCATAATCTATTTCGTGCAACTACGCAGTCTGAGCGAAGAAGCAGCTTATTTGCAAACCCTTATATACACCGGCGCAGCCAACTTTGCCTTGTTCGTCTCCCTGACGCCGGGGGCGATTGGCTTTCGCGAATCATTCCTTCTCTTCTCACAATATGCTCACGGATTCGAAAGTGGGATTATCCTTACGGCCAGCCTTATTGACCGAAGTGTTTATGTAACTTTGCTACTTATCTTAACGCTCATCATTTTTGGCTTTCATGCCGAAGACACATTCAAGATTCAAAACGACCAAAAACCGAAAAAATCATCGAAGCAGTAACGCGTACATATGATCCAAGATGCGTTCTCCCTGGTTTTCACAGGTATTTTTCAAGCTGACAGAGTACAATATAGTGTAAGATGCGTATTTTAGTAATAGAAGATGAGCCGAAGATTGCCAATGCCATAAAACGCGGGCTGGATATGCATGGCTATGCCGTCGATACGGTGTTCGATTCGGATTCAGGATATTCCTATGCTTCAGACCCCGATTACGACCTGATAATATTGGATAGAATGTTGCCCGGGAGCATGGACGGCGTCGAGCTATGTCAGAAACTTCGAAATAAAGACATTCATACTCCGGTACTGATGCTGACAGCCCGCGGTACCATTGGCGATAAAGTACAGGGGCTAAACAGCGGTGCAGATGATTATCTGGTCAAACCTTTCTCTTTTGATGAGCTGACCGCCCGGGTACGAGCCTTACTTCGCCGACCTCAGGTAAGTACCGGTACCGTGCTCAAAGTTGGTGATCTCGAGCTCGATCCTGTGAGTTACGACGTCTCCCGGTCGGGCACGCCAATCAAGCTTTCGCATAAAGAATTTCAGGTTCTTGAGTATATGCTTCGACATACCGGCCAGATAATTACGAAAGACAACCTCATAGCCCATATTTGGAATGAGGATGCAGACGTACTTCCGAACACGGTTGAAGTTTACATTGGCTATCTTCGTACTAAGATTGACCGCGCATTTCCGGATAAGAACCCTTTGTTCCATACTGTCCGCGGTTTTGGCTACAAACTACAGGACATATAACCGATGACCGAAATGTTCCGATCGGCTGTATTCAAGCTAACCGCCGCTTATCTAGCTATTGTCATGAGTATCAGCATCGTATTCAGCGCCGTTTTATACAACCTGGCAGTACAGCAATTACAAGTAGGCCTCGATAACCAGTATTCCAGGTGGCTCACTGAATATAAACCATTCGGTCTTCGCCAGCCCGGTGATCCGGCAGCAGAACTAGTCGAACGATCAAAACATATGTACAACCAGTTGGTTTATCTCAATTTCATGGTTTTACTTATAACAGGAGCTGCATCGTACATGCTCGCACGACGGACGCTACGTCCCATCGAACGTGCACATGAACAGCAAAAACGCTTTACAGCCGACGTTAGTCACGAACTCAGAACGCCCCTCACCGCCATCAAAATGGAGACTGAAGTCTCTCTCATGGACAAGAGAGCATCTGCCCGTGATCTCCGTCAGACACTCGCCAGCAACCTAGAAGAAGCCCGTCGCATGGAAGACCTCGTAAACAATCTTTTACAGCTAGCCAGTCTCGAAGCCAGGCAGATACGCATGGAATTTGAACATATAGATTTACAAGAGGCCGTAGATTCTGCGATATCGGTAACTGCAGCGTTCGCTTCCAAAAAATCCATCGGCATTTATCAGAATCTACAAGAGGCCTTTGTTCTCGGAGACCGTTCCAGTCTGACACAACTGTGCATTATACTACTCGAAAACGCCATAAAATACAGTCCGGAAAAATCTGATGTTCACATAAAAATACTCAATCGGAATGGAACTGTTTCATTCGAAATTAAAGACCAGGGACCCGGCATTCCGCTGGAAGCACTGCCACATGTCTTTGATAGATTTTATAGAGCCGACGCGGCACGGAGTGAGCAGGATATTCACGGCTTCGGACTCGGCTTATCACTCGCAAAATTAATAGCCGATCTGCACGACGGCGAAATCGTCATTTCTAGTAATACAGGCAAGGGGACAAAGGCAATCGTCCGCTTACCCGCTGCACCCGCACCGAAGAAGTAACCTGCATATAAAGTTATTGCGGTTTTACTGCGAAGTAACCAGCCGTCTCGGGATTGAGATGATCATGAAACTGATAGGTTCCTAGCTGGTTTAGTGTAATTGTATTAGCACGGTTTTTATGAAGCTTCAGTTCCGTTTCGCCAGCATAACTGAGGTGCTGAGGGTGTGATCCGAATGCTATCGCACGCGGGATATTATCTTCCTTAATAAAGGATATCGTTTCACACTGTCGCGCTTCAACAAACCCAGGCGTGACGACGCCATCTCTAATTATTATCTTATGGTTTTGATATACACCCCGGCATGCGCCGGTCTTCTTGCCATTCAACTGGTATATACCTTCATCTTCAGCTAGTTTTATAGATTTTTCTTCTGGAGACATGTTGTAATGTAGATGGCTCATGATATACACAGAACCTCCGACAACAATCAAAATGGCAGCGAACGTACCAAGTAAAAAGCTGACGTTATACATGGGTTTTGGGCCGCGCCCTAAATGCAGGAAAAAGAATAATTGTATAGCCATCTGCAAAAATGCGAATACAAGAATAATCGCAAATAATATTGTGCCCGTCACCGCTTGACTAACCACCAAATAAAAGGGAATGAAAGTGAAAACCAGGGATAATATAAACCCAAAAACATAGGATTTTACCGTCCCGTGTTCAGCGTCCGACTGTTCAGCAGCTTCGTGTTTTAGTTCGCTCATACGAAAGCCCTCAGATATACAAGCGTAAATATAAATATCCAGACGATATCAAGGAAATGCCAGAATAAGCTTAGTAGCCCCAATTTGCGTACCATAGGAGTGGTCAAACCTCGGCGAACGACATAAAAAAGAGTAATTGCCATCCAGAGTAACCCTGATATGATGTGCAGCCCATGCGTACCGACCAAGACAAAGAACGAAGATAAAAATGCGTTCACGGTGAGCGTATGGCCTTCGTGGATCAGCTCGGCAAATTCGTACATCTCAATCCCAAGGAACGCGAGACCCAACATAAAAGTTGCGCCGAACCATACCAGCACTTGCTTCTTATTACCCATGCGGGCCGCTATCATACCAAGCCCGACGGTAAAGCTACTTGTGAGTAGAACCAATGTTCCAGCAAGCGCAAGCGGTAAACTGAACAGATCACGCCCGGTCGGCCCGCCTACCGTATTGCCATGCAGTACCGCATAGACGGCGAATAGTACCGCGAACATCAGCAGGTCAGTCATTAGGTACACCCAGAAGCCAAACGTTACCCGGTCGTTTGCGGCTTCCTCGTGATGTTCTGTAGTCGCCGTTACCATGTGCGCCATCGTTTGTTCCTTATTACGTCTAGAGACCAAGCCACTACGATCCGTATAAAGTCACGTAGCCCCATATCTTCTTCACTTGTGTCCTGACGCGCTTTAGCAGTCTCTAATTTAACCATCCTGGCCCGGTCAAGCTTTTCGACTTCGTGAGCTGGAATGACGTACTCTGTATGTTCATTGAATGTACGAACAACGACGCAGATGATGATGGCAAGCAAAGATACGACAGCCAGCCACATGATATGCCAGACGAACGCAAAACCCGCAAAGAAGGCAAATATTGAGATATATATACCCGACGCAGTGTTTTTCGGCATGAGGATATCTTCATAGACGGGCTTCTGCAGGCCTTGCCGTTTCATTTCCCAAAATGCATCACGGGTCGTTACAGTGGGAATGGACGTAAAATTGTAGAACGGCACCGGTGATGGCGTCGACCACTCAAGTGACCGACCGTCCCAAGGATCGCCTGTCAAATCTTGAAGTTTTCGTTTTTGCATTGCACTTGCGATGATTTGTACAATCTGCAGGATGACGCCAAATGCAATAACAAAGCCACCTATCAACATCATGATATAGAAAGGTTGCCATCCGGTTGACGAATCATAACCATCAAGTCGACGCGTCGCTCCCATAAGACCCAATATGTACATCGGGATAAAAGACAGACAAAAGCCGATGATCCAGCTCCAGAATGCGTATCGACCGATTTTCTCATTCAGCCTATATCCGGCAATCTTCGGAAACCAGAATGCAATACCGGCGAATATTCCAAAAAGCACACCACCTATAACATTGGAATGAAAATGCGCTACCAGGAACAGACTGTTGTGCAGTTGGAAGTTAACAGGTGGAATACCAAGCATAACTCCAGAAATGCCACCTAAAGCAAATACCCCCAGAAACCCTAAAAACCACAGCATTGGGTTTGTAAATCGCACGCGACCTTTATACATCGTTGCAATCCATGTAAATACCAGTACGGTAGTAGGAACCGCTATGACTATAGTCATAAGGCCAAAGAACGCGTTAACATTTGCTCCGGCGCCCATGGTAAAGAAATGGTGCAGCCAAACTGAAAGCGCAAGCACTGACACGCCGATGAGTCCTATCACGTTCGAGATATAACTGGCGATGCGTTTACGGCTGAAAGTAGATACAATTTCACCAAACAAACCATAGGCCGGTATGACCAATATGTACACTTCAGGATGGCCCCACATCCATATAAGGTTGGTATACATCATGGGATCACCACCACCGCCGGTCGTAAAGAAATGAGTGCCGAGGCTTCTATCCATAAACAAAAGGAAGAGCGTGGCAGTAAGTAATGGGAACACGGTTACGGCCATCATCATGCTGAGTAGCGATCCCCAGGTAAACAACGGCATTTTCATCAGAGTCATGCCTGGCGCGCGCATTTTTAGAATGGTCATCACGAAATTTATCGCCCCAAGGGTAGTTCCGACACCGGAAATCTGCAGGCTCCATATCAAATAGTCGACCCCAGGCCCCGGACTAAATTCCGAACCGGACAAGGGCGCGATAGCTAACCAACCAGTGCCGGCATATTCGCTCCCTAAGAAGAAGAACATATTGACCATAACGATACCAGCTATGTACAGCCAGAATCCGAGCGTGTTCAAAAACGGCGAAGCCAAGTCACGCGCACCTATCTGTAGGGGGACGATGTAGTTGATTAATCCGAAAATGAATCCCATGGCCACAAAAAAGACCATGATGTTGCCGTGTGCGGTAAATATCTGCTGGAAATGATCCGCTGACAAATAACCCTGCGAGCCATCGACGGCGATAGCTTGCTGCAGCCATATCATGAGAGCATCCATCCCGCCGCGGGCCAGCATAAACCCGGCGGCAATAAAATACATGATGCCGATCTTTTTAGGATCAACCGATGTCAGCCACTCTTTCCATAGCCACTTCCACCGTTTTAAATAGGTTAAAAGAGCAACGACAAAAAATATCAACCCGATAAACGACAACGAGCCGAAAATCATAAAGATATCATGCGGCAAATCGCTCCACTCCAGTTTACCTATCAGAAATTCTTTCATCAGTGTTCCTTATGACCTTTTGTATGGACCTCATGCGTTCCCGCGTATTTCATAACCACTTTATCATAGAGATTAGGATCTTCCAGATTGTAAAACGTTACGAGGTTATTCTCGGATGGCTGTAACAGTTCTTCGTAATCTTCGGCTTGTAGTATGCCGGAGTTCAGCTGCACATCTTTGACCCATGATTCGTACACTGCAGGCGAACTAGCGCGTGCTATAAACTTCATTCCAGCAAATCCGTGTCCGTTCAGTTCAGCCGAACTTCCAGGATAGTCTCCCGGTTTTTCCGCCATAAGATTGAGCGGGTTCACGTGTCCGGTCATCGCGTACAGCTGACCACCAAGATGTGGAATCCAGAACGAACTCATTGATACTTCATCCGCAGTTAACTCGAATCGTATAGGAGTGTCAGTGGGTATCTGGACGAAATTTACGGTCGCAATCTTTTGTTCAGGATATATAAAAAGCCATTTCCAGCGCATCGCCACTACCTGAACAGTGACAGGCTCCACATTTGAAGCTATCGCTTTTTGTGGCTCGAGCCTATGGGTTGATGTCCACATAATACCACCTAAAACGACTAGGAAGACGACTGGAATGGCCCATATGCCAAACATGAAACCTCTACCATCTTGTGATTCAGTTTCATGGGTAACCTTATCGTTGGTTTCTCTATACTTCCAGGCTACATAATAAAAAATGAATATAGTCGGTACCGCTATCAGGAGCAGGAGAGCGGATGAAATGAGGAACAAATTGTACTGTTCTGTAGCTATCAATCCTTTAGGATCAAGTAAGGCAACATCCGCATTCCGAAGATTCGTCGCAATAATCAAAACCAGTAAACTTAAAAATATGAGCCCATATGCGATCAGGCGGACAGGTATACGCTCATGTATTTTATTTTTGAGTTTTTTCATAATCGTATCTAATCCCTGGTCAGCATAAACATTATAAAAAGTATACCATGTTAGCATTAGCATAGTACATAGAATATCCTTTCGGAGTACGGTATAATTTGTTTATCGAACGATTCAATAATATTGCAAAAAAAGTTCAGTAATGCAGGACGCTACGTCTCGTAAATATGCTTAAAACCTACTACCAGCTCGCCAAGCCAGGAATCATTTATGGGAATTTGCTCGTATCTATAGGAGGTTTCCTGCTGGCATCACAGGGCAGGGTAGATTTTGGCCTTATGGCCGCCACATTACTTGGCATTGCCCTTATTATTGGGTCTGCTTGCGTCGTAAACAACTACACCGACCGTGGCATTGACAGTAAAATGGCCCGCACCAAAAATCGAGCACTGGTAACTGGCGAGATAGGCGTTGTGCTGGGACTTCTCTACGCGACACTGCTTGGTGTAGCGGGTTTTGCACTGCTTTGGTGGTGGACGAATGGGCTGACAGTAATTCTGGGTGCTACTGCGTATTTTTCGTATGTCGCAGCTTACGGCTACGCAAAACGCCGGTCAGTCTATGGTACGCATATAGGCGCCATTCCGGGAGCACTACCGCCGGTCGCTGCCTATACGGCCGTAACCGGACAGCTTGATACGGCCGCCGTTTTACTATTTTTGGTTATGGTCATATGGCAAATGCCACACTTCTTTGCGATCGGGATTTTTCGGAGAGACGATTATGCAGCGGCAGATTTGCCGGTCCTTCCCGTATCAAAAGGCGTAGACGCTGCTAAAAAGCAAATAGCAGCATACATCGTACTATTCTGTATTGCGGTTTCTTTGCCGACACTATTCGGAATCACAGGCTATAGTTATTTGTTTGCCATGCTTGGTCTCGGCGGCTATTGGTTGTGGCTCGCCATAAAGGATTACAGTCAACCGGCCAAAACCATATCGTGGGCTCGGCGGGTATTTTATTTTTCACTCGTTGTACTATTTGGTTTTAGTGTGATGATTTCACTCGACAATTTACTTATTTAGGGACTATACTGCACATATGATGCTTACGCTTCACATAGCAATCGCACTCCTCAGCTTAGTACTTACCGCCCGCGTATGGAGCAGCCCTTCATCAAAGGCTTTGAGACTGTCTTATAGCTACATAGCCGGAACACTCGCTTCCGGTACTTTACTCGTCGTCTCGGCTGGTTCGCATATAGTATACGCCTGCGTTATGGGCTTGTTGTTTACAGCTTTTAGCTTGTACGGCGCTTTAGCAGGATCGCGGAAACTAGCCCTCGAATCAGCGGAACGGTAGGCGCATAAAAATGCACAAGCCCGCAATCATGAGCATACACTACAAAATACTCCTCGCCAGCTCCTTGGCAATAATTACGACGTCAATCGGTACTTTAGTCGCCAGTATGTTTCAAATAGTAGACGAAGACAGAAAACCAGCATGGTTCGAATTCGGGGCATTTATCATCTTTATGATAGAAGTCGTACTTCCTGCATACATAACCAGCTTACTTATTTTAGTAGCGAACGGTTATTATCGTGTGCGCATGAAATTACTCTCGACTCTTGATAGCTATATGCTCTGAATAACTTTGGGTGCCGATATAAATAACTATCATGATCTAATAGCTTTGAATATACTATTTTAAGATTATTGACTAGTTTGTTTTGTTGTTGTATTATTCAGTCATAAAAGTCACGGAGTTTCTATGCACAAATTTTCTAAAGCAATTGTTCCGATCGCAGCATTATCTTTTTTTGCAGGATGCGGAGATTCAGGCCCGGGAGAAATTACTAAACTTTCAGACTGCAACGGAAGAGAAACCAACGTCCAACCGACATATCTAGAAAGTCAGTCGGGTTACAGTGCTTATACCGACCCGGCAGTTTTAGATCAATACCAAAGAACAGACGTCCGATTTAACCCTGATTACGTTGGCATTGGCACTATGGTCTGTAAAGTAGACGTCGGCGAAGCAATTTTTTTCAGCCACCGTACTGCAGAGCAAATGCAGGTACTGACCCAACGTGCTGTTGAAGTTTCCAAAGCTATGCAGACCGATGCTGTCGGTTAATTTTTCGTCATTCTTGTCGAATTGCTTAGAAATGTTCGCGGACATGGCTGAATGAGTAATCCCAGTCGGCGTCGGCTTTTTTCTTTGGATTGAAGATATTCTGAGGGTCCATGATGTGCTTGGTTTGCTTAAACAAACTGAGCATTTCTTTGCCATACATCTGTTCGAGCCACGGTCCACGTATAAGTCCGTCATTGTGTTCGCCACTGAGGCTGCCTTTATATTTTAGAACGAGCTCATCAACTTCCTTCATAGCGGGCAATAGCTTGGCGCGCTCTTTGGGATCTTCCAACTTCATAAGCGGAATAATATGGAAATTCCCATCTCCCATATGGCCGGCTATGGTTGCAAATAGTTTGTATTTTTTGATAATTTTTCGCAGTTGCGGCAGAAATTCGGCCAGATACGGCGGGTTGACAATAAGGTCGTCAATGAACGGCGCAGTGTGCTTGTCTTTGACCTTGCTTCGCAGCAGATTAAAACTTTGACGGCGCATGATCCAGAACTTTTCGCTTTTTAGTTCGGTGTCATTTTCTTCCATGCCGTTTATTTCAAAATAAGCCCGTTTGCTGCCGAGTTCCTTATGAAGAGCTTTGATTTTGCCGCGAACTTCATCGACGGAATCTCCGTTAAATTCGACCATCATGATAAGTTTTGGAATACCTTTAAGCAGCTGCAGTCCATCTGGAATAAGCCCAATCAGTAGATTAATAAAAGCCTTTGGCCCTAACATCTTCAAAAAGTATGGCATAAACTTTATCGACAACAGCAATGTTGCATCATCGAAAGATTCGAACGTGGCAGGCTTGTGCTTCAAGACGGTCGGAATCAATTCACCGAGCTTACTTATATCTTTTAGAAAAATGACGAGCAGTCCGGAATGTGGGCGAACCGGAACTAAACTGAACTTCATTTCCGTAGTCAAGCCAAGTGTCCCTTGAGCGCCGACGATCAGTTTCGTGAGGTCAAAAATACCCGTCTCACGGTTCCAAAGATCCCACAGATTATAACCGGTTGAGTTCTTGCTGACCTGCGGCTTGGCTGCCTGGATACGATCATAATTAGCTTCGCAGAGTTCATAGAGCTCGCGGTAAACTTGTCCTTCGAAATCTTTTTGGAGCATTTTTTTGCCGAGACCAGATTTATTGAGCGGCTGAACAACGCGCTCGACGCCGTCAGCAAACACCACGTGTAGTTCGGTCACAAAATCAATAGTTTTACCGTATTCCAAAGATTTTTCGCCGCCGGCATTGTTATTGACCATTCCGCCGATCATGCACAGATCGCGTGATGCCGGATAGCTTGGCATGAGCGCATCATGTTTCTTAGTTGCTTTTTCAAAATCACGATAAAACACACCTGGCTGCGAATGAGCCGAAGTCGGTGTCACTTCGCCCATATTATTGAAGTATTTGGCGAAATCGACGATGATCGATTCATTTATAGCACCGCCAGACATACAGGTTCCCGCACTGCGCGCAGTCAGCGAAAGGGAAGGCATGCTTGATTTGTTGGCCGCGACGAATTTTACCAGTTCTTGCAGATCTTTGCTGTCTTTGGGCGACACGACCATTTCCGGCCGGATTTCGAACAATGATGCATCATGACTGTACAGATCCCGGGTATCCGCCGAATCATCTATATCGCCCCTAAAGCCAAGCTGCTCAAGTTTTTGTTTTACCTCATTCATTCATATATAAGCATAACCCAAAATAAATCTCAGGGCAATAGGATCCCTTGGACAATCAACCCGTCAAAAACAAGAGCATATCTAATGCGCGCTAAGCATACTAATACGGATTGTCGCAGGCCGGTACGCCGTTACGATCAGTCGCGTAGGCATCAATGCTGCCGACTCCCGGCCGAACCATATCAACATCACGCACAAACCTTCCGTCAATCGATGCGGGACCTTCCAGCTTGTACTGCACCGGATCGTCAGGACGCTCGCCAACCGTGAAGCAATCGACAAATACCGTCGAACCATAGCTAAGCGTTGCCAGGACATCGCCTTCGGCATAATTGGCATCGTTACGCAGTTCAGTTCCATCTGGCGAATCAACGCGCATACAATAGATTGTTTTGGCATTTGAACCCGATGAGTATGCTGTTCCTAGCGATGGATTGCAATCCCTGAAACTTATAACATTATCCTCTGTTATTATAGGGCGCAAAGGAGCTGGCAATGCAGGCGCGACATCATCTGGTATTCCATTTTGAGGATTTCGACCCATTTTGTCATCGCCCGCGTTAAAACCGATACCATCCGAGCAGCCTGTCAGCAGCGCTCCAGAGGCAAGAAGTGTGACCGTTCGCTTTGAGACACCACGTTTGAGCGTATCCAAAATGCCCTTGCTACTTTTTCCCAGAGGATATGTATTCATCTTCTCATTATACCGCTTGTGGACAGTTTTGTCAATATTCGCGTGTAAAGTTTAAGCCTAGTGGCCATTACGCCTATGGTTTTGTATACTAGCAGTAATGAAGAAACATAAAGTTGTTATCGTAGGAGGCGGATTTGGCGGCATCAAAGTCGCCTTGGAGCTTGCCGACAGTGAAAGGTTTGCCGTCACGCTCATTTCTAATCAGCCGAATTTCCAGTTTTACCCGACGCTCTATCGTACTGCCACTGGGGGTAAACAGGATAATTCCACTATTCCTATCAAAAACCTTCTAAACGATAAGCCTGTTAAGTTCGTGCAGGATGAAGCGACATCGCTGGACCGCAAATCTCGCGTACTTTCACTCAAAAGTGGCAAATTTGTAGAATATGACACAATCGTACTTGGCCTCGGAGTCGTGACTAACTATTTCGGTATACCGGGCATGGCGGAACATTCATTCAGTATCAAATCGAACGAAGAAATAAAACGTTTCAAAGAACATATCCATAAACAACTCTCCCAGGATCATCGACCTGAACTGAACTTTATCGTCGTTGGCGGCGGCCCGACTGGCATAGAACTAGCCGGTGCATTGCCAGGGTATATCCGGGAAATTATGCAGAAGCATGGAATAAAAAAGCAATCAGTGCATGTTGATCTCGTTGAAGCAGCACCTCGTTTGCTTCCCAGAATGCCGAAAGACGCCTCCCGAATGATCACCCGTCGATTACGGAACCTTGGCGTCCGGGTGCGTACAGGCCAGAGAGTCGAAGCCCTTTCGGCTGAAGATCTGACAGTGAACGGCAAGCCTATCCGCAGTCACACCGTCGTGTGGACGGCCGGAGTCACTAACCATCCATTCTTCAAAGACAATGGATTTACGATCATGCCGCGAGGTAAAGTGGCGACGAACATGTATTTGCAGACAGACGAAAACGTCTTTGTGATTGGAGACAACGCCGACACTCCTTATAGCGGCATGGCCCAAACTGCACTCGCCGACGGTATCTATGTCGCAAACACTATAAAACGACTGGCCAGCGGACAGGATCCAAAAAGTTATAAGGTAAAGAAGCCAGTCACCGTCATACCAGTTGGCGACAGGTGGGCGGCAGTTATTTGGGGTAAAGTTCGAATGTACGGAGTGGTAGGCTGGATGCTGCGAGAATCCGCCGACATTGCGGCCTTCAACGAATATCAACCCTGGTGGCAAGCCAGTCAGCAGTGGCTGACGAGTTTCGGCGAAGAAGAATCCTGTGACATCTGCTTGGCATCGGAAGAAGCATTGAGCTATTCAGGATACTAAAAGATTTCTATTGAGTGTTTTGAGACAATCAATTAAATGGGTGAATATGTTCACTCTTTCATTGGTAGGCTACTACCATAACGGTACAATAGATAATTATGAATGATTTTGATTCTGTATATGACAGCCTGAACGAACAACAAAGAAAGGCCGTCGACACCATAGAAGGGCCGGTTCTGGTGATCGCCGGACCGGGCACAGGAAAGACGCAGCTTTTGAGCGCCCGAGTTGCCAACATCATGAAACAGACGGACACTCCGGCTGCTAATATACTGTGTCTGACTTTTACGGAAAGCGGCGCCGCCAATATGCGAGAACGCCTGGCCCGTTTTATTGGCATAGATGCTTACAACGTCACTATTAGCACATACCATGCATTCGGCGACAGCATCATCCAGCGGTATCCTGAGTACTTTACTGAAACAAGATTGCAAAACAAAGTTGATGACCTTACTAAACGCGGTATCCTCATGGCAATCGTCGAAGCTATGGGCTACGACAATCCCCTGAAACAATCGCGCCATCATATCGGAGACCTGATGACTTCCGTGAGTGAACTGAAGCGGGCCCTTCTTACCGGTGAACAGCTTCGTGTAATTGCGACCGAAAATATGACGTTCATCGAACAGGCGAGCAAAGCCTGTATGCGGATTTTCGCAGATTTCAAAAGCATGCCGGGCATCAAAAAAGCTTTGCCTTATTTTGCTGAACTTCACTCCGAGATTAGTAAACTACAACCAGCAGAACCGGCAACGAATTTCGGAGCTTTGGCAGAGCTGGCTTATGGTGAGCTATCGACAGCTCTGAACGAAGCCGAAGAGATTCAAAAAACCAAACCACTGACAACCTGGAAAAATAACTGGCTTGTTAAAAACTCGGAAAATCAATTCATCTTTGGGGGCGAACTGGAAAACCGTCGTTTGTTGGCCTTAAAAGATGTACTGGAACAGTATCAGGCCGCTCTGGCCACGAAAGGTCTGTATGATTTCGACGACATGATCATACGGGCGGTTGACGCTCTGAAAACGAATGACGACCTCAAGTTTACACTTCAGGAAAAATACCTGTATATTCTGCTCGATGAATTCCAGGACACGAATGCCGCACAGCTCAGTCTGATTCAGTTACTCAGTGACAATCCCATCAATGAAGGGCGGCCAAACGTGCTGGCTGTTGGAGACGATGATCAGGCAATCTACGCCTTCCAGGGCGCGCAGTATTCCAACATGCTGGACTTTATGCAGACATACCGGGAGGTAAGCGTCGTAAACCTCACGGAAAATTACCGTTCGCACGCCGATGTCTTACATACAGCCAAAAATGTCGCAGAACAGATAGAATCACGACTGGACAGTCATTTTACTGACATGACAAAAACCTTGACCGCCGCCAATACGTCATTACCGAATTCTGTCATTGAACGCATCAGTTATAAAAGTCCGATTTCAGAACGAAGCGGAGTGGCGGCGAGCATTAGAACCCTTATAGACAGCGGGGTGAAACCTACTGAAATAGCTGTCCTGGCTCCAAAACATAAACATCTCGAACCTTTAGTACCCTACCTTAACAGCCTGGATATTCCGGTCAGTTATGAAAAGCGCGAAAACATACTCGAAGCGCCAGTCGTACGACAACTTATCAGTATGAGCAAATTAGCAATTGCCCTACATCGCAATAAGCAAGACGAAGCCAATGCGCTCTGGGCAGAGGTACTCAGCTATGACTGCTTCAAGATCCCCGTCACTACCATATGGAGCATCGCCTGGCAGGTAGCGGACTATGAAGATCCTGTCAAAACCTGGAGCCAGGCAGTCATGCAACGCCCCGAACTTCGAGAACCGGTTCTGCTGTTCCTGAGCACGGCCACTAAGGTGACGAGCGAGCCAATGGAGACGGTTCTCGACTACTTAACGGGGATGCAGGAGATATCGACCCATGAACCGGATATGCCGGTCGTACGTTCGCCACTGCGCGATTATTGCTGCGGCGAAAAAATAAGAGATTCGCAGCCAGAATTGTTCCTGAGCACCGTATCGCATCTGGCGGTTCTACGAGCCCGGCTCCGCGAATACCAAGACGGATCAGATGCGCCTATGTCCATAATCGACTTTATCGAATACGTTAGCATGTACCAGGAAGCTGAACAGCAGATTCTCAATACCAGTCCATACAACCAAAAAGACGAATCAGTGCAGCTGATGACCGTATTTAAAGCAAAGGGATTGGAATACGAACACGTCTTTTTACTGCACTGCGAAGACGAAATATGGGGATCCGGCGCAAAAGGCAATTCCAACAAACTGACGTTGCCGGCAAATCTGGCGCCGATTCGACATGGCAATGGGGGCGACGACGAGAAGCTGCGAGTACTGTTCGTAGCGATAACCCGAGCTAAATACGGACTTCACTTAAGTAGTTCAGAGCAGCTTTTTAGCGGCAAACGATCGACCCGACTTAAGTATTTTGACGAAAGGGAACTCTCAGATAAAAAGGTTGCAGCTCTGGTTCTTCCTGAGGACACTCGCAATCTCGTACACGACGACCAAGATGCACCGGACCAATCTATGTTCGAAATGGATTGGCGGAACCGCCATACAAACGGATTAAAAGACGCAAGTTTACGGAGTCTTATCGGCAATCATTTGAAAAATTACCAGATGAGTCCTACCCATTTAGTCTCTTTTATAGACCTGGAGTATGCCGGGCCGCAACAATTCCTGCTTGGTCGCATACTGAACCTACCAGAAGCTCCTTCACTGGAAGGCATTTATGGTACCGCCGTTCATGATGCGCTTGAATGGACGCAGAATCAGGTTTCAGAAACAGGATTTATGCCGAATTCTACCGAGATTATAGAGCACTTCAGATTAAAGATTACCAGTCAAAAGATGCCGCCAGAACGGATTGCCATCGAATGGGAACGAGGCCAGAAAGCCTTAGAAGTATGGCTCAAGGCCAGAAGCCACATATTTGGCGGTACTGCCGTCGTCGAAAAAAGTTTCCGGGGAGAATCCGTATTCGTTGAAGGCGTTCATATGGCCGGTCGGATAGACCGGCTGGAAGTAGACGAGAAAAGTAAGTCAATCGTTGTCGTGGATTATAAAACTGGCGCCTGTTACGATACCTGGAAACGCGAACTGAAACTGCACAAAAACAGACTGCAGCTATACTGCTACAAATTACTTATAGAAAACTCACGAACCTATAAAGGCTATACCGTGCAAAAAGGCAGATTAGAATTCGTAGAACCCGACGATGCAGGAAAAATTAAATTCTTGGAACTTGATTTTGATGAAGATGAAACTGCGCGTGTGCGTGCACTCATAAAAGCCACGAGCGATTGTATACAAAATCTAGAATTTCCTGATGTTTCGAAATATCCAGCGACACTTAAAGGAGTGGAAACTTTTGAAGCAAACCTTCTCGAAGGCACTGCCTAATTTCTGCAAGTGGGAACAAATAGATGACAGCACTACAGAAGAGGAGCCTTAAATATACGCCGGCGATAGTACTCATCGTAGAATTGCCATTGCACGATAGGACGAGTTTAGTGGCGAAGCTGAACATAACTTTGTTATTACCATGCGGCCCATGATAGAATTTTTTGACTTTTCGAATCAACCAAAAAGACCGGCACATGTATGCCGGTCTTTAAATTTAGAGCCGTCGAAACTTTAGCGCTTCTTTTTAGCTACGACGCGTTTTGCGGAAGATTTAGAACTCCGAGTAATCGTGCTGCCGCTTGGTGTGCGATCAACATCTTTTTTAGGAGGAGTAGTTACAACTTCATCGTCTTCTAGATCGTCGTCTTCTGGTTCAACGGTCGTGACTGAAGACCTTGAAGATACACGAGAACCAAATGAACGAGGTCGACTGAACTTGAAAGGCCGTGATATGTCATCGAATAACAGACCATACAGGTTAACACCTAAGATAGCACCAAGTACTGGTCCCAGTACGTAGTTCAACCATCCATTTTCTCCGAATACTTCCCAGGCACGGGCACCAAGTGCAAGTGCAGGGTTTGCAAGGCCGATAGACGCTGCAGATGCGATGATTATCGCCAAAGCGAATGATACACCAGACAAAACTGCAAAACGGGCAGGATCAGCACGGTTGTAAGCTGCAGCAGCCCAAGCCAGTGCAAACACTGCGACACCGATTGCTTCTGCGACCAGAATACGTCCATCAAATTCCTGAGTTATTGCCTGAACGTCAGTATTTACGAAATAACGATACAGACCGTATGCAGCCCATGCACCAAGCAGCTGCGCTACAATGTAGGTGAGAGCAGGGATAGTCTTGATACGGCGGGCAGTCCATAGGGCTAAAGTAAGGGCAGGGTTAAAGTGACCTCCGGATATCCTACTGAACATATAGGTCAGCAGTGCGACCGCAAGACCCGCAGCCAGTGCCACGAAGAATGCCAATCCGAGTTGAGACCGCTGGACACTTAATACTACAAGCATCAAGATGCCCGTCCCTAAAAACTCAGCCGTAAGCATGGCTAGTTTATTTCTGGCGAACATATAATTCCTCCTTAGTTATACAGACAGAATAGCCCGTCGGCTGCTCAAATGCAAGAGAAGCCTCTCGAGAACGCTTATGCATAGACCTCAAGATCTTTTGCGACAATATGGTTTGCAACATTCAATGCGTCATCTTTGAACGCCAGACTGATAGCAAAACGCTCAGCTTTGTCCATGCCGATAGATTGAGCAATCCGGTCGGCTACGCCAAACGTCAAAGCAAAAGACTGATAACGGGTATCAGAAATAAACTGGTTCTTCGAGAAATAAGCATTATCCGGGACGATCAGGAGTCCGGATGCGTGATGTCCGTGGACCTCATCGTCCGCCGTTCGGACATAAGAAAAAGTCTTCGGAGATGTCGTTCTTACAAAATCCATATGCCATCCGGAATCCCAGGTATTATATAGCCCTTCTTGAAGCCTTTTTTGTTTATTGTTATCTAACTTCTATAGTACTTTCAGGGATACATCATCGTTGATTCCTAGTCCGGAGAATGATTTTATGGTCATATCCATATCCAGTCTTTCTGCCACGGAATTCACCACTTTCATGCTGGCGCCGCAGCCTTCATGAGCAGCATCTCGGATACCCAAGCTCGCAAGTAAACTCTTCGTCAGTTCATAGCCCTCTTGCATCGTCTTGATGCCCCGCAAAAATGTTGCATCAGCCGCTATTCCCGCCTTGAGGGTTGCAAGTGTAGAACCGCCAGGCAAATGACCTGTTTTGCGTTCTGCAAGCATTTTTGGGTCATTCTCGCCGTCGGCAAGAGCTACTGTCTCCCGCTCATCCATGCAGTCTATTTCAGTAATATCATTATTAGAAATTTCATGTATGTTTTGGGCTATTCCGACTTGGAATCTGACTTTATCTTCAACTATCAGATGACGATCGGCACCAACAAGTCCTCTGCCAAATGGTAATCTTGTAATCTCGTTTATTTCGCGCACGGGCATATAAAGTTCACCTCCATTTTGTTCAAATCTCATAATCGAATAATCTCACTTTTACTTTTTGACAATGAAATTAATTTTACGCCCTATATTCCTTTGCCACAAGTTATTCCTGTACGTAGTCAATATCACAGTTAAAATCTTTGAATACAGGTATGATGCATTTATGTAGTATCAGGAGTCTATCATGAACTTGCCGCCGGAAATGCCCGAATCAAATCCTCAGCCCATTGCTTCCGAGATTCTGATTGGTGTCTTCCAGTCAGATGCGAATGTCGTTTCATCGGCCGAGATCGGACCTGATGATGCCGAATTGGTTTTATTCGGTCTACAAAAAGCTGTCAGAGTCCAGCATTCGGATACAACACCCCATGATGCATATCTGGAAGGAATCAAAGATACTTTAGTAGCGAAGATCCGACACGAAAAGTTACAAAAGTTTATTCAAGATATTCATAATTCAGATGGCGATACGATGGCAACCGTAAACACACTGAGCCTATGGGGTAAGAATGAAGACGGAACGCTAGATACGCTCATGGCCTTGGAAGACTTAGAAAAAATAAGCACAGACACAACCGATAGGCTTCAAAAAGCGGCTCGGAATATAGCTCATGACCCGGAGCAGGCGGTTTTGATATACAAAGCGCTTTGTTCAGCCCAGTCGAACCGTGAGGTATGGCCGGAGCACGTCAAACAAGTGGCCAATCTTATGAAAGCGGCTCGTATATGTAACACTACTAACGGCGCTGGTGACGACGTTTGATTGAAGCGACCTGCAGACGTACAGCCTGTCTGTCGACAAGTTGTTGAGCGTGCTCCAGTTCTACCGATGATTTTGCTTCTTTCAGTAATTTGCGAGCTGCCTCATGGGCCTTTTCAGCTTCGGCTTGGCTAATTTCGTCTCCACCGTCAGCTTCGTCTACGAGCACTCGAGTGCCTTTTGGCGTAATCTCTACGACACCACCGTATGTTGCAAAAACTTCTTCGGTGGCTGAAGATTTGTCTTTACGCACCGTTATTGCGCCCGGTTTCAGAACGCTCAAAAGCGGTTCGTGGAGGGGCATAACCGTTATCTGGCCGCCGGCAGTCGGGAGGACAACTGAATACGCCTCGGCGCTGTATTTGACGCCTGAAAGGGTAATGAGTTCGAATTTCATAGAATATCCTCATTCGGTTGTACGGATCTTACAGGGCGCCCTAATCGTGCCTCATAAGCTTGATCTTGGAGTTCATCACGCGTGCGGCGCAAATCTTCCATAATCTTAAGTCTTTTTGGGGTCAAACGGTCAGAAGGCTCTATGTCGACGGCATATATAACCGGGACTGCGTCTTCTTTGCCACGAAACAATGACGCAATTTTAGAACCTATAGAAGCAATCAATCCTTGGGACGAACTATCAAACTCATTACTAGCCATTCGTTCAGTCATCATTTGACCTCGTCGATGCCGCCCTTCATGTAGAAGGCGCTTTCGGACTTGTCGTCGTGTTTACCGTCCAGAATTTCGCGGAAGCCCTTGATAGTGTCTTTGAGGCTGACGTACTTACCTGGATTGTTGGTGAAGATCTCGGCAACGAAGAACGGTTGTGTCAGGAACCGCTGGATGCGGCGGGCTCGAGCCACGGTCTGGCGGTCTTCATCGGACAATTCTTCCATGCCAAGAATAGCAATGATGTCCTGTAAGTCTTTATAGCGCTGCAAAATCCGCTGAACCTCACGCGCGACGTTGTAGTGCTCTTCGCCGACGATTTCCGGGTCGAGGATAGTCGAGTTGGAGTCGAGTGGGTCGACGGCAGGATAGAGGCCGAGGTCGGTCAACGCACGGTTCAAAACGATCGTGGAGTCCAGGTGAGCAAAAGTCGTAGCCGGGGCAGGGTCAGTAAGGTCGTCGGCTGGAACGTATACAGCCTGCACAGACGTGATTGAGCCTTCTTTGGTACTGGTAATGCGTTCTTGAAGCTGACCCATTTCCTGCTGCAGGTTCGGCTGGTAACCAACGGCAGACGGCAAACGGCCAAGCAGGGCAGATACTTCGGAACCGGCCTGGGTGTAGCGGAAGATGTTGTCAACGAACAGTAGAACGTCTTTACCCTGATCACGGAAGCCTTCGGCAATAGTAAGGCCAGACAACGCGACGCGGAGTCGGGCTCCCGGCGGTTCGTTCATCTGCCCAAAGACCAGTGACGTGTTTTTTATGACGCCGGATTCTTTCATTTCGTTGTAAAGGTCATTTCCTTCGCGGGTTCGCTCACCAACGCCAGCAAATACGGAGTAACCGCTGTGGAACTTGGCGATGTTGTTGATAAATTCCTGGATCAAGACGGTCTTGCCGACACCGGCACCACCAAATAGTCCAACCTTACCACCTTTTAGAACCGGACAAATGAGGTCAATAACCTTTATGCCCGTCTCTAAAATTTCCTGTGAGCCTGATTGTTCGTCAAAAGTCGGTGGAGCACGGTGAATCGGAGCGGTACGTTTAAAGTCATTGCCTTCTTTTATTTCGTCAATTGGCTCTCCAATAACATTAAACATTCGTCCAAGAGTTTCGTCACCGATTGGAACGGATATTGGTGCGCCAGTATTCTCGACGCTCTCGCCGCGCTTCAGACCGTCGGTCGTTGCGAGTGCAATCGTTCGAACGCTCGTTTCACTCAAGTGTTGAGAAACTTCGAGAAGCAACGTGCGACCATCGATGACTATCTTAAGCGCATCTAAAATTGCCGGAAGTTTGCGGTCAGCAAATTCGACGTCGACGACGACACCAACGACTCTAACTACCCGGCCGGTATGTGTCGTAGCTTTTGGTTTGATTTCGGTTAATGGCATTATGAGTCTCCTTCTTTATTCCTATGTCTCAGTCTATTTGTATAATCGTGTCTGGCGTCTGCAAGCTCGTGTCTGGCGTCTGCAAGTTTGTGTCCAGCGTCCGCAAGCTTGTGAGTAGCCGTTGCAAACATCTGCTTGAATAGATCAAGTGAAGAATTCTCTGGAAATTCTTGCAACGAATCGCTCGGTTCGCTATCCGGCCGTTCATGATTGCGTTCAGGCGACATCATAACTCTCCTTGAGGATCAACCATTTAGAGCCTCCGCGCCGCCAGTAATTTCGGCGAGCTCTTGGGTTATTGCCGCCTGACGGGCGTTATTAAGTTCAAGTGTCAGGTCTTCAATGATGTCACCGGCGTTGTCGGTCGCATTTTTCATGGCAATCATCCGCATGGACATCTCAGAAGCTACCGATTCCAGCCGCGCCTGATACAATTGTACTTCCAAAAGCCGCTGAACCGTAGAATTCACCAGCACTTCGACTGAAGGCTCTATTTTTGCAGATGATATTTCCTGCGAAACCTCGACTTCATCAAAACCAGCCGGTAGCATCTGCTGTACCACGACTTCGGTGCTAACCATCGATTTGAACCTCGTATACAATAGATCGACGTCGTCGTAATCTTCTTTTTTAAAACCGTCAAACACCATATCGAGGATAGGGCGAAGGGCGTTTGCGTCGGGTTTTTCAGGGAAACCGCTATACACTGCGATTATATCGACACCCTGAATGCGCGATGCGGCATGCGAAACTTTTCTACCGATCGTTATGACCGATGTCTTGACACCAGCTGCACGGTCGGTAGATAGCTCTTGCAACAAAGTACGTATAACATTGGAATCGTAAGCTCCGGCTAAACCCTGGTCGCTGGATATCGCAATAATCAGACGGTTCTTTACCGGCCGCTCCGTAAATAACGGATGCTTGGTCTCCGCCTGAGCCAATTTGCGTAAATGCGTCAGCAGCTCGCGGGCAACCAGAGAATATTCCCGTGGCCCAAGCACAGCTTCCTGTGCCCGGCGCAGCTTGCTGGCGGCCATCAGCTGCATAGCACGGGTAATCTGACGGGTTGACTTGACTGAGCCGATACGGCGCTTGATTTGCTGTCTAGAGGCCATCTAAGATTCGCTCCTGTCATGGGATAATAGACTGTCTTGGACTAACTTCCGACCGATATCATAGCCTCTAATAATTTCCTCTTCTATGTCGTATAATAACTCAAAATCACCTTCCCAAACTTGAGGGATGTCATCAAAAATGATTCTTGCTGCTACATTTCGAATATCAAAACGTGGTAACGCATATGGAGACTCTGGCTGCTGCAGCTCTTGAAACTTATCAGGCATATTCATAGTGGTCTTATATCTGTGCCTTCGTTTTAGTAGCGGCGGCTGCATACGAATGAGCGACTTTCTCGGCCAATTTGAGTATCTCGGCAGTTGCTTCGTCGGAAGGTTTCGCGCCAGTGTTCAGTTCATCAACTAATTTCTTGTGACCGGTGTGCACGGCGCTAAGCAATTCTTCCTGGGCGTCTTTGATCTTGGCAACCGGCACTGTATCAAAAGCTCCCTTTGTCGCTGCTGTCAGCGTCACAACCTGCTCAGCAATGGATAGCGGCGCAAACTGTTTCTGTTTAAGCAGCTCGGTCAGCCGTTGGCCGCGGTCGATACGGCTCTTGGTTTCGGCGTCTAAGTCGGAGCTGAACTGCGCAAATGACGCCAGATCGCGGAACTGAGCCAGGTCCAGACGAAGCGAACCGGCAACCGATTTGACTGCTTTGGTTTGAGCAGCACCACCGACACGGGATACTGAAAGTCCAACAGAAATAGCAGGGCGGATACCCTGGTAGAACAAGTTGGTTTCCAGGAAGATCTGACCGTCAGTAATGGAAATAACATTGGTCGGGATGTATGCCGAGATGTCACCGGCCTGCGTTTCGATGATCGGCAGGGCGGTCAATGATCCGGCACCGAGTTCATCGGACAACTTGGCAGCCCGTTCCAGCAAACGGGAGTGCAGATAAAAGACATCACCCGGATAGGCTTCACGGCCCGGAGGACGGCGGAGCAGCAGTGACATCTGACGGTAGGCTACGGCGTGCTTGGAAAGGTCATCGTAAATCGCAAGCGCATGACCGCCGTTGTCTCGGAAATATTCACCCATGGCAGCACCGGCGTAGGGCGCCAGATAGAGCATAGCCGCAGGATCCGATGGGCCGGTTGCCACGATGATGGTCTGATCCATGACACCTTCACGCTTTAAGCGTTCCTGTAAAGCAGCGATTTTGGACAGTTTCTGGCCAATTGCGACGTAAACGTTAATGACGCCGGTCTTCTGCCGGGCCTGGTTAATCATGGTGTCGACGACGATAGCAGTTTTTCCAGTCTGTCGGTCGCCGATAATAAGCTCACGCTGTCCACGGCCGATCGGGATCATCGTGTCAATGGCGACAATGCCGGTCATCAGTGGTTCGTGAACGCTTTTTCGAGCCATGAC
>JBGTMN010000070.1:0-14425 GCA_041743525.1 Saccharimonadales bacterium (SeqCode) | reverse complement strand
GGTGATATCGTACTCGTCAAGAATGACCTGAACGATGTCGTAACTGCGCTGCAACTCAGCAACAAGACGTTCACCCGTATCAAACTCAATTTGTTCTGGGCATTCGCCTACAACATGGCTGGTATTCCGATTGCAGCCGGTGTATTTAGTAGCTTTGGGTTGGTACTGAATCCGGCTCTGGCAGGCTTGGCAATGGCCTTTAGTTCCGTGTCAGTAGTGACCAGTTCGCTGCTGCTAACAAAATCGAAAATAGATTAAGGAGATTATGATGAACAATCAAATTAAGATAGGCATCATCGCAGCAGGAATTGCTGTTGCTGCAATTGGCCTCGGATCATTTGCTCTTAGTCAAAATGAAGAGATGAATAGCCGGTCAGACCAGACGCAGATGATGGGTAGCGGCATGACGATGAACTCCCTGAGTACACTGAAGGGCGATGCGTTCGATGAAGCCTTCATCAACGATATGGTCGAACATCACGTCGGCGCAGTCGCGATGGCACAGTTAGTAGATACAGAATCTATGAACCCTGCTATCCAGAAACTCGCCGGAGATATCATCATAGCCCAGTCGCGGGAAATAGCTGATATGAAATCCTGGGCTGAAAAATGGGGATACGACCTCAAAGAACCAGCACAATCCGCCATCGATGAAATGACCTCCAACATGGTCGGTAAGACTGGCGGCGACCTGGACAAAGCATTTCTATCAGACATGATCGCTCACCATATGTCGGCCATTCAGATGGCGACGCTCGCAGATAGTAATGCGAACCACCAAGAGATCAAAACGCTCAGTAGGCAGATTCAAGATACCCAAATGTCAGAAATAATGCTCATGAAGGATTACGCGCAACAAGCCGGCTACGATATCGACATTATGGACGACGCCCACGGCGGAGGCCACGACAGGTAATGGCACCACACTTCGTCCTACAGATTCTTATGGTATTTGTAGCTGTGTCTCTATCGGCGTGGGCCTACTTATTGATACGGCTTTCGAGGCAGCCAACAAAGTTCGCTCAGTATTGGGGTAAGCCGGTAGGCCAAAGTGGCGGGTTATTATACGTAGCGATGGGAGATTCTGCGGCACAAGGTATTGGTGCTACTAGTCCTCAAAAAGGCTACGTCTCACTGCTTGCTCGAAGTATTCAGCAAAAATCCGGTAAATCTGTGCAGATTGTCAATCTAAGCAAGACTGGTGCAACGATTGATGATGTTATCAGCGACCAATTACCACTGCTCAGATTCTTGAAGCCAGACATCATTACGCTTGGCATAGGCGGCAACGACTTACGCAGCTACCGTGCGGCCGATTTTGATGCATCAATAACGAAACTTATCTCGCAACTACCCAAAAACACATTTATAGCCGACACGCCGTACTTTATGCACGGGAAATGGGAGCAACAGGCTCTTGAAGCTTCGCGCGTCTTGACACGACAGGCTCGTCTCCATGGTCTTACGGTAGCCCCATTACATAAAACTATGCAGGATAAGGGCTGGCAATCTATGTTTTACATGTACGCGGCCGATTGGTTTCACCCGAATAACAAAGGCCATAAGGTATGGCACAATGCTTTCTGGAAAGTTATTAAGCCACAACTATAAAGAAGAAAGCCTACAATAGTTCTGCACGGGATGCAACAATACCATTCAAAATCAGCTTGTTGGCAGGGGTCATCAAGGGGTCAAGGGTTGACAAGATTGGTTGACAAGGACGTGCCTCGCAAATCAGTTTTTATATCGTAGCAGCGTTAGTTCCGCCTATCCAACTCTGTTGCAGTACTATAATGAGTTCAATCTCCAGCAGTGTGGTTACACGGTAAGCCACTATGCATAGTTCAAAGTACGCATGCAATGGGAATGTAAACAGTGACAGCGTATAATAAGCCTCATGCTTAACAAAAAACGCAAAAATGTAACCGCTGTATTACGGCGGTACGCTACGGTTGGAACTATCGGCGTCGTCTCGATCTTGGGAACCGTCATTGTGTTGAATACACGCGCATCGAGTCCGGCGATATCGATAGAATCAGAAAGTGGGGTCGTAGCTAACGGTGCAATAACTGGCAATGACACGTCTGCATCGGCAGGAAAATTCGTTAGATTTACTGCGCCGTCTCCGGGCACAGGAGCTGCAGCCTGGATAGGTAACCACTTCAAAGGTATCACTCCACGCACAGGCACTGCCGCCGGACGGCAAAATGTCGAGACACCTGCATGGTTCAAAGATTACGCGAATACCGGTGGTAAATACGGCATCGACGCGCACGACAAAGTATTGCCGACTGATCGAAGAATCGGCTTGGTTAACGTAAACATATCCAATAATGCGTCGACAGATATCTATGGAGCCAGCTTGTACAATGCCAAGACCGTAGCAGGCAGTGACATCAAATGGTATCTCAAAAACGTCACCGTAGAACCGAACTGGCCAACCTGGATTAGCTACAGCGCAACAAACTATGACGGAATTACATTAGACAACCTTGTCGGAGGTACCACGGAAATTTATGCCGAAGACCTGACTGTTCGTAAATGGAATGCCGATGCCGGCATCGACAACAAAACTTCTCGCAGTGAGTTCGTCCGATTAGTCATAGAAGGCCCGGGGCATCGAAGTCTACGAGTCTGGCGACCCGGTCCGCATTACCTGGTGGATTCCCGTATTGATAATCCCGGCGGGCTTGGCAGCGGTTCCATCATATGGTTTTCTGACTGCTCAAATACAACAATTAAAGTATGGAACTCGACGTTTAACGGCTCGCGAACTGTACCCGCAAATAAAATTTCATGCGATAATGGCAGTAATCCCAATATCATTTATCTGGCAACCGACCCGCGCAAAACCGGCGAAATGCACCCTATGTTCGGGAATTAGCTAAGTTAACAAGGCCTGCAAGGCCCTGTTTGCAAGGACGTACCTCGCAAACAATAATTCGATGTTGTAATACTGTTAGTTATCCTAAGCTACCTCTGTTATACTACACTCATATGGCAAATATTTCCTGCGGCATGGTTACGAAATAAACCAACCATTCGAGTTCTCTTTCCTGCTTCCGGAGCCAGATTTGGGTAAAAAAGGCTACTCCCCTGACTTCGCCAAGAGTCTTCACAAAAAAGTGACGCTGACATACTAACGTAATGCACAGCGTCACTTTTGCTTTATCGATCCGAGTAACTAGGTTAACTTAGATGCTTTTGCTCATTATGGGCAAGATATTTACGTCTGATATCAATGATAGTATCCTTGGCAACTACCTCGCCTGGCAGCCCTGCCATAAAATCAATGACTTCTTGTGCTAACTCAGGATATTCACACTCCTGTTTAATCTTAGGTTGTTTGCCGTTTTTTTGAGCGTCTAGCGCACTCCGCAGTTGTTTCCAGAAACTGTAAAAATCAAGTTTTATCTTCACATGATAGTGTTTGGAATCTTCAATAACGAATCCTTCGACAGGAGTTCCATCAAATGTGTAATCCAGTCCCTTCAGGTTTTCGTACCAGCCTTCAAATGCATTCCAATCTGCAAACTCTGCCACCAGCCGCTTAGTCCGGGCACCAATGCTAGTCGCAAATTCTTCGCGCTGACTATCAGGTAAGGCTTCAAAATCTGCTTGCCGTTTCACGATATCCAGCAGCACCACGACATCTTCCGCATAGTCTATGATATGCGGGTCAAGGTCGGGCAAAATCACCTCAAATACCAAACAAACATTGTGTTTGCTTAGGTACTCTTTCAAGGGCTCCGTATGTTTACCGAACTTTCGAATGAAAAGCTGCTTGAACCAACCTGCAAACTCTCCTTCGGTCGTCGATTTTGACGCGAATATTAGATCGCCAGATACTGCATCATAACCAATAAGCCCTAGGTAACCATTCTCTTTCAACCAGGCTTTCGCAGGAAAGACCATTGTCTCCTTAAGAGCTGACATTTCGGTATCCCGGCGCTCATTGATATTGAAAAACTTGTCGTACGCACGGATCACGATTTCATTTGTCAAAGTATTCACAAATAATCCCCGGGCCGTTACCGTTTGCTTGGTCCAGCTTTTATTCCAAAATACATCTGACTTGAAATGGAAAGAACTAATATTTCCCACTAGGTTCTTTTCAGCGATATTTCTGTTGGTGCGCATTTGATGAACTAAAGGCGCGTTCTCCGGATGAAGCGTGAGTTCTGAAGACTGGTTAGAAATTTCCACGCAGGTAAAGCCCGCTTGGCCTAGTTGAGCAATCCTTAGCTCCCCGCCAAACTCGACTTTACCTTCCAAGTTAAAACAGCGCTCGTTGTACTGTGTTGCAAAGTTCTGCTGGTTGCGATGACCATGCACCTGATATGTATTATCCGGGGTGTTTGCAACGAACGCATCGTCAACAATGCCAGTATCGGCGTACGAACCGGTGCCGCGGATGTATTGTTCACTTGAGATCAGCTTCAGTATTTCGGGTAAGGTGCTGATGCCAGCGTGACTAACCATAACTTGCTTGTCATTGTAGGTATATAGCAGGCATTCGCGCATGCTGCGTATCAGCCGGCTGACTGCAGCCTTGTCTATATCTGCAGCTTCCAGCTGACCGCGGGTACGTCCATTGAATTCGCGGGCCGTAATTGGCTGGCGTGTTAGCCATTGCCATATGTAATTGTCGTGATTTCCTTCGACGAATGTGACATTCGGCTTGTCCACGAAGTGCTCGCAGACATACTGCAACACCTCGGCATTTTCAGAACCGCGGTCAAGCAGGTCGCCCGTAAAGATGTAGTACTCGTCTTCACTGTATGGATACTTATCAAAATACTGCTTGAGTGGCGTGTAGCATCCTTGAATGTCGCCTATGTGGTGTATCCGTGTGAAACCCGACAGATCGACAGTGTCATTCACTAAAGTAGCCGCAATGTCTTCAGGCTTCAGTACTTTGAACTGCTTTGGAATGACAAATTTACGCAGACGGTCATGCATAATATCGAGCACTTTATCGTCAACTACCTTGTAGCTTTCACGTGCGCGGTTGCGTTCCTTACATACCCCAAGCGGCACATCGGCAAAGTCAATTGCATATGTCCGGTAGCGGTATTTCTGAGCGAGCTTCGCGTAATCATTGAAGTAGCGGGCGTTGGTGTGAGTGGCGTCAACAATTATCAGTTCGCCACGTTTCATACGTGCTTCGAGCGCTTCGCGGAGCAACTCCCAAACCCGAGCATCATCTTTTACTGGCATGACGATACGCCCCTCGATATTCATAGCTGGGGAGCCGAAAGTTAGACGTATTGCGTCCGGTGAAATTGTGTAGGCCTCCAGGTTGCTTTCGCGAATGAAGGTGCTTTTGCCAGATCCTGGTATGCCACGTGTTACGTACAGTTGTCTCATAGTGATTGTCTCTTGTTTACTTTATCGTAGGTCAATGTTTTCGTCGAAGTCGTTAGGTTTTGGCGGCTGCGGGTATTGTTTGGGGAGTCTTGGCAAGCGAGCGAGTTGCTCTACAGAAATTCCAGGAGTAGAACCCCGCACATACTGTGATATTTCTCCGCGTAGCCACTCGCTCGCACTCTTACCATGTATGGCGAGTACAATTTTCAGTTGACGGTATTCTTCATCATCTAGATAAAATGTAACTCGCTTCATACCTTCACCCCTACAGTTCTACCTTGCGTATGACATCGGCCATGTTTTGTCCAGATTCCAATATTTGCATTAGTTCAAATACTTTGTCGGAGAAACCAGCCAGACTATACACGTTCTTTTCCGGAAACGACAGCGTACCATAACCTTGAAGGTCAAACGAAAATATCTTTGGGTTTGCTCCCGCACGATCGCGGTAAGCAGCGAGAGCAGCTTTCGGATTACCGCATCCCTGCGACCAGCCATTCAGGCCTTGATCGGACCAAGCCTGCATATCCGACAGAATGATGATTCTGTCATACTGCTTTTGAGCATAGTCGAAGATGATATTGAAATCCGTACCGCCGCCGTGGAAGGGCATGGAATTAGCAATAGACATGATTGAATCGTCCGGATTCGGGGTTATTGGATGTGGTTCGGTGTCGAATAGTAGCAGGTCTGCCCGTGTGTTCTTTTTGTAGAGCATTGCAGCGAATAGTGTCGCTATCTCAGAAGGACGACCGCTCATTGAGCCGGAAGTGTCCACGGCAATAAGCGTATTGCCCTCAAACTCCGGGCAATTCTGCGCCGAAATGTCGACTGCTCGAGACAGAGCGGTAACCACTTCCCTTGATTCTGGAATTTGGCTGATTTCCTTAATAGCAGTCGTGAATCGGAATGGCAGTACCAACGATCCGCGTATGCGCTTTTCGTCGACAAGTTGTTCACAAGCCAAGCTTACCATGTCAGGTGCATCCGTCATTATGTTACGAAGGTTGCGCAGCAGGGCAAGGTAGCCAAGCTTGTTGGATTCCAGCAAATCTTTCCATGCCAGCCGACGCTTCGCCGTATCCTGGCCTGCGGCCGATATGCGGGCCTCCCACGTGTTTTCTGATCGAAGTTCGTCATTGACTAACGCCTTCAAGGCATCGCCGTTCTTTTCGCCAGGTCGAGGATGAACAAGGTTTACCACATCAACAAGCGATATATTATTAGACTTGCCGCGATACTTAGCGAGCTGGTAAGCATCGAATCTATCAAATGACCGCGCCAGTCCCTGCTTGAGGGAGTTCGGTAACGGCTTGCCATACTGACTGATGTAATAGGCGACAATTTCCGTTATGTCATCCGGCCGACGAATGACACGATCATAGAAGTTTTTTGCCCATTCCTGGCCTTTAACATTATGCGCAAGCTCTCCTGCGAGCACGTGGCTCACTGAGCGCATACCGAATTCATTGCGTGCATAGATACCAGCCTTAGCGGCAAACAAAGGATCACTCTGCGCGACAAGCTGTTGTAGCTTAGTTAGTGCTTCACTTCCCGAGCGATATGCCTGCGGACGAATAAAATTAGTTAGTAACATTGAAACCAGAGCGTTTTCGGGAGACTGGCTATAAGCATCGCCACCGGCTAGATTTATTACTGGCGCTGCGGTTTTAGTAGGTTTGTTAAAAAGAGACATAGCTCCTCCTTATAAGTAATATAGAGGGCAGCTCCAATTTCGTTGACAATGTTAGGACAAGAAAACCTGCGAAAACTAAGACCTCAGGTTTCTAAGCCTGGGGCTGCGCCGGCGTCAACCGGCGCGTCGTTTAACAGAGACGAGGAAGTTCTCGCATCACTGTGTCCTAGCATTGTAAACGAACATAATTGGGAGAAAAGCGAGATCAGCCTTTTTTCAAACGAAGGAGTCCGATCTCTCACTGCCCATCGGTATAATACATAATGTGTCACTTTATGTAAAGTATGTTGTGTATATTACTATAATATAAACATATGAACCTAAAGAAGCGATTGTTTGGCATTAAACCAACTTTCTGCGAACCCGTCTCTGTTATAATAGCCTAATGAGCAACATCTCCTGCGGCATGCACAGGACGCAACAATACCATTCAGCATCTCCTTCCCCATGCCGGCAACTGATCTAGGCAAAAAAGGATACTCTCCTAACTTTCATATAAGATTACTAGAAACCGCATCCTGCAATAATTGATCATAACTTTCGGAACGTAACAAACTACTGCCCCACCACCCTTAACCATATATCTTCAGATGTTCTATATATGCAGCTCAGTGGTGTTAAAGTTCAAATACGAGCCGCAGAATACCACTAACATCTAGTGAATGAACTTTACGACCGAGCGTATAGTTATGTCCAAACTTCTCAGTAGCATCTGCAATCTTCATAAAAATACACCACATAATGCAACACTTTCAGAACCCTCATCAGAGGCAGCCTGCTTAAGTGTGACATGGATACGGAAGCAGAATTTACTTTAGCGACTCTAGCCCAGATCCCCTATCGATGTTCAAGCACTATACATTGTGTGTCTTATGTGTTGTAGTTTGTATATATGTTGACTGATGATGTTATCCGATCTGTACCTAATCGAAAAACAATTAGCTATCAAAAGCGACCATGGCAATACCACGAGTCTCGGTACTACTACCTTTAACTATGACGCTGGAGATAGAAACACGGGTATTTCTCAAGGTACGACCCAGACCACCTACACTCGTGACGTCCAAAACCGCGCCATCTCCCGAAACCACACCCTGCCGGTACGACAACTACGAACAAATACGGCTTCACCCTATTTGGAGACACCCCCGATGTCCTCCTAAACAGCTCAAATGCTGTCACTGAAAAATACCTCACCCTTCCAGGCGATGTCCTGGTCACCATCCGTCTTGGTACTACCGGCACCTCCGCTCGGACCTTCTCTTTCCCGAACATCCATAGCGACATCATGTCGACCGCCAATGACACGCGTACGCTCATCGCTACGCATCTCACCGGGCTCTTTGGAGATGTAATTTTGAGGCTATCGAAAAAAATGTTGAAAAAAGCAACTTCAACACTATCGGCATAACATTGCAGTATGATTTGCCCGATGATACAAATACAAAAGATATTAAATTCACGCTACAGAGGACCAGTGGAAGCGTGAGTATATAAAATCAATAATTTATGCTAATAATCGAACAAGTTCTTTGAGTCGGATAGGTGCTGGACCTTCCATTATTTCTGTTTTGATTCTTTCCCTATCGTCCATATCAAGTGAGGCATGAGGGCGTCTAACCTGTCTGACGCTTTCAATTCCATAGGCACAGAGTACTGCCCGCCTCTTGAACTCTGACGTAGATAGTACTATATAACTGTATATTGGCGACAATTGCTCAGGTAGGTTTTTAGCTTGGCGGCCTTTTTCCACTGCAACAAGGCGTGAAGTTTCAGGCGGAAGCAATATTTTACCGGCAAAGACAATATCTTCCTCGACGTCTTCCGCAAAGTAAACATATTCATCTCCAATATATTGAAAAACATCACCGAAAGTTACTGCATGGTCCATTGCTATATTATAACTTACCGTGTTAGCGAATTAATGAATCTGATTTCTTCATCAGTATACGAAGAATTAGTGTCATGGGCGGCAAGTTCATAAGGAATGGATTGACCGTATTTCGTTTCTCTCCAAGGAGCTTCCGTATGAGAGGATTCAATCATTTCATCCGTGCTGTCATTTTTGTATCTTTCAGATACTTCCCTCAACATCTGAAGTTCGGATTCGGTAAATAGTTTTTTATCTTTATCACTAAATTCTCTTAAGCCTTTAACTCGCAACATTCTTGTTCCGGCCGGAGTTTCCAGTGTAATGTCACTGGCTAGTTTAGATGTTTCTGGATCTTGCGCTAGTTCGCCTATCATATTCATAATTGTTGAGGGGATAGGCCCTTTTTCTAAATGATAGTATTCATCACCCGTGACAGATGTACCGTGTTTTTTTACATGGTTAAAGTCTAGGTAATAGAATAGTTTCATCAACTTTACTTTACCTAGATATTGAGGATTAGTATTTTCAGCAAAGAATAGCATGATCGCCTTCAACTTTGCTAATGATATGTTCACAGCAGTTCCTCTCTATACTCCAACCCGCTTGATATTGCAATGTTAATTATACTACAGTTGTGTTTTTTACCCAAGACAATTTTTAACACATACACCCCTTTTGAATTAAAGTATAACCAAAAGCATAATCATCACCAACTAAAATGCACTATAATAAAATCCTCCGTGCAGGCTTTCTACTACTGTGGAGTCGCGAAGGTCGATGATTGATTCTCGTGAATTGAATTTAGTGCGTCTATCCTTTATTAAAAAGCAGGATTAATAACAGCAGGAAAGTAAGCGACAAACTGATTACGCCAATGATCTTTGAATTTCTACTGTTAGTCTGAGGTAATATGTCTATTTTAGAATTAATCAATACAATGATACCACCTAAGATTAGTCCTATAGTGATGAGCACTGTTTTGGTTTCGTTGCTCATATTAACATTAGGGCAAGGACAAGGTAGCGCATACTACCGTTTTTTATTATTCTTATGAAATGAATAATGCAGTGCAACAGTAGTTAAGATCAAGAGTACAGCAACAATCACAAGCATAGTCGTTCCCTGCCTAGTCTCATACGCCCCGCTGAACTGCAAGTAAAGCAGTATGGCGAGTAGAATCGACAACCCCATTATGTACATCTTCCCAGCAGTTGTATGCCGGCTTGGAAATTTGAACAGTACTACATCGAATTCTGGATTTATCTGTCTGCGCACAAAATAATATAATGGGACTCCTGCTATTATTAGGGCAAGTATGATTATAGTCCAGTCCATATAATTACCTGAAGTCCCTTAAAAATAGAAAGTCATTGATTGCACGGAAGCCGCTGCCCGTCCCTTCGCCAAAATATGTATCGTACAATGCAGCAGATCCGCCTAACGCACAGCCAGCACCAGCACCGTAAAGTATTGCCGGCGTAGCTAATCCACCGGTATAAGCGGCTACTAGTGCGCCACCAACACCGCCGGAAACACCGCCCGCAACACATCCTGCAGCTGTCTCGTTCAATAAAGTACTCGGTAAGGGAGCATACCCACTAGGATCAACCAGATTCACCGGATTAGCCGCCGCATACACATATCCTGCCTCTGCTCCACTCGGATCAAGTTGTGTCCAGCGGGCATCAGTAGAATTGTAGTATCGGGCTCCCATTTTGTATAGCCCCGTCTGCCAGTCGTAGTATGCACCGGCGTAGCGCCATGGGTTTTGGACTGAACCGGTGGAATGGAGGAGCGTACCGTAAGGGTCATACTCGTAGGTGTTTTGAACGTTGCCGTTTATGTCCGTGACTTTGACTATTGAGCCCCGGAGGTCTGTAAGGAAGTAGTAGGCGGCTCCGTTGACTATTTGTCCGACTACGGGACCATCACCATGAGTGGAGTGTGTGTAGTATCGGGTGTTCGTTCCAGCTACGTCACTGTATAGGCCCAGGATGCCGTTGTGCTGGGCATCAAAGCATAGCCATAATTGTTCTTGTTCTGCGCTTTGCCAGCTATACCACTCAACCTTCAGTTTAGTAGCATCGGGATTTACAACAAAATCATCTATTTTTAAATTTCTTATATCATTCACCATAAAGTCCGGCGAATTTGTAATGTTAGCGACATTACTGAAAATTAATGCAATTTTTCTTTTTTTGCTCTCCTTAGCCATAGAGTTAGGGTTATACCCATGACCGGCAAAGCAAAACTCTATAGTCGATTGATCGTCTGTTAAGTAATTTATTTCTCCTAATATAAAATCATTGTGCAAATCAAATGCTAAATTACTAGCATTTTCAGGGTAAACTATACGATTGCCACCCTCTTCCCATGGCCTCATATTTACATATAAATTGTCTGAGTTTATTTTATTCATCTCTTCTGACTATTTAGATAATTTCTTAAAACTCTTAGATCTGCGGCTATCATTGGCCTAGCGTCGCTTTTTTGTCCTGATATTATACAATGCCTTTATACCATCAATGTTCAGCGTGCCTTTTTGATCAGAATTTATACGTTTTGTTTTCTAATGAAAATTTTCCATCATCTTCAACCTCTCTCTTGCATTTTAAAGTTTTGAAGTTCGATAGATATCTTAAACTTAACAACATCGCTGTTTAGATATTATTCGAAATATACGACATGTTTACCGTTTTGTGCTGGATACAATTATTATCTCAGGTGCATATCTTATTTCACTATATACTGGATTATTTAGAGTACAGCTGATTATTTTAGATATAGTGTCATTTTCATCAATTACATTTATCGTCGTTTGTAGTATGCCTTCCAGGTCGGTTATCGGCACTGCAGTAATGGCTTTGATTTTTATACAAATCATATCCTCGCCTGTATTTGTAACGATAGAATACTTGCTGTTTTTTTGTTCTCTTTCAGCAAAAGATTCATACTCTAATTGATTCGTGTCAATTAAATACTGGAGTGTTAAATGCTGTCCTTTACTATCGTTATTACATAAGTACAATGCCTTAGGATAGTAGTCAACGCCTGCGCCATAGGCTGCGACTATTTGCCTTAGCCCATTCTGAAATGATCGTTCGTGAGAAAAATCAATATCAACAACAATTTCTCTTGCATCACTTGTAATTATTCCGTTATACATCTATACTGGCCGTCCTTTAGGTTCCAGGAAATCGGTTAGATAACTTGGAATCAATATCAATGGTCCTATCTTAGATCCTCTCGGTCCTTTTTTCAAATTATTCTTGATATTCATATTTCTTTTTTGTACGTTTCTTTGATTTTCATATTTTTGGCGCATATTATCATTTCTAATTGCCTGCTTCCATAGTTTACTATCTTTATTAGCTATAGGCCCCCTTCCAGATTTTCCGTACTTTTTAAGTAAATCCTCCATATAAGATGAATTTTGGTTAAATCCAGCCATTCCCGATAAATCAGCCATATTCACCGCATCCGCAGGATACACATAAGCATTCTGCACACCACCCTCCACCGGGTCGACACTCGTAAACCGTCCCATGGTTGGTATATACACTCTCGCGCCCATTTGCACCGCATTCAATACCTGCGCTTTTTCAGTAAACTTCTGGTGTTGGCCTACCCAGCCGAAAGAGCCTTGCGAGCCAGTGTTGTCAGGTTCATTGGTCGATATAGTTTCACCAAAGGGATCATAGCTGAATGTTCCGGTGCTTGTACCACTTGCGTCCATGGTTACTATGACGTCACCATGAATGTTGGGGAGGGAATAGATCTTGCCGGCATTACCTGTTTGAGCAGGACGGACTGTCAGGAGTGCTCCGCCAGGGAGGGGAATGTACTTCTCTGTAACTGTCCAATCTTGGTTGCGGGCGAAATCAGGACTGTCCCCTTCTCCGGTGTAGCCGTACCAGGAGGCGTCCTGTTTTACACCGTCGTTAGCTACCCAGCGCATGGTGATGCGGTCTTGGACGTCACGGTTGTAGGTTGTTGCTTGTGCTCCCCAGTTTTGGCGGACTTCTTTGCTGCGGCCAGCGGAGTCGTGCCAGAATTCGGTTACGTAGGTACCGCCGTCCCACGTAGCTCCAAGCCGGGTAGTGTCTCCGTGTTCATTGTATAAGGGGGACGCCAGATCTTTGTTGGAGCTCCATTCCAGACGGTCAGCGTTGTCGTAACAGTAATTGGTAGTAACGCCATTTATGGTAGAACTGGTGCGGTTAGCGTTCTTTCCGGCGTTGTTATTGGATGCTGCGCCACTACATGTCGAGGTAGCGAAACTATACGCGTAGTTGTGGGTACCAAAAGTGGCTGCGGTCAGTCGGTCGGCTTTGTCGTAAGTATACGTCTTTGCTTGGCCGTTTTCAGTACCGGAAACTATTTTACTGGACTGTGACCGAACAACGTTGTCACTGACCGTACTGCCAGCAAGCGTATGAGTCATATTATCCAGTCGCCCAAGCGCATCACGCCCTATTGCCGTATTAGTACTTCCGACGCCGTTGTATGTTACTCCCGACATCCGGCCGTAAGCATCGTATTGCGGTGTAGCTATTGTTGTCCCATCGAGTTTTTGGGCAGTCAGTCGGTTGAGATTGTTGTACACGAATTCTTCGTTTCCGACCAAACTATTTTTAGTAATGAGCCGTCCGAGATTGTCGTAGGTTGTTGTAGTGACATCACCAAAGCTATTGCTATAGCTGACTTCGCGGCCCAGTAGGTCATATGACGTTTGAATCGTTCCTTCCGTGTCGGTTACGGCATGTACGAGCGGATTTCCGTTGGCCGCGTAATTGTAAGTTACAGTGCGGGGTGCTGAGTCATTGTTGTTTGGGTACTTAGTTTCAGTTACCCTGCCACGAGCATCGTAGGTATGGCATGTCCATGGGTCTTGGTTGATTCTCTCGGCAACAACATTCCCAGAATCGTCATATATTTCCTGGGTAGTTCGGCTCGTTGCCGGTCCAGCGCCATCGGGGTCTGGATCTGTTGTGATGTTTTTTCGGCCTGCTTGCTTAAAAGCTTCAGTGATTGTAGTCGTGCAAGGGTTATCGATTGTCTGCAGAGCGCTGTAATAGGAATAGGAAGTTACGTTTCCGCCAGGCAGTGTCTTTGCTGTTTGCCTCGCAAAGCTGCCGCTAGCACCTATGGTTTCGTAGGCACTCGCTGTAGCCAGGTTCAGGCCGCTTGTATCAGCATCTACCGTCGTACTCGCAACCAGCCCAAGTGCTGGGTTAGTACCGTAATTGATTTTGGTCGCAGTATTTCCAATCGTACTGTCGAAAGTAGTATTAGTCGTCACGAGGTTCTGGTCAGGTTTTACCCACTGCGACCAGTTGTTAGTCCAGTTGAATCCATTGTCTTGTTTAAGGTATACCTCAAACGCTCCAGTAGAAGCAGTTCTCCTATATGTTTCTATTTGGATTTGCTTGGGCGCGTCGCCACTTTGGACAGTAAAGCTTGCATGTCCGGTTACGCTGCGGTAT
>JBGTMN010000069.1:0-1831 GCA_041743525.1 Saccharimonadales bacterium (SeqCode) | reverse complement strand
GCCGATGCGTTATTTTTACGAGATAGCGCTTCCGAGACGCCTTTTTAATGCTCCCCCAATCCTGGGTTCATGCTGGAGTATTAAGCGTGAAGCCCTCAGAAACATGGGGTCATTCAAAGCAGTGAGCCGAATGATAATTCCAGAAATGCACTTTGCCCGTCAACAAATACATAATGATCGGTACAGTTTTCTGTCTGCCGGAAAGATCTTTGGTATTCAAACAGTAAAAACCTTTCAACAACAACGTGATACTGCGATAAGAGTGGCCTATCCGCGAATTCATCGCCGACCAGAGAATGTAGCGCTTATCACTTCGGCAGCCGTACTGTTCCTCATTTTACCGGTTTCGATGCTCTATGTGGCGTTGACTCAGATGGGGCAATATCCGGAGATATTAGTCGCGATATTTACGATCTTGCTTACGTATGTCGCATACCGATATGTGCTCATTATAGGCTACGGTAAAGCCCGCTTGCAGGATGTAATGGCATTTCCGGCAGCTGCGATACTTCAAACGGTATTACTTCATTATTCTATGTACCAATACGAGTTCGACGAAGTCGTATGGAAGGGCCGGAACGTATGCATCCCGGTGATGCATGCTTACCCGAAGCTACCCGAATCCTAAAACAGTTACTTTAGATTAGGGAAATATATTGTAAAAATTGAACCTTTGTTCAAATGACTTTTAGCTTCTATCTCGGCATGGAGCATGCGCGCCAGTTTCATGGTGACGTAGAGGCCAAGTCCGGTTCCGCTATTTTTACGGGTTCTGAAATCTTCTGATCGGAAGAATTTATCATATACCTTTTCCAAGTCGTTTTTGCTTATCCCGATACCGGTATCTTCCACCCAAACGTACGTGCCCTTTGGTCCCGGTTTTGCGCCGATAGTCACCTGGCCTTTGTCGGTATATTTTAGGGCATTCGTAATAAAGTTTTGCAGAATTTCGCGAACATACAATTTGCTAGAGTAAAGCAGTTCCAGATGGTCATGCAACAATACGTCCAGATTAAGACCCTTCAGTGCTGCCTGGGGGGTGTATGCCGCGTGTAATTCCTTGACTAGGTCATGAATATTTATAGATTCCACCTCTAGTGCAAGTTTTCCTCTTTCCGCTCTCGAGAGCGTCGAAAGGTCGTTGATCATTGACGCCAGAAAAAGAGTTTGATTATGAGACTCCTTTAGTGCGGCCTTAACGTCTTGAATGTCCCCGGATCGTTCACATAAAAATAAAGCATTGCTTAGATTACCCTCGGCTATTGCTATGGGTGTCCTTAGCTCATGGCTCACGACGCCGATAAATTCATCCCTTTCTTCTTCCAATGATTTTTCCCGGGTGATGTCTCGGAGCAACATAACATGACCGCCCGAAGTATTTTTTCCATAGCTCTGATGTACCGGCGCAATACTGAAGTAAAGGCTGACATAACTACCATCTTGGTATTTGATCTTATAATCTCGGCTTATAGTTGCTTTAGTCGTTTTTTTAACAAGCGTATGTATGTCAACCGGCTGATTGTTCTTATCATATAAGTTAAAAACTTTATAAAGTGGTTTATTTTTGATCGCACTGTTGCTGTCTAAAATATTCAATGCAGCACCGTTGTAAAGAACTATTTTTCCGGCATGGTCTACGGCAATGACACCATCTACCATACTTCCAACTAGGCTCGTAAGGCGCTCGTGTTCCAACGCGGCATCTTCTGCACATTCAGTGAGAGAAATGTTTGTCTTCGTTTCAGGCATAAGCACATTATGCCACAGATACCTGCCGCTACCCAGGCATCAATATCGGGCGGTAGGATTTTATCTCGTTTTTTAGATTTTT
>JBGTMN010000068.1:0-4120 GCA_041743525.1 Saccharimonadales bacterium (SeqCode) | reverse complement strand
AATGCCGTACCAGGAGAACTTACCTTGCCTCCGATTTTCGGATTTGTGGTCAAACTATTGAACATAGATGACTCCATGTATGAAGTCGAGCCTGGTTTTGATGAAAAAAGGAATGAGCGTTTTATCAGGATTCGATTTAAGACAGCTTTGACTATTTTATTCAAATTCGACAATGGCGAACGATCAATTCATCTAAATAAGGATGAATCTTTGTTAGTGTATCGCGGTCTGCTTCAAAGCGGACTTGACATACTACACCAGTTCGATTTCAACGATTTCTATCCATTACACATGAGTCAGACTGAGGACCAAGAATACTTAATGGCTATCATGCGTATAAAACACGATTAAACTCTTTCTGCTTACTTCACATTAATATTCACCAGCAAAATCAGGTCGTCTCGATTACTCGGACTGCCGCGTCCATCGCGGTTAGAAGTAGTCACAAGCAGCGCGTCTCCTTCATTTATGGCCGTTACGCCGCGCAATCTTCCATATTCTCCGTCCAGATGCTTTTTAATCTCTCCGACACGCCCATCAGAAGACAGCTGAGCCTGGTAGAGCGCATTGCCACGTAATCCTGCGAAGTATAGCGATCCATTGGCGTACGCCAGTCCTGATGGCGCCCATGTGGTCGAAGGGCCAGAATGAGCCGCCGGCCGCTCCATTCCCTGGCGCACCTCGTCTCCCTGAATGACTGGCCAGCCGTAATTTGCACCTTTGCGTATTTGGTTCAGTTCGTCATAACCAGAACGTAACCCGGAACGTCCGTGTTCAGTCGCCCACATCCGTCCTTCATCGTCCCAGGCCATTCCTTGCGGATTACGATGTCCGTATGAATACACCGCATTAGAGAATGGATTATCCGACGGCGTTTCCCCTTCATCGGTCACTCTCAATATTTTTCCACCAAGCAAAGATGTGTCCTGTGCGGAATCCTCCTCGGAAGCATCCCCGGTAGCAATATATAATAATCCATCCGGTCCGAACTCGATTGCGCCACCATTGTGGTTAGTAGCACCGGGAATGCCGTCTAAAATGGTCGTTCGGTCTGTCAGGCGGTCGTTTTCGTATACGTAGCGCTCTACACGATTTGTCGTACTTCCGTTGTTTTGTGACGTAAAATAAACGTATAACCATCTATTGTCCTGGAAATCCGGATGGAGCGTCACACCAAGCAAACCGCCTTCGCCAGCTTCACTCACACGTTGAATTTGTAATTCTGCTGGCTGACTGCCAATACGTCGCAGCAAACCGCCACGTTCGGTGACGAGCACATCGTCGGTACCTGGAACCTGAATTGCTTTCCACGGAACCTGCAAGCCCTCGGCAATTACTTCTATGCTCTGCTCCGAAGATTGCTGACGCGGCCCGCGAGCAGTATCTCCAGATTGATAATAACGAAGCACGTAAACTAGCGATAGCATCAGAAACGCTATGATTACTAAGGCTAAAACGGATTTTTTAGTCATACGAGCAGTATAGCGTTTTTAGTTGGCACTGCACTATCAAATTAATCACTCGAACAGATGACTACTTCCGAAGCGTGCAGCCATTGACAGGGTGGCTTTATTTACCAGCCGGCAGAACGGGCCAGCCCGAGAGCATATTCCGGCCACCATTGACCTGCACTTGGGCCGCCATTACAGGTGCCGTCGGACTGTCCGGGGGTCTTAATCCAGAGGAGCGCATCTATCAGCGAACTTCCGGTGTTTACTGCAGTTGGAGCTACTCCGAGAGCACGTCCGGGCGGATTACACCAATCCTTGCCGGAAAGTATGCCATTGCCATTTCGGCTCGTATCAAGCACGAACCGTTTGCCCCCTGTTAGCTTGGACACGGCATGTCCATAGGGGATGAGTTCGCTAGTCCTGTAAAAGTTCGAAACATTTAGGCTGAAACCGTCAGCTTCGACTACGCCAGCCTGTTTGAGCCAATCAGCAATGACACTTGCAGAGCGAAAATCAGGATGACCGGCATCTATATATACGAATGTTTGCGGTCCGGTCTTGAATGCTTTGACCGCCTGAGACAGCATAGATAACCGAGATTGCTGTCCAGCAGCATCAAGACAGTTATTGAGCATAGGTAAAGCGTCCGGCTCTATAATGACGGCCGCCGGCCGGCCGGCAATACCCTGAACCATTTTATGTATCCAAGCGTTATATTCAGCCGCAGATTTTGCGCCGCCGGCCGAATAATGACTGCAATCGCGCATCGGTATGTTGTACGCGACCAGGACAGGCATTTTTCCAGCTGCAGCCGCTCTGCCGACATAGTCGCTCACTTCTTGCTGTATGTTACGATTCCAATCGCCAAACCAAGCAGCCTGTGGTTGGGCGGCCATTTTCGCCATTGCCGCCGAGTCTGCAGGTTTTGATGCCGCCCAAGCCCGAGCTTGTGCTGCAGCGTCAGATACAGGGTCGATGTACAAACTGGTAATAGGCCAGTTTCTCGCAGGACTTGGCGCTGGTGCCACTACCTTGGCTGACGCCGAAGGCGTCGCGCTAACTGGCGGCTGGCTTTGTTCAGCTGGCTTTGTCACAACTTGAGTTTCCTCGGCATTATTTTTTCGATCTTGCTCTATCTTTCGGGCGATTGCGACGCTATCAGGCATCAGTTCCGGCGTTAGCGCGGTTTGAACCTGCATCGTCATTACTCCTACTATACACAGTGCTAGTATGGCAAAGCCCGTCACGTAACGGTTGGTCTGCGCATATCGCCTCCAAGTCCGCTGCATCGTAAAGGAAAATCTACCAGACACTGTATAAGATGTTTTTTTCTTGTGAGCCATTACGTGTAAGTATATCAGTATCATAAGCACTTTCGCCACTGGAAAGACATGTAATAGTAACCACAGTCTGATAAACTATAAAAGTTAAGCGTTTTAACAAGTGATAAATTTAACTGTTGGCTCGCGGAACACAACGTATAGTACGCACTATTAAATAACTAAAGGAGGACAAAACATGCGTGATGAAACCAACGCAGCGGGCGATTATCTCCGCAATTTACTCGAACGATTCATAGAATTTATTCCTGAATTGCTCGGAGCTCTCGCAATACTATTAATAGGTTATCTTGTTGCGAAAGCAGTTGCAGCCGCAGTACATAATCTGCTCGGGAAAGCTCAACTGAACCGCCGCGTGCAGTCAAGCCAGGGTGGCAACGTTATCCAAAAAGCCATACCGGACCCACAGGGTCTTCTAGCAACGATCACTTATTGGGTAATATTCCTGTTTGCCGTATCTATCGCCGTATCGGTTCTCGGTATTCCGGTACTCGTAGACTTCATACGCGCAATCTACGCTTACATTCCTAATGTCATCGCCGCTATCCTGATCTTCTTGGTAGCCGGTGCCGTATCAGGCGGAGTCAGCGCACTCGTATCAAACGCCATGGGCGACACACCAACTGGCAAGGTTATCGCAACCGCCGCACCGCTCCTCATAATGGGTATTGCAACGTTCATGATCTTAAACCAGTTGAACATTGCACCGGAAATCGTAACAATCACCTACGCCGCTATCTTGGGAAGCATTTCGCTTGGACTTGCACTTGCTTTCGGTTTAGGAGGACGTAACGCAGCCAGCCGCATGCTGGACGACCTGTACGACAAATCCCAGAAGAACAAAGGCCGTATCGCAAGCGACTTGAAAACTGGCGGCAACCGCGCCAAACATCAAGCCGAAGACTTGCGCGATAGAGCTTAGTAGCTGAGTCATAGTATCCTCTGGATACTGGCCCCAACGGCAATAGCCCGCTCATTCCGAGCGGGCTATTTGATTTACTACGAGATATAAAGCAGTGCACTTTACTATACATTCACCCTATGACGGTGTGCATCGAACTATCAATTAAAAATCTACAGAAAAGACTCGACACCACATCTCCCATTTCATGAGCAGTAAAAAACCACCGGTTTGAGCGGTGGTTTTTTGTCTATGTATTCTTCTAATATATGGTTATTGCGTATGGATTATGTATTGTTCTGTCGGGCAATCTGCCGTAAATCACTCCAAAATTCTTGTTCGTCCTGGCTGAGTGAGGCAAATTGTTGATCTGCAATCTTATCCCAATTTTTTCGTGACATCTCCATATCCCCCTTTACATGAATTTA
>JBGTMN010000067.1:0-2720 GCA_041743525.1 Saccharimonadales bacterium (SeqCode) | reverse complement strand
AGCGGCTGGTACGGTTGATGTCCGAGTGACAAATGCCGACGGACAGTTTGGTGTCAGGACTTCTGCCTTCACTTACAATGCAGCTCCTTCCATTACGGCCGTGAGCCCGAACAATGGATATGTCGCTGGCGGTACAAGTATTACTATATCCGGCACAGGATTCCTTTCCGGAGCTACCGTTACTGTCGGTGGGGCTTCGGCGAATAGTGTGGTAGTAGTCAACGGTTCAACGATTACCGTAAAAGCACCATCAAATTCTACTGGTGTGAAATCAGTAGTAGTAACAAATGCTGACGGACAATCCGCAACTTTGGCTACTGCATACACGTATCTGGCGGCAGGTGACGTAAACAGAGATGGTCGCGTCAATGTCCTCGACTTATCGGTTCTTATATCCAAAGACGGACAGACATACCCAGAAGCAGACTTCAATGGTGATGGTATTGTCGGTTCGGCAGACATGGCAATGCTACTCGCAGCATGGACATGGTAGTATGTCAGAAATTAAAGCACAGGCAGTGATATAAAATTCGCGTCTCGGAGCCGAACAAAGGTTCCGAGACGTTTTTGTTGTATGACAGATTGGATATACTTTGAATTCGAAGCTGGGAAAACAATAGAAAGGTTCTCTTAGCAGGGTCCGGCCGATACCGAAGACAAGCCTCCAGCGGGTATAATCGACAGAGGTATTTACGAATATTGACCGTGGCTTTGAAGAACGAATGCAAGTTACTTGGTTAAATAATAAGCATTTATGAGAATTCTTACAGCGGGGCATAAGCTTTATCGGTTATTGTAGTGATGTTCGGAAGACATATACTGTAGCGGACATCACAAGCAATTAACTGGAGGGTAATACCATGGCTGGAACAGAAAATGGCGGCAAAGCAGCTGCATCAACTAACAAGAAAAAATATGGACCAGACTTTTATGCGCGTATTGGCGCGATGGGAGGCAAGAAAGGTCGCAGCGGCGGATTTGCAGCCGGTAAAGAAGGTCGTGAACGGGCCAAGAAGTTCGGCGCTATTGGCGGCCGGCTCTCTAGGCGCGGCAAATCAGGCGCAACGAGCGAATAAAAGGGACTGCCGTAGCTGATGATGCTCATGTCATAAATTGTTATTGACTTATAAACAATAGCGTGATATCATAAGCATAGTTTCGGTATCAGAGGGTTCTCGTCAGATAATGGCGGGGACCCTTTTAAATTCCGATAACTTACCAATAGGTTCAATTTAACGGAGGTTCTATAGCTATGGCTGGAACAAAAGCTGGCGGCGAAGCTGCTGCCGCAACTAACAAGAAAAAATATGGCGCTGATTTTTACGCCAAAATCGGTTCCAAGGGCGGTCGTATGGGCCGTACTGGTGGATTCGCTGCTAACCGCGACTTAGCCCGCATTGCCGGTGCAAAAGGTGGCCGCATTAGCCGACGCACCAAAAAGACTGACGCTTAATAACATAAGTCCAGTTCGCATAGATAAAAACCCTGTCGATAAGACAGGGTTTTTAGTATTTTGAAGTTTAGTGACCGAGCATACGGAGTGCGAAAGCCGTCTGAGGCTGTGTAGATTTTGACTGCGCCCGTCTGTAAGGACGGCAGAACCTGGAAGGGCTGACTTGCCAACGGGTATGACAATTAAAACATCGGTAGTTCATTGTTTTGTCGGCTTGTAGGCACTGGGTACCGCACCCAGGGCATAGGCTCCGTCGGTAAAGCCAGTCCCGGTAAGTGTCGAGGCAATCTTGCACGTAATCATGATTGATCTTTATGCCGTAATGAGGCGCAAGTTCTAGTGCGTGATTCCAGGCTTCGACTTCGAGCTTCAGTAGTTCAAGGTCGGCCTTATATGACGTATGGCTGAGCAGGGCATGACTGGTTTCATGGAGTAAAGACCAGGCGCTCGGCTCCTGGTATTCTTTGAATGCGTCGAAATAGACTTCGGCGCTCTCGGGGCACCAATAAAATGAATTTCCAGCAACAAAAGACAAATGAGGATAGGCCTTGGCGAGTTTGCTAACCAGGGTGTACAAACTGAGGCTCCCGTTCCCGATGATGTGGTTGGACTGCATGAGGAAATACCTGCTTGGCCAAGTCATAGCATCCGAATAGTACAGCTTCTTCCGGGCGTCCGGCTTTTCGTATCGGGGGAATAATGAGGAGTGGGTTTTCGTATGTTTTGAGCTGTTTCGTAAGTTCGACGCTGTATTTGTCGAAGTGCGTACCAACGCTACCACCTATGACAACGACTTCCGGCTGAAATATGGCGATAAGCTCAATCATCCCAAGCGCCAGGTCTTTGCATATGATTTTCCAGGCTTTGGGGTCGTCTAGATCCTGGGCAATTTTGCCAAAACGCTCGACGATAGCCCGTCCCGATACGAAACCTTCCCACGGTACCATTTTTCCTTCATGTTCGGCGAGCATCGTTCGTCCGCCGGCATCTCCGAAATCAGGGCAGATAGTCTGGTCACCGACAAAAGCCATGCCTATGCCTGTACTGACCGTAAGGTATAAGACCCTGTCATATTCGTATTTTAGGAGCATCGCCTCCGAGAGGCCGGCCATTTTTGCGTCATTTTCGACGACCATAGGGCAGGAAGTTATACGTTCCAGATCATTCATAATTGGTACATTTTTCCAAGGGAGATTGCCAAACCATAATCCACGTCCGTGCTTGCGATCAAGGGTACCTGGTACTCCTGCGCCACCGGCTTTGAAAT
>JBGTMN010000066.1:0-8629 GCA_041743525.1 Saccharimonadales bacterium (SeqCode) | reverse complement strand
AAATTAGCTGCTGCATCTTCAAAGAATGGAGCTAATTTAAGATCTCGTCCGGAATCTTTCTCTGTAATTCCAGGTATAATATCTTTCGGTGCTACTACAATCGGTATATTCACCGTGTTGTATTCCTCTAGGTATGAAGGTTCAGCTACTGGTTCAAATGGAATTCCTAACATTTTAAAAGTTCTGTATAAAGGGGCCTCTACCACCGCATACAAACCAGGCGCACCTTCCCGTATCGCGTGGTAAGTCATAGCCCTTATTAGAGCCATAGAAGCTTTATTTTGTAGTTTGCGATCCGGATGTCTCGCAATATAGCGCGATGATTCTACCGATCCGACGGCTGCGGGCGGTATATCAAACATTTCTTCAATAGGTAGCAGGTCGTGTTCCGAACGCTTCTTTATTACACGCGCATTCCCAATAACCTGGTTGTCTTCGGATCGTTGGCTGACAACAAAATGATGCGACCGCTGGTCGTCAGCGTCAGACTCCCCTCCGTCAGCCTCCCTAGACTCAGGCAATAGAAAATGTTTCTCATCTATATAAACCTTCGCCCGTAGTCTACGTGCCTCCAAATACAAGTTAGGGTAATGGACGGCATCTTCTACCGCGACTGTGCCTACGTAAAATGGTAGGGCGTCCCTTTCGCAATCCGACTCAAATACGTTACGTTCGCGAAATTTTCCACTTATAATGGATAACCGAGGTCCATAAAGCATAATTTGACTGAATTTATCGTCTTGCTCTTCCGCAACTGTTCTTTCAACTTCAGCAGGAATATAACTAGGTACTTCAACATTTTCGGTAGTACGAGTTTCTAAATCAGCCTGGAATGGAATGCTCAATTGATCTTCTCCATTGGCAACTGATTCGCCCGTATCTTTTAGGCCATTGTTTTGGCGTAGAGTGTGTATACGACCTAGGTTTATTGGTTCTACTGTCATGTATGGTCCTAAATGTCTTATGATTGATTTGAAAACATTCTAACACGTTTGTGCTTTTTTTGCAATAGTGTGTTTTCCAGAAGCTTGTGCGGTAAGAAAAAAGACGCACTTACTTCTATTCAGTAAATGCGCCTTTTTGTTCTTGTAATGTACGGTTTCTGTTTGGAATATAGCACGTGGCGTGGTAAAAAACAAGAGTACTCTATGGACAAAACATGAACAGACCGACTCCTAAAATATTGATTGTTGAAGACGAAGATTCAATCCGCGACCTGTACGATATGAAACTGAAGCAGGAAGGGTTCGAGACGCTCACTGCCCCGAACGGCTTGATCGGATTAAGACTAGCTCGGCAACATCTACCGGATCTTATACTACTCGACCTGCGAATGCCGGTCATGACCGGCGAAGAAATGCTCGCAAAACTCCGCACTACAGAGTGGGGGAGTAGCATTCGAGTCATGGTACTCACGAATATCAGCAAAAACGAAGCACCGCACTCAATGAGGTTTTTGAGCGTCGATAGATATGTCGTAAAAGTTCATCATACGCCCGCACAAGTCGTTGATATGGTCCGCGAAATCCTTGCATAATATCTTCAACTTATCAGCCCGCTTGTACTTACAGAATCGATTCCTATACAATACCCCTATGCCTAAAATCGCGATTATCGAAGACGAACAGCAAATTGCACAGATGTACCGCTTCAAATTCGAAGCCGAGGGTCACGACGTAGACACGGCCGAAAACGGTGTCCTTGGACTTGAACTGATCAAAAAAATGAAGCCGGACATTATATTACTAGACCTGATGATGCCGGAAATGCCCGGAGAAGAAATGCTCGCTCAGTTGCGCAAAGAGACCTGGGGGCGTGATTTGCCGGTTATAATACTGACGAACAAAGGTGAACAGGAAATACCAGAAGCAGTTAAGGCGCTCAATGTGAGCGCCGTTATTTTAAAAGCGGACATGACGCCCCGTCAGGTCGCAGAACTGGTGGCCGAAAAACTACAAACAGCATGAAGATAGCAATACTTGGCTTCGACCGACAAGGCCGATCGGCTTATGACTATTGGAACAACGAAGACAATTCGCTGGTCATATGCGATCGCAATCCTGAAGTTCCCGTGCCTACCGAGGCTCAGACACAGCTAGGTCCTGATTACCTGAAGGACCTGGATTTATACGACCTCTTAGTCCGTACTCCCGGTCTACACCCCCGCGACATTAAAGCTGTAAATGCCGAGTATCCAAATATTTTAGATAAAGTTACGACAAACACCGACGAATTCATGCGCACCTGCCCTTCCCGTAACATCATCGGCGTAACCGGTACCAAAGGCAAGGGTACAACTTCCACACTCATAGCGCGTATCTTAGAAGCTGCCGGACATAAGGTTCATTTGGGCGGAAACATCGGCATCGCGCCGCTCGAAATGCTCAAAGATGACATTTCGGCCGAAGACTGGGTCGTATTGGAACTGGCCAACTTTCAACTGATAGACATCAAACATTCCCCGACGGTCGCCGTCTGTCTGATGGTCGTACCAGAGCACTTGGACTGGCATACAGACACGGCAGAATACTTTGCGGCTAAATCCGAACTGTTCAAGCGCCAAACCACTGATGATACCGCGATATACTACGCACTCAACGAAACTTCAGAAAGCATCGCGTCCGTAAGCGTGGGCAACAAAATCCCGTATATGCAGGAGCCAGGCGCAACTGTCGAAGACGAAGTAATAGCTATAGATGGCCAGGAAATCTGCAAAACTCATGAATTGAAACTGCTCGGTGAGCACAACTGGCAAAATGTCTGCGCCGCGGTGACGGCCGCATGGCAGGTCACCCAGGATATTGTTTCTATACGGCGGGCTGTGACGGGTTTCAGCGGCCTACCCTTCCGTATTGAGTTCCGCAAAGAACACGATGGCGTAAGGTACGTTAATGATTCCTTCTCCACGACGCCCGATTCCTGTATCGCCGCTATGAACTCAATCCCCGGAAAAAAAGTTATGATTATTGGAGGTTATGATCGTGGCCTTGATATGACAAAACTAGTAGAAGTTGTCACATCCAAACAACAGGAAATACGCAGCATACTTGTCGTTGGTGCATCTGCTCAGCGGCTGACTGACCTTTTTCAAAAACACAATTTTACGAACTACACCATGTCATCGAACGGCTCAATGCAGGAAATTGTAAAAGAAGCGGCCGACTTAGCGGAACCAGGTGACGCGGTTATACTTTCTCCGGCATTTGCCAGTTTCGACAAATATAAGAACTTCGAGGACCGCGGCATGCAGTTCAATGAGGCTATTGATTTGCTATGAAAACTTACCGGCAATTCATTTTTCAAGACTACAAGTTCAACAGCGGTACAAAAACGCTTGACCTGCACTATAGCATGGACGACATGCTCCATTTTCGTGAAACTTATACATTCGACTTTGATTTCGGAACGTACAATGAGCAGCTCCTTGATCGGGCCATACAATCATTATTTTTTATGGCTGGCGTTTCGTATTACAAAACATATATTCCTCTTGAAATAGTTGTCCGACGAGGCGACCTCGATGCAGATAGTGCGGCATTTTTTAGCAAGACATACCAACGCGGGCTTGGAGAGTTTTGGTATGTAAACCAATTGGATCCAAATACTCCCGTGCAGTTCCCTGTCACGATGACACATGAATTACCCCATACATTACACTCCGGCAAAGGTGCGCTGGTCGGACTGGGCGGTGGCAAAGATTCACTGCTCACAATAGAAACTCTGCGTAGTGCCACTGCTGTAACAACTTGGACGCTAGGTCACAAAAAACAACTCGAACCTCTTACAGAACGCATCGGACTGCCACATCTGCAGATTAATCGTGAATGGGACAGAAAACTTTTAGAGGTAAACAACGAAGATGCTCTTAACGGGCATGTACCGATTTCGGCCATTTTCGCTTGTGTCGGTGTTGTCGCGGCAGTTCTTTCCGGCAAACAAGACATAGTAGTTTCTAATGAACAAGCTGCCAATGAACCGACTTTGCAGTATCGTGGCGTGGATATTAACCATCAATATTCCAAGAGCCAGGAATTCGAAATCGATTTCCAAAATTACCTGCATCGAAATTATAAGGACAGTATTCGTTACTATTCATTCCTCAGGCCACTGAGCGAACTTTATATTGCGGAATTGTTTGCCGGCTCGGTATTTTCGAAATATAAAGATGTTTTTAGTTCATGTAATAAAGCCTTCGTACACACGAGCGAACGTCTGACATGGTGCGGTAAATGTCCGAAATGTGCCTTCGTATTTCTGATTCTAACGCCTTTCATTGAACAGAAAGAATTAGAAGCGCTCTGGAGCGGTAAGAATCTGCTCCTGGATCCAGATCTCGAAGCAACATATGAACAGCTACTCGGCATTGCAGGCGATAAGCCGCTGGAATGTATTGGCGAAATCAAAGAAAGCCGGATGGCTATGCATATGGCTTTCGAAAAATATCCACAGCTGATCGGCACATACGAATTCGAAGTGCCGCCACATTATGATTTCAGACAACTGATGGCCGATGAAATGCCAGAAGATGTCAAGCATATTTTTCGCCGTCTGATTGTCTAGAAATAACTTGTTCGCGGCAAGCCCGGATAACATTGTCGAATAGTGCGCAAACCGTTAGCGGACCAACACCACCCTTAGTCGGTGTAATAGTGAGGTCGTCGCGGTCGTACACATCTGCAGCCAAGTCACCGACAGTTTTTCCTTCTTCGCCAGCTACTCCGGCATCTACGACAACCGCGCCTTGTTTTATCATTTCGGAATATAAAATTGCCGGACTGCCTGTCGCGGTAATTATAACGTCTGCCTGCAAGGTTTCGGCTTTCAAGTCACTCGTGGACCGGTCTGCTACCGACACATCAACGCCAGATTCTTTTAATATCTTTTCGAGAGGCTTCCCGACGAGCTTGCCTCGCCCTATCAGCAGAACTTTTTTACCTTTTAATTCGACGTTATAGCCAGCTAGCAACCACAATATCGCCATTGGGGTCGCAGGATCGTATGTCGCATTTTTTCCGAGTGCGTCAACGTCTTTTTCGGGCACTACCATATCGACGACCGTGTCGGTTTCCTCTGGTCGTTCCAGCGGCAACTGCACGATTATCCCCTGCACCGCCGGGTCAGCATTTAACTTTTTGATTGTTTCGGGCGCATCATCCTGGGTAATCCGATGGATGTCTACGTCTATCAGAATTTCTTGGCCATACCTGTTTTTCATGCGCATATAGACGTCGATGACCGGATTTTCGACCGTCACCACTATTGCCAGCTTCGGGACAATGCCATGGGCCTGACGAAGTGCCCGCACCTGCCGGGCTTGCCGTTCCTGAATATATTCGGCCAAGTCGCGTCCGTTTAAGATTTTCATACATGGTAATTGTACCATTTGTCTGCCAAGCAAAGATTTAGTTTACATTTTTAACTATCTCCTATATGATTCCGATAAAGTATAAAAGGAAAAACTATGGCTCTTCAAAACAATAACGTCCCGAACAACAACGGCGTTAGCGCTACCCCCGAAAATTCTCCTGGAAAATATCCAGCAGTTTTGCTTTCAGCTTGGCCGGGAGCCTTCAAGGCCTATAAACCGTCCCAAAACGTCGTTATGAACGTTTTAGGCGTTGTATTGCTACTCATCGTCATTTCACTAGTGTTTAACATCATCCCCAGCATTTTCTATCAAGGAGAAAGCCCATGGATTATCGAAGTTATATTATTTGTCTTGAATTCTTATGTTTCTGTAGCGTTCGTATTGGCATACCTGCAAGGTGTTCGAGGGCGTACACTATCTCTAAATGGTAGCTTAAGCCAAGCTCTGCCCTATTTAGGTCGGATGATTCTTCTGCAGATTCTGGCAACCGTCATCGTAGTGGGCAGCTTACTTCTTCTGATCGTTCCCTTCTTCTTCGTTTTCCCCCGATTAGTCTTAGCAGATTATTTCCTGATAGATAAAAATCAGGGAGTAATTGAATCTCTAAAATCAAGTTGGGCGGCAACGAAAGGTCATGTCGGCAAAGTTTACGGAATCATAGGAGCCGCTATTCTGATGGCTTTGCTTATGATAACAATCATCGGTATACCGATTGCCATATACCTGCTCCTTATGTACAGCGCCGTATTCGTCGTGTTGTATGAATACATTATTGGCAGAAAAACTACCTCTGACCAAAAATGAATCTCCCATCATTAGTTCAAGACCTTTGCAACATCTCCTTGCATAAACAGAGGTAATTTGGTAAAGTAAACTAGTTATTTTTGGGCCAGTAGCTCAGCTGGTTAGAGCACCTGCCTCTTAAGCAGGGTGTCCGGGGTTCGAGTCCCCGCTGGCCCTCCAGTTCTGTTATAAAAAGTATATTTTTAAATCTAGCGACTTCCTTATAACGGAATCATTTTTGTTATACTAGGTACATGAATTACACCGTTATAGATGTACGTGAACCAGACGAGTACCAAACTGGCCATGTAGCCGGTGCACTCAATATTCCACCCGATAAACTCATGAGCGGTGCGAAGCAGCTAGCTGATCTGCCAAAAGATAGTAGTATCATAGTTTATTGCCGTACTGGCAGTAGAAGTAATGTAGCTATGAACATACTGGGGACCCTCGGATTCACAAAGATCATCAACGGCATTAACAAAGAGCAAGTTGAAGCTAAGTTCGGTATACGCTGACCTGTTCTTTGTTATAGGCTATTTTAGATGCTACGGAGCCTGCAATAGCCCTCCAATCATAAGCCTTATGAAAAACTTCCCATCAGAAGAGTCTTTTTGTTTGTTACAATAGTTTTATGAAGGTTTATTTCGCTTGTTCTATTCGGGGGGGGGCGTGACGATGCTGCTACATATGCAGAACTAGCAGAATATATAAAAACCAAAGCTTCGCTACTTACTGAAATATTCGCCGACAATAAGCTAACTTCTGATGGTATGAATAAGCCAAGCTCGGTTATTTGGGAAACTGATGTTGCCTGGGTAAAGGAATCAGACGCTGTAATAGCAGAAGTAACTAATCCGAGTCTGGGCGTGGGTTATGAAATTGCCAAAGCAGAAGAGTGGCACAAGCCTACGCTGGCTCTATTTCACAATGACGGCAGCCGTAAACTCTCGGCAATGATTGATGGCTCTCCAAATACCAAAACTGTGTATTACACTGATACCTCCGAAGCCAAGGTAGCCATTGATGCATTTATTAAAGATCTACTTTGATCTGTCGTTAGTTTTTGTATTTTAGTCCTTTTAAGTTCCGCAATGGCTCTTCATTTCAGTCATGCTTACATTCCCCTGTAGTTGAGGATTTATTATTTGCTCATGCTTGTCTTTTGACCATGATTAAACGATTATTGTTAGAATGACATATGAGAATGTATCTATGGGAACACTCCCTCTTCCGGAAATACGTCGCTTACAGAATGAACAGCGTTACGATGCCGGACTGTTAACATTCGTCGTAGGCATGCAGTACGGTTCAGAAGCTAAGGGATCAATAGTAGATTATCTAGCTCCTGGGGTTGATTTAGCGGTCAGAACTGGTGCAGCCAACGCCGGGCATACTTTATATTACGAGGGTGATAAGCACGTTATGCGGCAATTACCTGCCGCATGGTCAAATCCGCATGCCAAACTAGCTATCGGTGTCGGAGCCATCATTAGTCCACGTGTCTTATTAGACGAGATAGATGCGGTAGAGAGATTAGTCCCCGTAAAAGATCGGCTACTGATCGACCCTAATGCCCATGTCATAACAGAAGACCAAATCGTACGAGAATCACAGACAGATTTAGCCGACCGGATAGGCAGCACCTCCGCTCGTAGTAGCGAAGGCATCGGTGTAGCAACTGCTGATAAAATTCTCCGCAAAGCTACCTGCATACAAGCAAAAGATGTAGACTCCTTCGCACCTTATCTACAAGATGTAGCAGAAACTGTGAACGACACCTTGAATGCAGGCTCGCCGGTACTGATCGAGGGGTCGCAAGGTTTTGGGCTCAGCCTTGACCACGGGCAATTTCCCTATGTAACGAGCCGTGATACGACCGTATCTGCTATTGCAGCAAGCGTCGGAGTCAGCCCTCATCATTATCAAACGCAAGTTATTGGTGTAACTCGTACATATCCAATCCGTGTCGCTGGTACCAGCGGCCCCTTTGAAGGAAGCAAGGAACTAACTTGGGATGAAGTTTCAAGGAGAGCCGGATGCGACTCCCGACTTGAAGAAAGAACGACGGTGACCAATCGCTTACGCAGAGTTGCCACTTTCAGCATCGACCAATACATAAGAGCCTGCAAAATAAATCGACCTACCGAAATCGCTTTGACTTTTGCCGATTATCTGGACTGGCAAGTTCACGACAAGCCTGAACTAACAGAACCTGTCCATGATTTCATCAATCAAATTGAGTATGCAACGGGCATTCCTGTCACGCTCGTCAATACCGGCCCCCGAACGACGATCGATTTTGATACCTATAGAACAAATATGCTGCGTAGAATGGTCTAATACGATTATAGTTTTTATAACGTTTACGGTGGTGCTCCATTCCGGTTACGCTTAAACTTCTTCAGCAATGAGGAGTTTTGTATTATTTAAAAAAGGACGACAACGATTTAGTCTCGTTAGTCTCTGTACTATATC
>JBGTMN010000065.1:0-5955 GCA_041743525.1 Saccharimonadales bacterium (SeqCode) | reverse complement strand
CGTTCGACATAAACGGTCTTCGATATCACCGGATCATTATCATGACCGATGCCGATGTAGACGGATCGCACATTTCAACGCTGCTTTTGACTTTCTTCTTCCGTTATATGAAGCCGGTTATTGACGGCGGTCATATGTATCTGGCCAAACCGCCGCTGTTCGAACTGGTCCGCCCGGGCCGCAAGAATCCGGTCTTCGTTTACGACGAATCAGAGCTGGAAGTCGTTCTGGACGCAGAAATCGAACGTCGTAAAAAAGAGGGCCTCAAAGTAATCGGTACCGGTGGCAATGACGAGCGTTACAAACAAGCTGGATTTATAGAACAGAAGCGCTACAAAGGTCTTGGAGAAATGGACGCCGAACAGTTGTTCGAAACGACCATGAATCCGGAAAAGCGCGTTCTGGTGCAGGTAAGGGTAGAAGATGCCGAAAAAGCCGACGCCATCTTCAATAAGCTGATGGGTACTGAAGTCGAGCTCCGCAAGAACTTTATACAGGCAAGGGCGAAATTTGTGAAAGATTTGGACATATAATGCGCGGTTTTGTCTTACGGCAATCTGCTGCGTTTCAAGATGCGATGCTCGCTCACCGTACGCTAGGTACGGCTTTCTCCGCTTCTCCTTGTGTCTTGCATCTCACCATAATACAGAACCGCTTAACAGTGGTAAGGAGCTAATAAAATGGACGAAAATACAACACCTGATCATGATTCGGTCGAGGAGCACATTGATGAACCAAATTTGGTAAATCAACCGGCCACCGAAATTATTACCGATATCACGCATTCCCGACAGGTCGAACCGCGCACTGTCGAAGACGTCATGGAAGACAGTTATCTGCGTTATTCTATGTCGGTTATCATCGAACGGGCACTGCCCGACGTACGCGACGGCATGAAGCCGGTGCATCGCCGTATATTGTACTCCATGAACCAGAACGGACTTCGTTCTACTGCCCGGCACCGGAAGAGCGCTAATGTGGTCGGTGAAGTGATGGGTAAATATCACCCGCACGGTGATGCCTCCATCTACGACGCCATGGTTCGAATGGCTCAACCGTGGTCTATGCGCTACATGCTTATAAACGGGCAAGGGAACTTCGGTTCAATGGACGGCGATCCGCCGGCTGCCATGCGTTATACCGAGGCTAAAATGGCACGTCTGGCCGACGAATTACTGGCAGATATAGACAAGGAAACCGTCGATTACCGTGATAACTACGACGGAACACAGCAGGAACCTTCGGTGCTTCCAGCCAAGGTTCCAAGCCTGCTCCTGAACGGACAACTAGGTATCGCCGTAGGTATGGCCACAAATATTCCGCCGCACAACTTAAGCGAGCTGGTAGACGCTACAGTGCATCAGATAGAACACCCGGACGCGACGCTCGATGACCTTCTCAAATATATCCAAGGACCTGACTTCCCGACGGGCGGCATCGTCTACGGTAAAGATTCACTGCGCACCGCATATGCGACTGGCCGCGGCGGGGTGACTGTCCGGGGTATTGCCGAGATCGTTGAAGGCAAAAAAGGCCGACATCAGATCGTTATCACTGAAATCCCGTACGCACTTAACAAAGAGAGCTTGGTGGTAAAAATCGCCGATCTCGTCCGAGACAAGAGAGTGACCGGAATCTCTGATATTCGGGACGAAAGTGCCCGCGGTAACGTTCGGATTGTGATAGACCTTAAAAAAGATGCTTTCCCGAAGAAATTATTGAACCAGATTTATAAATTAACTCCTCTGCAGGGCATGTTCCATTACAATATGATGGCGCTTATCGATGGAATCCAGCCGCGGGTTCTTGGTCTGCAAGACATAATTGGTGAACACATCAAGCACCGGCAAGTCGTCGTACGCCGACGCACCGAATATGAACTGCGCAAAGCCAAAGAGCGGGCTCACATCTTGGAGGGGTATAAGATTGCCCTGGATAATATCGAGGAAGTTATCCGTACGATCCGCGCCAGCCAATCTTCCGAAGAGGCCCAGCGCAACCTTATCAAGCAGTTTGGTCTAACCGAAATACAAGCCCGCGCGATACTGGCGATGCAGCTGCGAACACTGACCGGTCTGGAACGTCAAAAGATCGAAGATGAACTCGCAGAACTCTTAAAGCTTATTGCAGAACTCGAATCAATTCTTGCCGACGAAGCAAGGATTCTGGCAATCATCAAAGACGAGATGCTGGAACTTAAAAAGCAGTATGGCGACGAACGCCGCACTAGAGTCGTTAAAAGCGAACTAGACCGTCTGAATGACGAAGATCTGATTGCGGAAGAACAAGTTGTTGTCACGCTTACATCGTCTAACTACATCAAGAGAAGCCAGATGGCAGAATATAAGAAGCAGGGTCGCGGCGGCAAAGGTCGGCGTGGAATGGTAACGCGTGAAGAAGATGTCATCGAACATGTAGTAAATGCTTCAACGCACGACTTTCTCCTGTTCTTTACGAACCGCGGTAGAGTATTCCGACTCAAGACATATGAAGTTCCGGCAGTCGGCTTGAACGCAAAAGGCGTTGCGCTCGTGAACCTGCTGCAGTTGCAGCCCGAAGAAACGGTCAGTTCAGTCATAAATGTCTCTAAGCAGCACACCAAAGACACAAACCTGTTTATGTGTACGGTGCGCGGCGTCGTAAAGAAGACTCCTTTCGAGCAGTATCAGAACGTCCGGAGCAGCGGTCTCATCTCTATTAATCTGGACGAAGGCGACGAGCTCAAGTGGATCCGTATGACCAGCAGCGATAACGAAGTCGTTATCTCTACTGCCCAAGGCCAGGCGATCCGCTTCCACGAACGCGATGTCCGACCAATGGGACGCGTCTCCAGAGGGGTCCGAGGCATACGGCTGCGAACCGACGATCAGGTTATCGGTATGGATGTTGTCGAGGCTGGATCAAGTATCTTCGTGATCAGTAAGTTCGGATATGGGAAGAGAACCAAAGTTTCCCAGTTCACTGCACATGCCCGTGGTGGTGTTGGAATCCGATCGGCGGTCACCAATAAAAAGACCGGTGAGCTGGTTGGCGTCAAGACGCTCGGCGACGACGACTCTCAGGAGATCATCATTATTTCCTGCCAGGGCCAGACTATAAGACTTGGGCTCAAAGACATTCCAGCGCTTGGACGTGCTACCCAGGGTGTCCGCATTATGCGCTTGAACGGCGATGACTGTGTGGCATCGCTTGCGCTGGTAGATAAATCAGACATTCCCGAAGATGAAGACGATGTCGTACTTGAACCGGGTGGAGAGCCTGTTGCTCAGTAAGATGTTATAGTCAACATCACAACATAAAACCGTCACGAACAGTGGCGGTTTTAGTTTTTCTATAATGAAAGCCGTAATTGGGATAATGCTTGCAAAATATCAATAAGTATGATATACTACATTCATTAGGTAGGAGTGGGGAATGTGATGTATAGAGCTGAAAGCATACCGGAATCACCCCTAAATATCGTCGTTATAGGCGGTGGCACAGGGAACTCGACCGTACTCGGTGGTTTAAAGCCTTATATTTACGATGGTTTAACTGCCGTTGTAAATACTTTTGATGATGGTGGCGGAACGGGAAAGATCCGACAGGAGTACGGCGGTATTGCTGTTGGTGATCTGCGCCAATGCGCAAGAGCTATGAGTGACCTGAGTTCAGATGCTCTTGGTGTTTTAGAGGGCCGGTATGGGCCCGGCACAGGCATGTCCGATATGAACGTTTACGGCCAAACTGTCGGCAATTTACTCCTCGATCAGGCTCATCAATTGTTCAAAGGAGATCCTGAGCGTACGATAGCTGCTTATTCGGATATTTACCGGATTCGTGGTCAGGTTCTGCCGGTGTCCGATGATAGCCGACGGCTTCGGATCACTACTGTTGACGGAAAAGTTATAGAAGGCGAGCATGAAGCCGAGATGACCAATACGCCAAGTCTGATGGGCGCAGAAGTCGGCTTCGACGGCGAGGCGGTCATAAGCGGCCAAGCAGAAGCAGCCATCAGTAATGCAGACATGGTTGTGCTGGCCCCAGGTGACCTATATACGTCGATAGCCCCAAACTTAGCCGTGCGAGGCATGAAAGAAGCGCTGCAAAAGGCTACGGCAGTCGTACAGGTCAGTAACCTCATGAATAGGGAACGTCATACGGCAGATTTTACCGCCCTAGATTACGCTAAAGAGTATGAACGGATTATTGGCGCGCGGGTCATACACCGGGTGCTTTATAATAATGCCTCAATCCCTAAAGACGCCCTAAAAGTTCAGGCTGATTTTTTTGGCAGCTATCCAGTAAAGGCCGACCGAGATGGACTCAAAGCGGCAGGATACCGCCCGATGGCCAAAGATTTGATTTCACATGATGACGTTATAATAGATGTGAATGACGCGCTTGCAAATACGAGATCTACAATTCGTCATGACGGTAAAAAAGTTGCCAAAGCTTTGATGGCAATTTATTACGGCAATGGATTTGGAAATCTAGAGGCTAGTTAATACGATGTCAATGGAATCCCAACGGATGTGGGTAGTCGATCTTGATAAGACATTACTCGACACGCATAAATTTTTCGAATACACAGCCGAAATCAGCAGGAGTCTCGGTATTACAGGTGGAAAAGACCTGTACCGAGCATTGGAATCTGTTGAAGATACGGGCGGATCGTTCGATACTGACGAGTTCTTGAAACTCGCCGGCGCGAGCGAAGCAGAGCGCGCCGAATTGTGGGGTACGGTCGGGCTCAATGAAGGTAATGCACAGTTCCTGTACCCGGATGCAGTCGAATTCCTCGCGGCCATTGATGAACTTGGATATCCTTATGCAACGCTCACTTTAGGTTCGATCGCTACACAGATCCCGAAACTTCGCGCCACTGTCTTGGACCGACGGCCATACATTATAACCGATGTAAAAGAGAAGGGTGAGCTCATTCAAAAATGGAAAGGCCCAGAAGGGTACCGTGCGGTAACCGCTGCCGGACAGATCCTCGTAGCAGAATCCGGAGTACTCGTAGACGACAAAGCAAGGAGTTTTGATGGGCTGCCCGGAGACTGGTCGGGGTATTTAGTACGCAGGGATATTCCTAAACTGTCGCAAATGGGTTCGGTTCCAGAGAGTGTGTCGATTACTCCTAACCTCAGTGTGCTGGTGTCTAACGTTGTTAAAACAACTCGATAAGATATCCTTTCAAGGCCATAGCCTACGTCCAATTCATCAAGTTTTTAATTCTCGCTTACTTTTGCGCCACTATATTATTGCAAGCAACATTACCCGATGTTAAACTGCTGTAACTATTACGGCTAATTTTTCTACAAAAAGTATTGACCGGAGCGCTCATAACAGGTAAGATAGGTATCAAGAGCTTGCAGGGGTTAGTTAAAGTGTCCTTAGTGAGCTCTGAAATGTTCGTTAAAAATTGAATAGTGCAAATCAACGTCAGTTCATTTTATGTGAATTGTTTTGAAATTTAAGTCAGTAGTTCTATAGCAATATAGAATGTTCGACTGAAATAGGAATAAATTCTTTTTTGGAGAGTTTGATCCTGGCTCAGGATGAACGCTGGCGGCGTGCCTAATACATGCAAGTCGAGCGGTAACAGGCTCTCACAGTTTGCTTAAGTTCCTCTGGTTTATTCCTTAGGATGATAAATGTACCAACCCAAAGCTAGGCTAGCGGCGGACGTACAGGAGTTTATTAAGCAAAGCGTGAGAGTGCTGACGAGCGGCGGACGGCTGAGTAACGCGTAGGAACGTACCCCAAAGTGAGGCATAAGCACCAGAAATGGTGTCTAATACCGCATGTGATCTTCGGATTAAAGCTTCGGCGCTTTGGGAACGGCCTGCGTAAGATTAGCTTGTTGGTGAGGTAATGGCTCACCAAGGCGACGATCTTTAGCTGGTCTGAGAGGATGATCAGCCAGACTGGGACTGAGACACGGCCCAGACTCCTACGGGAGGCAGCAGT
>JBGTMN010000064.1:0-6094 GCA_041743525.1 Saccharimonadales bacterium (SeqCode) | reverse complement strand
CGTCCCGAATATACCAACAGCCAGTTCCGCCCAAACAAGCAACACAAATAACCCTACCGCAATTCCTACGACAACCCGATTGCCGATTCGTCTCGAGATTAATTCAAAAATAGTACCTGCACTAAACAACAAAGCGCCCATCACGACATAATCGAAAAGATCCCAATCTACGTCATCGCTAAACTGCGCAGCTATAAGTGGAATCAACAGAATAATTCCAGTTCCCAAAGCAACCAATAACAGTACTCTACTGAGGCTATATGAGTTATTTGAATTCATGGTTATTGACACGAATGATTATGATCGAGATTCTTTACCACGTACTGCGTAAGCGAAATATAACCACCGGCCGTAAGCGCAGGGACACTACAGTTGCGCTTGGCATTCGAAAGGCTCGCACCGCTTGGTCGCCAATTCGGAAGTTTATTTAGATTGCTTGTTTGACCAATGTTGTTGCCCGTAATTTCGCCCCATTGTATGGCTGTTGAGTATAGTCCGATTTTAGCACCGCGAGATTGATAATAAGCACCGAACCCCTCTAAAGCTGCCGTGTTACGAATTAACGCTTCTTTACTGCCGGACTGCCAGGTGTTCATAGTTTCCACATCAAGCCACCAGACATAATCGGCTGTCTGTGCATTTATATTTCTGCTGTCTGCAGCAGCCCTAAACACTCCCTCAGTGTAGATAGAACGGTTCCAGCCGTACAACCACGAACAGGCATCGTCATTTGCGCCGCCACATACGCCGTAAGGATTTATCGGCGTATTACCATTGTCATCTGACGGAGTTTTTGGCCAGGTTGTTATTTGATCTATGACCTCTCCCGGGTTAGCAGTATTTACATATAACTGCACACGCGGCTGACTCGTACCAACTTTGGCTTTATGAGCCCAAACAAGTTGGTCGGCCAAACAAGGGTTTGGTTTTGCGGCATTCCCGCCATTTACCCCAACTACCACAAAATAATAGTTGGTCGGCAGTCTCTTTCCACACTGGGGATAGGAAATATCGTAACCCACCAACTCAGGTACCGGAGCTGGTTTTTGAGTGCTACCAGAACTTGGTTTTGCGGCGTTTGCCGTAGCCGGTAACAAACCTAATGACACTATTGTGGCCGCTAAAACTAATGTACTTGCAATTTTATTCATAGCGTTTAGTATAACAGGTTATGCTTCATGGCTTAATCCGAATTAAGGTGAACTCATACGTAAAATCAGTTATATTCATGAATATTTAAATGCTTTACGAGCTTACACATACGCTTATAATGTACTATAAAGACATGACGAAACATGCTATCTCTGGAGGATTAGTCCATACATTACCACACGACCTCGAACAGGCGCTACGTGCATCACCCGAAGCACTCAAAGCCTGGGAGGATATTTCTGTAAAAGCCCGCAATGAGTGGATTTGCTGGACCGTATCGGTAAAACAGGATAAAACAAGAAACGAGCATACCAAGAGAGCTGTTACGCAGCTTTCCGAAGGTAAACGCCGTCCATGCTGCTGGGCAGGATGTATACACCGTACCGATAAACCGGTCAGCCCTTGGGCGCAGAAGGTATTGATAGATAAGCAGCCAAAAAAATAAATAATAAGGTAGTGTTGTTAGCGTACGATGTCTAGTTTTTTTACATGCACGCAATTCAAGTGCAAAAAAGCTTCCGATTATGGAAGCTTTTTTGAGAATTAATTTGGCGTAGCATCGTTAGCAAGGCTACCGCTATTATCTTTTACGGTACAAAAGTTTAGTAAGCTTTTTTGGCACCGTCTTTTAGTGCTTTTTCAGCATTGTCTTTAGACATCATTGCACAAACAGTTGTTCCGCATTTTTCATGCTTTCCTTTTGCCATGAAACCACCTTTTTGAGTTTGATGAATTTCAGGCGCAGATAAATCAACACCTTTTTCCTTACATTTGACGCAATATCCTGTAGCCATGTTCACTCTCTTTTAAATTTGTATTTACTAGACGACGTGTTTATTTTAACGCGTTTTTAGTATATCGCCTACCCTAACCGGTTTTAGAATGAAACTAAATGCTACACAAAATCTAAAATCGCCCGATCAATGAAGCTTTTTTATGTATAGCTATAGCGCTTTTTGGACTATAAGAGAGCGGATTATTTACTCAGTTTTAGTAATAGCATGTACCGTGACGTGGTCTGGAATATTAGCAAAAAACATTCGGAGTGCCAATGTTTTACATTTCACACTCCGACTGCCGTAATGTCGCCAAATATGCTCGATAAAGCAAAGACTATACTACTTGTAAACCGTTAAAATAACGACTTCTTTAAAACCATTATCGAGACAAAGAAAAAGAGCCTTTCGGCTCATAAATAAAATTTTGGTGCGCCATAAGCTACGAAGTTAAAACATTACTCAATTGTAAATTGACGGCTAAACACTAATCACCTAGACCTTTAACATCAGCTTATTAATGTATTCCGCTAGCACGTCCGTGTCGGACAACATTGGCATATGACCAGAATCAATATCATAGACATCTGGGTTGTTTAAGCGAGCGATTGACTCATTCTGAATCTGAAGCGACAACTCTTTATCCTGCGTAGTACGTAAATACATCCCATGAACATTAGAAGGCAGCGTTTTTGATATTCTATCCGTATATAAGTGTGACGATTCTTGCTGAAACTTGGCTACTATCTCATTCGTTTCTTCTAATGGCAGTCCGTTTCCAAGTCCACTTCGAATAGCAGATTCAGGAGGCTTGGTGCCTGCCAACTTGAAAATAATCGGCATGATCATTTTTTGAGGAAATGGTAAGGATGTCATGAAACTACCCCCTGGCTTCGGAATGACAGCACTAACTCCTACATACGCAGCCAGCCTATTGCCTAACTTACTACTTAGTTCAACGCCCACGACCCCACCTATTGAGTGCGCAACGATAGCCACTCGTTTAGTATTAAGTTGTTCCACTTGCAGGCGAGCTACTTCAACGTAGTCATTCAGAGTCGCCATATTATTGACACGCTCAAGCGAAGAATAATCTGCGCAGACATGGGGACAAGAAATATTTGCAATAACATCATCCCAAATCCAGCCACTCAACCCAGCCCCATGTATGAATATAATTCCAACTTGGCCGTCTGACTCATGTAAGTTTTTTGTCATATGACAATTGTACGTTCTATTCTCTGCAAACACACGGCTATTTATTTATGTTCTAATATGAACACTTAGAGAACTAAGAAGTTTGCCGACTTGGAATACCCTTACCGCCATACACTTCAGATTCGATTGCGTTACTCATATGTCGTATTAAAGGACGAGCTGTCATAATCAATGAGCGTATCTCATCTGGTTCAAGGGATGAATCGTGAGTTTCTTTACTGCTCCAAAGTTCACTAACCCATATCGAATTTTTATCAACTGTACCAACAATGTAATGAAAGCACTCAGCATTTTTTTGAAGAAGTTCTGACGCTTTGAGCAATATGTCTACCAGCTCGTCTCTTTTGCCATCATGAGACGTTATTTTTCCATAGTAGCCATAATATTTCATAATTTAAGTATAACAAATAGAGACGGGTTTATCGTCTCTATTTGTTTCAGCGTGGTGCGGAGCTACAGAATTTACTTAAACTTTTTGAAGCTATAATTGAAGGTGCTATCAGTCCACCCAAAATCATCAAATCAGGCGCTTCTATTAGTAAAATTAGCTACTGATTAGTTTCTCACAAGAGACTTAACTACAGCTTTGATTAACATTTTTGGTAATGGATCCTCCAGCCCTAACCATAATGTACCCTTTCCTTTGATATAAGGAACTAGGTCAGATTTTAATTTTTCATCTTTAGGCACGGGATAGATTGCTAGATGGTCCTTCCAACCTGATATAAAAACTTTTGCTCTTTTATCATCAATTTTATATCCGATAATTCCATAACTAAGTACTTCGTTAGCTTCAGGAATAGTCTTTTGAACAATTTGTCGAAGTTCATCAAATTTTGGACGAGCGAATGACGGTACGCTCTCTACGTATTCTTTGACAGTACTAGGTTTATTTACAGAGTTTGAATTAATACCATAAGATTGCTCAAGCATCTTATGCAAAACTCCCAAACTGATATCTGAAAGCTTATTTATATATAAACAGGAGACGCTTTGCTTGTGTTTACCAATTGCAGCCAGCTCTTCTGCATATCTGTTAAAGCCTTCGTTGAAATAAATTGTAATACTGGCTTTACGGGGGCTAAACGCAAGCCGCGGTATATCACCCTCCCTCCCTGTGTCGTATTTATAATGCTGTGTGCCAAAACCAATAATGCTTGGTCCCCACATGTACGGTTTTTCGCCTGATATTTCTTGCATGAGAGCAATTAATGCAGTAGCTTCCTTTCGCCTTTCATCGCTTATGCTTCCGAGAAACGACTCAACACTTATTCCGGTCTGGTTAGTTTTCATAATCAAATTCTATCAAAAAATACGCCCGAAGGCGTATTTGACGGTTTCATCAAATTGGTGCCGCCTGTCAGGCTTATTTCTAACCGCTAGTGCTGAAAATGTAGATATTTATAGATTGAAAGAACTTGCGGGGCAGTTCAATTTATCGAGTGATTTAGTTACTTGATGACTAAATCTCTTTCCAAAAACAGGTGTAATCATCGCCTTTAGTGAAGCCAAGTTCTCTATAACGATTATTCAATTCAGCATTGCCAACAGGTGAATATACCAACACCTGACTATGACCATTTTGCTTTAGGGTTTCAATAGATTTATCATGCAAAGCCTTTGCGACTTCCATACTCGAGACTGCAAACCGAAATAGCCAAGCTACTCGTCCATCATCAATCAAGGATACCGTGCCAATCAACTTGCCATTATCTTCCGCTACGAGTATTGCGTCTGGGTCAGCTTCAATTTTCTTTTGTAAACGAGTTTCACTATCTCTTGCTTCATCAAATTGACCACCAAAAGTTGAGCTATCAAGATACAGAGCTTTTAATTGTTCATAGTCAGAAGGCTTATAACTTCTAATCTTCATGATTCCATAATAACAGAGGTGGAGTTAAAGTCCTAGTTTGGGTAGAAGTAAAAAACGCCGAATTGCTCGACGTTTTATAGATGTAATTATCTAAAAAGTGTTTGGTGCCGGATAACTGGTGTATTTCTAACCATTAACTCCGGCAATGTAGACAATTACAAGTTACAAGAGTTGGTTAAGCAATTCAATCTGGCAGGAGATTTAATGCAGAGCTAACCAAAAGTTATTTACGTCTACGTCAGGTGCTTTATTAAGCGAAGCTAGAAATTCTTCTGCTGGAACTTCCCGATAACGGTGATCGTGATGACTTTCGTGCTTTTCTGCATCTTCAATAAAGAAACGAGTTCCCTCTGGTGAGTGAACAACGATAATACAGTCTATCTTTACATCGCTATAAGCTGGCAAAATACGTTTTAAGTAGTCTTTATCGTGAATATATTTGTGGCCTAACGCTTTAACCGAGGCTTGGGTTGTATCGTATTTCGCGATGACACTACTCACATCATCTCTTTTGAGTATATCTATTACAGCACGGTACTCAATCGCAGCATTCGACCTACAATATTTGTCAGCTTCTTCTTGATTGACGGGCGTGTATACAGCTCCGGGGCCGAGTGAGCTACCTTGATATACAACCTCAATCTCTTTTGAACAAGAATATAAAAAGTTACCGTCCCCATATCCGCTCCTCAGATATGTTTTACCTATCATGTCATCATTACCGAAATCTTCACTATCACTATTTTGACTACGAAATACAGCGAAGCCAAAGATAGCCAGTCCCGTGACTAGTGCAGCAGTTATTGTTATTACTTGTTTATTTGAAATTTTCATATCTGCAGTATACCAAATCAGTTAGTTTCAGTCCTGTTTGGGCTATACGAAAAAACGCCGATTTGCTCGGCGTTTCTAAGAAGTTATTTTCTAATTTAAGTTTGGTGCGGCATAGTTGACGTATTTCAAACGGCAGCTATTGATGCTACGAATGATTATAGGCTAAAACATTTAGTCGAACAATTCAGACTTTCAGGCAATTTGATAGTTTTGTAAGTATAGCCTATGCAACTTTCAAACT
>JBGTMN010000063.1:0-3227 GCA_041743525.1 Saccharimonadales bacterium (SeqCode) | reverse complement strand
CTTAGGTTTCTTTACTTCTTTTTTGCCTTTGTCCTTGGACATAATTGCGTCTGCCTTCTTTTTAGATTTTTTGTAAGGTATTGATCGGTGATGAGTGTCTGTAACGCACAATCCTTCTACGTACAGTATGCGCTCATTTACCTGTTTTACCTAATATTTTGAATAAATCAAGCGGTTCACAACTTCAATTTATTATTTCGATAAAATTTAAATGCTTTAAGTAGTTTATCTTTCGAAACGCATACGTTTAGTATGTTCAAGATTGTCTTCGATCAAAATTCTGTTTATTCGTATGAGATCCGCGATGATGTTCATGACCAGACACAGGAATGCACCAGTTAGCATCACCGAACCTAAAATGAGTGACTGGAGGTGGCCGCCGGGCATTGGTTCGACTGTAATAAGGTAAAAATACCGTACAAATGGAATCAGTCCGAGTGCTAAAAGCGTAAAACCGAGCGATCCGAATACTATACTCGGGCGATACATGACATACGCCCGCACGATAGCAGCTCCCGATTTAAATACGTGTTCCCCCATAGACTTAAAAAGCCTGGATTCTCTGGTTTTGGCGTTGGTAGTTATAGGGACGCTTGCAATAGCCAGATGTTTGACGCCGGCCTGTATGATCGTTTCCATGCAGTAGCTAAATCTCGTGATGGTATTGAGCTGGATTAAAGATTCTCGTGAGTAAGCCCGAAAACCACTCGCCGCATCAGGCAGATCGGTGCCGGCAGCCCTGTTAACGACCTTGGTGCCGAATTTCTGTAAAAACTTTTTAAAACCAGAAAAATGCTCGATGGTTTGCGTTTGCCGGTCGCCAATAACAACGTCGGCCTTACCTTCGATGATAGGTTGGACCAGGTCGCTTATCCTGTCGCCGGGATACTGGTTGTCGCCGTCGGTATTGACGAACACGTCGGCTCCAAGTTCCAGTGCTCGAATAACGCCATCATGAAAAGACCGGCCAAGCCCCTGATTTCGGGTGTGAAATACGAAATGCTCAACACCGTGCTGTTTTGCAACTTCAACGGTACGATCGCGTGAGCCATCGTCAGTGATAAGTATGATGATTTCATCTACGCCAGGTATTTGCCGTGGCAGGTCTTGCAGTACTGCCGGAAGCGTTTGCTCTTCGTTGAGGCATGGTATGTGTATGACTACCTTCATATTTCTATTATACCATAAGTGTTAACAATAAGGAAGTTCAAAATGCGGGTCGCTACCTTGTATGTGAATTTAATTGCTCCTATCTCTATTATTAGCATAAGCACGTATAATTGAAGTATGAAATCTCAGCGAATGTCGTCTCGAGAAATAAAAAAACAAAAGCATACGATTAACGTACGCATCAGCCGCCGAGCGTTGGTTCAATTGGTGATTCTCGGACTGTTAGTCTATATTCTCATACCTATAAGCCAGGGATTTGATCGGACGTTCGGTGTGTTGATTTCGGCCGATCCGAATTATGTGCTGCTTGCGATCGTCGCAATACTCGCAAGTTATCTGTTTGCGGCACTGACGTATTATTTGCTGTCGTTTAAGCCCGTAACGCTCCGTTCGGTTATTTCTGTTCAGCTTGCCGGATGTTTCGTGAACAGACTGCTGCCAGCCGGACTTGGCGGACTTGGTCTGTACGCATGGTTTCTAAATAAACAAGGGCATACCGGTCAGCAGGCCACGGCAATTGTGGCGACGAATAATATCCTGGGTGTGCTGGGAAATGTGTTATTGTTTGTACTTGCTATAGTTTTCTTGGCTCTTGAGCCGCCAATATTCGAAATACCGCAACTGCCTCCGGCACTATATATATTTGCCTGCATGATTTTATTGGTCTCGCTGATATTAATACTTCAGAAAAAAATTTCATTTGATGTACGGGGATTCCTGTCCGGTGTGATTTCTACTTTTTGGCGTTTCCGTGAAAGGCCGCATGTATTGCTTATGGGTCTTGCCAATAACATGATCCTGACAAGCCTGCACGTAACGGCACTTTTGTTGATAGGTATGGCTATTGGCATCCAGATTGATCCAGGCCAAGCTTTGCTAGTTGTTTCTTTTGGTACGCTCGCCGGTGCATTGGTTCCGACTCCTGGAGGCGTTGGCGGTGCTGAGGCTGGGTTATTCGCAGTCTTGGCAGCATACGGCTACCCGATCGAGTCGGCTTTAGGCGTGGCGCTCTTGTATCGGATGGTAACGTATTGGCTTCCACTTTTGCCAGGTATCATTGTGTTTAGATTTGTACAGCGCCGATACTTATAATAAAGTAAGTACAAGTATGACAACGCCCACTTCCCTTTTAAAAGAATTTAGAAAGTTTGTGCTTCGTGGTAATGTCGTGGATCTGGCGGTGGCCGTCGTTATTGGTGCGGCATTTACGGGTCTCGTGAACTCATTCGTCGAAAATATGCTAACGCCGCTCATTTCGGCTTTTCAGGGCAGTACGCAGTTTGCGGAAAGCTACTTTACAATTAACGGATCCGAATTCAGGTACGGGACATTTTTGAACCAGCTTGTTACATTTATGTTAACGGCCGCTGTTGTGTTCTTTTTGGTTGTGAAGCCCTTGAATCATCTGACGGATATGACTCGGCGCGGCAACAAGACCGAAGATCCTTCTACGCAGAAATGTCCTGAATGCCTCGGTGAAATCCCCGTAAAAGCTCGACGATGTATGCACTGTAGTTCACTGATAAATTCTGCAAAACAAAAATAGTAAATAACGATCAATTTTGTGCGCATTACCTACAAACGTTAGTCCTCAATCAGTTGCTTGGGCCAGTCTTTCTGTGTTTTTACGGTCGTCGTGACGATAGCGTACATAATCATTTGTGCCTGCAGGAACATATAAAATAAAATGCCCAGCGCCAAAGCGAACGAGCCATAGATACTGCCGAATTGTTCCAATTGCCTTGTCATTATGATACTGCCGAAGTGCTGAATGATAAGGGCTCCGATTGAAGCTATGACCGCCCCCAGAAAGAGCTGTTTAGTAGCAATCGAGCCGGAAGTTCCTAACCTGAAAACGACTAGAAATAATCCAAGAATTACAGCAACGTTCAAAAGACCCAGTAGGATTGTACCGATGATGCCGATGTCCAAAAATCCTCTCAGTAAAAAACTCAGTATGGTGCCGGCCACTATACTAAAACCTACGGATAACATCATTCCGGCACTACGTAGGTTGCTTTTGAAGAAGCTTGGCCGCTTGTCTTCGTCTACATGCC
>JBGTMN010000062.1:0-2455 GCA_041743525.1 Saccharimonadales bacterium (SeqCode) | reverse complement strand
CATACGTGACGGCGAGCGTACGATCATAGCTCAAACAGTCCGTGTTCAGGATATCGAAAGTTATACCGTGCGTGACCGCGACCGTCCTAAGCGCGATGCTCGCGTCGGTATGCTTCCGCCGAAACTGGCACAGATTATTATAAACTTAGGTGCTGGCCGGCTGAGCGAAAATCAACTTACGAACATCTGTGACATGCCTGCCAACGCAGGTCGTCAAACGCCAGAACTTGATTCGACGGCGTTGGACCCCTTCTGTGGAACCGGAGTCGTTCTACTGGAAGCAGCACTGATGGGCTACAAAGTTTACGGCAGTGACCTAGAACCCCGTATGGTGGAATATTCAACCAAAAATTATGAATGGCTACAGAATCGCTTTTCTGTCCGTGCCCAAACGCCCATCATCGAGACTGGCGACGCTACAACGCACCGTTGGCCGGTACATATTGATTTCGTAGCCGGCGAAGGGTATCTGGGCCGGCCTTTCACTTCCCTTCCTGACGGCGAAACATTAGCCCAGACAATCAGCGACTGCAACGTCATATTCAAGAAATTCCTGAAGAATATTCATGGACAGATACCATCCGGCACCCGACTCTGTTTGGCAGCACCGGCTTGGCAGATCAGACCAGGCCAATTCAGGCATTTACCACTCCTTGACTCTCTCGGTGATCTGGGGTACAATCCTATAAGTTTTGAGCATGTCCGAAGCGAAAGCCTTCTCTATTACCGTGAAGGTCAAATCGTAGCCCGTGAGCTGCTCATTTTAACAAGTAAGTAATCAAGCATCCTTATCACTTAACAACCACTGTAAAGGTTTGTCGGAAGTGGATGCAGTGCAAGGTGCCAGCGAGGAGCGGACGGAGCCGTACTTTAGAGTACGGCGAAGGAGCACCGGAGATAGCAACACAGCACTGCGCCACTTCCGGCGAATCGCACACTGAGGAGAATTATATGTCACATGTCAAAGCGGGTGGTACCGCCAAAAATACCCGCGACAGCCAGGGCCAGCGCCTTGGAGTCAAGCTTTCAGGAGGCCAGAAGGTTTCAACCGGTCAGATCATCGTCCGACAGGTCGGGCTTACGAAACGTGCCGGCGTCGGTACGAAACTAAGCGCCAACTACACTATCCACGCCGCCCGCGATGGAATCGTGACATTTACGTCCCGCAAATTCCGCAACTTTACCGGTCGAAGCATTCGCCGGACCGAAGTTACCGTCGAGTAGTATCATATAAACTCGTACCATAATAAATAACCCGCTCGTTTTGAAGCGGGTTATTTATTATTCGTGGAATGTATAAATGTCAGGTGGGGGCGCCGTGTCGTACGGAGCTTTCCTGTCCAGATAAATTACTATAAGGACTGATGCTTTCTACCCTTCTGACTGCAATCGTGCAACTTCTGTCCGAAGCGTCAGACACATTTATTTTGATGATATTTTTGTTTGTTTTTGTCATGCTTTTCCTTTTTGTGTTTTGTATGACTCTTTCATATTAGCATAAGCTATTTGTTTTGTCAATAATTCGTTATACGTGCCTTGTACTCAGTTATATAATAACGCTCATTTCTTACAAAAAACTCCGGCTACATAAGCACCGGAGTAAGTATTGTCCCGAAAAAACGTATTTAGGAATTGAGCTGTCGCTTGATCCGTTCGACAACATCAGCTATAACAACCTGGGATTTTATAAGATATTCGTCGACGCCGAGAGCCCTGGCCCGTTCCTGATCGCTTTCCTGACTAAGAGCCGTCAGCATGACTATTTTGAGGTTAGCAGTCTCCGGAGTGTTACGGAGAATATCCAGCACATCAAAGCCGCTTACTTTTGGCATCATGACATCGAGCATGACGAGACTTGGCTGATATGCCAAAGCAGAAGCCAGCGCCTCTTCCCCGTTCGCAACTCTGCGAACATCGAAACCTTCGGCTTGAAGGCGGGTTACGTAAACATTCGCAAGCGCGTCATCGTCCTCGACGAGCAGTATACGTTTGGTGTGATTTTTCTGGGGCATTTCCGTATCTTGTGTTGTATCCATACTGCTTAACCTAACTCATTTATCTTGTTTTTGCAACAAACTCTTTATAAATCCGTCGAACATCGGGTGCGCCCGATTGGGTCTGGACTTGAACTCCGGATGGAACTGACTGGCCAGGAAGAACGGATGATCAATGCCTTCAATGACTTCTACGAGCTTATTATCCGGATTAATACCACTAGCCAGTATTCCCCATGATTCGTATTCTTCCTGATATTTCGCCGAACATTCGTAACGGTGACGATGACGCTCGACTATTTTTGAGGTCCCATATACCCGAGCCGCCAAACTGCCCTTGCTCAGGTTGCAGTTAAAGTCACCGAGCCGCATGGTTCCACCGGTGTTTTCGAGCCCTTTCTGGCCGTCCATCGTGGCGATGACCGGGTGTTTTGTCGTAGGATCTACTTCGGTAGTATTGG
>JBGTMN010000061.1:0-19573 GCA_041743525.1 Saccharimonadales bacterium (SeqCode) | reverse complement strand
ATGATTTCTGACATACGGTTACAGAATTTTCGGTCTTACGCTGATGATACGTTCGAGTTTTCTTCGGGGGTGAATATTATCGTCGGGCCAAATGCCAGCGGCAAGACTAATCTGCTGGAATCGGTGCTGGTAGTGGCTCGTGGCTCGTCGTATCGGGTAAAAGACACTGAATTGGTAGCGTACGAAGAACCGTGGTCCAGGTTGGACGCGCACATCGACGAGGCGCTTCGGACAATAAAGATTGTCAAAGATCCAATTCTGTCAAAAACTTATGAAATTGAAGGTCGAACTTATAAAAGACTCCTTATAAGTAAACGCCTGCCGGCTGTCGTGTTCGAACCGAATCATCTGCTTATGCTATCCGGTTCGCCGGATTTGCGACGGACGTACCTCGATGAGCTTTTAGAACAGCTGGACGGCTCCTACGCGGCTCTCAGGAAAGATTATAAGCGGGTGCTGGCGCAGCGTAACGCCCTTCTCAAACGGCTGGGAGCGAATGCTGAACCGCAATTATTTCCATGGAACTTGCGCCTCAGTGAAATGGGCGGACGTATCGTCCGGGCCCGAACGCAACTTTTAGATCGGATTGATGCTATTGCCGACCAGCTGTATGGGAGTTTGGCCGGTAAACCATCAAAAGTAAATCTGATATACGAAACCAAGCTGCCAACTGATTCGTACGAATCCGCCCTACTCCGCAAGCTGGAATCAAATTTTCAATTGGATGTAGCCCGCGGGTATACCGGCAACGGTCCGCACCGCGAGGATTTTTCGGTGTATATAAACGGTCATCCGGCACAATCTTCAGCGTCACGCGGCGAAACCCGCACAGCCGTTTTAATGCTCAAAGTGGTCGAACTGCAGCTACTGGAAGAAGCCCGCGGTCAAAAGCCCTTGCTACTGCTCGATGATGTTTTTAGTGAGCTGGACGGCGCCCGTCGAAAGGCTCTGACCGGTTATTTGCAAAAATACCAGACGTTCATAACGACAACCGACGCCGACGTGGTCGTCGAACACTTCATGGACAAGGCGGCAATTATTCCGCTCGGAAGTTAGATTACATTTAAAGTCTTTGGTATTTACTGCATGGAATCAATGACACCGGATTCGTACAGAACATTTCCCGCGTTGTCTTTAATTGTCAGACTGCTTTTAGTGAGTAATGAGTATTCCATCGTCGCCGCGTATTGCCTGTCGTCAATTGAAAAATTAAAAGTTACAAAATCGTTTAAAGTCACCGGATTTCGATCCACAGTTTCTATGGAATCCAGATTTATATTCTTGGGTTTTATATTTTCGGCATTACTAAACCTGCCAATAGCGTAAACCGTATTGTTAACCTGATCTTCGGTGATACCGTATTTTTTCATAGCCTGAAAGCTGGTAACGGTCGGTCGTGCCGAATTCTTAAGTCTGGCATAGGTATCTTTGACGCTTTGTTGCCGCGAAGCATCAAATGAATTGAATTCGGGGCTTATAGCATAGATAGTGCCTATGTTATTGTTTTGAATCGACGATGTTGCGAAGTAGTACGAAAACCCATCTTCAGCTTTTGTGAACTGGCTCAAACCATCCAGATTGCCGTTTATGCCCGCGAGTTTGTAAGCCGATTGGTCGGATGTGGAACGAACCCAAACGCTGTCGTCATGACCGAATATAAAATTGGATTCATTGGTCCATGTGAAGCTTCGCGGATACATGATCTCGGAAGTCAGCACCGTATCGATGGTCTTATTGGCGAGGTTGTAGATATGAGTTCCGTTTTCATCACTAAATATAAACCGCGTGCTATCCGGTGACCATACAACATAATCGATGCCGTTCAGGCTTTCTTCCAAAGTCGTATCCTGACCGTCAGATAACAGAAGCGTTTTATCTTTCGCACTGAAGTTTGTTGTTCGCGGCGTGTAAACAAGGACTTTTCCGTCTGGTGCTATGCTAGTGCGACTGTTATCGGAGACGTATGTTCCAATATTTTGGTGTGGCTGACCTGGTCCTGCTGAACGCATAACTGCTCCGGTGAAAGTAACGACCGCCGATGCGCCTGATGGGCTGAAGCTGACGCTGTCGGTAATAGCTACTTCTTCGGGCTGTTGGAATAGTTTTGTTCTACTGCCGCCGACGATCCATTCGTCCCTGACTCGTTCGTAAAGAGTATCTTTGTTGACCCATGCTACGGTCTGGAGATTATTGTCCTGAACTTTGTAAGGCTTTCCGAATATATCGCCTGGTCTATAGGTATAAAGAATTGATTTTTCAGGGAACAAAAAATAAATGTCTGATCCGCTAGCATAGATATTTGAAGCTCGATCCGGCAATATCTCTGTTTGAGGTACGACGGCCTGTAGTTTCAAAGTAGCTCGGGTTGTTTCCGTGGCTTTTACCGTAACAACTTGGGCAGTCTTTTCGTCCCCTTTTGCCGCGTACACCGTGTAGTTCCCTGGTTCGAGCCTATTTGTAACAGTACCTTTGCCGATAGTCTTTGATTCGGTTTCACCGGTCTGTATTGATATTTCTGCAGCAGCATCGCTGACGGTAACTTCAAGGATTCCTGTCGAGCTTTTCGTTTGAAGCGAACTGTATATTACCCAAGCGAACAGTAACACGACGAATCCAATTACGGTTAGTACAATAACCTTCTGGTATTTCTGTGATGGTTTATTCGGCTGGTTATATGGAATGTATTCTTCGGGGCTCATAAATGTCTCCTAATGCAAATGATCTTCTTCTTTAGTATCCTTGCTCGAATCCCTGATCATGCCGACTTCAAACAAGGCGGTAATCAGTTCTGCCGGCACTTTGGCTTCTTCTAGGTCGTGCATATCAAATTCTGTACCGGGACCCAAAATCGCTTTGTAGTCCCCTTTTGGTTGTTTTTGCACGACAACATATGCCGGATCGGCCGCGTTTTGTGGAACGGCAGTAATGTACACTAACGCCCACTGTTTATCTTTGGAGTATTTCGTACTTTTTATAGAGACATCAGGAACGTTAATGTCACTTCCTTTCAAGCCCGAAACACTTCGCTCCACCGCTCCAGATAAAGTCTTGTCATAGACTTTGACAGGTGTAGCGCCACCTAGTATAAGCTGGCGAGTGCCTGCGAGTAGTCCAATAAGTATACCTACGCTTAACAAGATTATAATGATGGATTTTTTGTTCATTGTCTTGTCGATCCCTTTCCGATGTAGGTGTAGGCTTTCGTATAGCCGCTGGACTTTGTTTCGGCAATTTGATCGGCTGGAGGCTTTTTCGCGCTCTTTGCACCAAAGGTTCTCGTTCCACCATCAGTAACGGCAATTTCAGTGTGGCCTTGTCGCCACAATATGTCACCCGGTTTGGACTGGGATACTGGGATTTCCCTAAATTCTTTTACGGTTTGTATAGAACGGGTAGAGTACGGGGTGATCTTAACTCCAAATGCCAGATATATGGCTACCATTTCCAAACCACTGCAATCGACGACCTGTTTGAATGGCTGGCTGAATCCGCCCGTAGCATTAAACTTCCGCATGAATTGTTCAGGATCTTCGTGTCCACCACCCCAAAGGTAGCCGTATGGATCAAAGAGTCGGGCGCAGGCTAAGATCGCTTCATTGCCAACCATGTCGCCGTTACCAGTACAAGGGCCAGTCGCTCCGGGGGCTCCAGCACTAGATGGTCCGCATCCTCCTCCGCCCGCTGAAGGTATTGGCTGAGTGGAGTCGACAGTACCTTCGCCGTACTTGGCAAGTGCAGCTCGAGCGTATTCAATACGCTTATTTAAAGCTGCAGTAGCTGCTTTTGGAGCTTCCATTTTGTCCATGTAGTATTTCGTGGCATCTTCTAAGGTGGTCGTGGCTTTAAATCCGGGCAATATATTTCTGCCACCAGGAGGAGCAATATTTGTCATGTGCCACCACTCTAGTTGCAGTTGAGAACCAAGTTCGTATACCGGGGTTGTAATGCCGGCTTGCTCCATGAGCCCGAATATTTTTGTAGCGGGTGTCCACTGCATGATTCCCCACCCTAGTGAACCGGCGTCGTTCGGATCCTTGCTGAGGCGAATAGGGCTACCCTGGATACGTTCTGGCATCACACCGGATTCCCACATCAGGTTGCCTATGACGGCCGCCGCATGCATTGGCGACAGATCGTTGCCGCGCATGTAGTTGTAGGCGATTTCGGCATTTTCACTACCGATAAGCGACGGGTCGCCCAGCGCGCCAGAACTGTTAGCACATATCTGAGCCTCTCTGATGTCGTAATAAGGAATGTTATTTTCGATTAATTGTTTTTGATCTGCCGGTAGTGCCGCAGCGCTGGTGCTGAACGTTACGGTAGCTAATACAAGCAGGCAAAGCGAACGAAAGATTAATGAGCTAAATTGTATATTTCGTAATATTTTCATAGATTATTTTCCGTCCACTGACCAGTGCCAAGATTCATTCGTATTATTTTGTAATCCGTAGGTTGCTGCGTTGGCCTTCATCCATTCGTAAGGGGGGTTCCCATCACAAGGTGCTTTTGGTTCTCTGTGGCACATGCTGGCAGTATTCCAGTCAATTGCAAGCCCCATCTGATGGTTTGAATACCCTGGCCGTGCAGTTGACGGTTTGCAAACACCGGTACGGTTGTTACAGTTCTGATTGTATAAATTTCTTTGTTCGGTCATGGTTCGGAAACCACCACCCCGCAAAGTGAACCCGGCTGCCTGTGCCGCCTTGATAACTGCATCAGTATTCTGTTCTATACGGACGTTAACGTCTATGCCCTCTATAATACAGACACGTATCCTGATTAACTGTCCTTTATGGTAGCCGTCTTGAATGCCGCCATCAACCCCAATGGTACAGACTAGATGGTCGGACGGAGCAAAAGCTTCAGCCACATCGCCTGTGCCGCCAGGTACGGGTTCATCTCCTGGAGTGTTGCCGCCGCCTATTAGCTGGTCGCAGGAGTCTTCGTCACCTTCGGCGCAAGCTAGTCCATGTGAATTTATGATATGTGCCCTATAAAACCGATAGTACGTCAGCTCGGTATTGCTGGCGTCATGACATTTTTCGGGCAGTTTAGTAAAATCTTTTGATTCGCCGTACGTAAGATCGCCTTCCCTGCTGATAGTCATGTCGTAACATTCAACACCGTAATCATCGTTCAAGCGCTCCAGCCTGTCTTCTTGCAGGATGTACTCTTCAATCTCGAAGGGATTTTCATATGCTGGATCGTTCATTTCGGCAACGCTAAATGCTAACATTGGGAAACCGTAATCGTATGATGGGGTCGTCTGTGCCGAAGCCGACCCAAAGCCGAATAACTTCATTGTGGTACTGGCAAAATATGAAGGCATGTTGGATAGGCTGGCGAATAACTGAGTATGGGACACGGGAGTGCCTCGGAGTGTTGTAGCAGCCAAAGACCGTGGATTATAAATGTCTGCATATCGTTCGTAAAGCCCGGCATCGGCAAAACTTTCGTCCAGATACTTCGCACCTTCGTTCTTGACTTCTACTTTTTCTTGAGCGGTCATCTCTCGGCCACCCATTGCCAGCATCTGGTTATTGGCAGCCATGAATGTTCCGACGTTCGCTTGCCCGCCGGCTAATGCTCCTTGTGCGGCTACGTCTACCGCGCCGGTTGCGAAGTACCGCATTGCAATGGCCGCGTATTCGTCTGGACTTTGCAGTCCGAATAGCGCAAAGGCAGCGTTTATGCTGGCATTCATAGCTGCCAGAGTTTGTTCTATTATAGGCAGGCCAGCCGCCGTCTCAATTGCAGAACAAATACCTAGCGTCGGTATTCGTTGGGCTACCCTAAAGACAAGCGGCGGTTCTTTAGAGCCTGGTTTGACGTCCTCTAAATAATCCTTGCCAGTTTGTCTTTCGCCCATTTCATGTTGCATTCCCGGGTCGTCAGTCAAAGACGTGCCCGTAACAGGGTCGTGATATCGTTCATTGTATACACCAAGTATCTCGGCATTAAAGTTTACGCCGGACTGCACTTGGCTGCCCATAGAAACCGTATCCATTCCAAAGCGAATTAACTGCTGTTGATTTTCGAGATTTTGTGCATCTATGCCGTCGGCAAACGACTGTGTGCCGCACACTGCGGTCGCCACAATCAATGGTCCTTTGGCTGTCTGAATGGCGGACTGTATTTTACTGGCAATTTCTTTCCTTTTCTGTTTACTGGGACTGTCTTCGCCGGTAACGGTGCCGGTTTCTATCTGTCTGGCTTTTTCGGCCTTTTTTTCTTCACGCCACTTCGCAAAATCATCGGCTTGCTTGCGGGTTACATTCTTCATAGGTGAAAAGTTTACCCCAGCTCTTTTTATCAGTAGTCTGGATCCAATTTTTGAACTGATCATATTGATGTTCATTGATTTTGTGATTGTCCGGGTGACGATACGTTTTTTTCGGGCGTTGTCACTGCGCATATCTATGAAGTCACCATTCGCATCTACCGGATTGCCATCAATGCCAACCGGTCTGGCAGAACCCCCGCCACCACCAAGAGTAGTAGAACGCCCAACTCCGTCCGCTTCCAGATCGGCGACGATATTGCGGGCTTTACCCGGCTCAATGATCTGGTAGCCTATTAAGCGCTGCGTAGTCGGAGAATATACCGATTTAAGACCGGATTTGTCGTTAAGTCGTTTTTCCCATCTGTCGGCGTAAGTATTACTTACGACACCTAACCGACCTTTAGCAGCTTTTCCGGCCAACGCATAAATAACAAATTTACCGGATATGTTATCGCTAAAATTATCTACAGAACTAAAGTGAAACCCTTGGAGTAATTGAGCGGCGTGTATTGCCTGAAAAGGCCCTGACGCAATCGAGAATATACCGATTGCGACTCCAATGATGCCGCCGGTAGCGGTACCTCCAATGGCAGCTTTTTTGCCATGTTTCCGAGCCAAGCCTTTGATTCGGTTTTTGATAGACATACCAGAGTCTTCGCTGTCGTTGTCACTGGTTTTTTGCTTACTGGCAGATTTTTGTTTAGTAGACGAAGTGTTTTGATTGGGAGTGTTCTCTAATTGGTCTTTATTTTTCAGGTCTTCCGTTGATCCGGCATCTGCCTGTCGCTCCATATCGGCAAGTTCTGTCGGATCCAATCCCTTTCTGCTATGGAGCGGATCTTCTGACGGCAGCTTTAATGGGCCTTCATCGTCGTATACGCCTTTGGACTTGTCTAGTTTGTGACCCGCCATCGATTAGTTCACGCTCTCCTTTAATTCCTCAACACGCCTATGCTTATTACCAATTATACACCCTACAGCCCGGGATGCAGCCTATTCGACAGATCAATCGTTCCCTGCGGTTGATCCAGCTCGCCCTGCTGGGACATCTGCTGAACCTGCTGCGGGTTGGTCGTGATAAGACTGGTCTCGGTCGGGCTGGCAACGACTTGTATGTGGACGTGGTTTTGTCCGGCAAAGAACAAGCCCTGTCCGACCGGAAACGAACTCAGTCGCTTCTTTTCTTCGCTGGTCAGTTTAAAGACGTCGCTGAGCACATCGACGGCACTGGAGGATTGCTTCAGTAAGAACTGCATCGAAGCGTTGGCAACGATTGCGCGGCCCATTCGGCTGCCCATAAAGTCTTCGACGTCCTGCGTAATCGTCGTGATACCCAAGTTGTATTTCCGTGCCCGTTTCGCCAGACTGAACAAGAAATTCGCTGAATCTTCGTACTTCATAAGTTGCCATGCTTCGTCCACGATCAGCATGCGGCGGCGTTGATCGGACTTGGTCTTATTCCAGATGTAATTTAGAACGATGTACATCGCTACCGGCCGTAGTTCGTCTTCGAGGTCTCGGATGTTGAATACGACCATCGGGTTGTTGATGTTTATGTTCGATTGCTGAGAGAAAATACCGGCGAACGTACCGCTGGTGTATTTGCGGAGACGCTGCGCCAGTCCCGGACCAGTTCCGCCCATGTGTAATAAGGTTTCGTATAGGTCGCTAATAGTCGGCGGCAAACCGGTGTGAGTCAAAGGGTCGTTGGTAATCCCGGCTTTGGCATACGTTTCGATGAGTGCGGCATCAAGGTCGGATTCTTCGACCGGGTTCAGGGCCGGCATCATCTGAGAATTACCGCCCATCATCTGAGCCTGAGCGCCGCCCATCATTAATCGGAGCAAGCCGTGCAACGTGATCAGGTTGGAACGGAGGGCGTTGTCGGCTTCGTCGTTGTCTATAACCTGTGGCAGATCGAATGGGTTAATCCGAGTATTGGAACTCAAGGATAGTCGGACGTAGGCTCCACCGACGGCGTCACACATGCGCTCGTATTCGTTTTCCGGGTCAATGATAAATATCTCCGTACCAAACATTAAGCTTCGCAGGGCTTCGAGTTTGACCGTAAACGACTTGCCAGCACCGGACTTGGCGAATACGACTGAGTTTCCGTTCTCCAGACTAAAGCGGTCAAATATCACCAGTCCGGAATTGTGCATGTTGATACCGTACAAAATACCGGTGTCCTGGCTTAGATCGGCCGAAGTGAAAGGGAAACTGGTAGAAATAGCGCCGGTACTCATATTGCGGCGGATCTGCATCTGGTCAGAAAACTGCGGTACGGTGCTGCTTAGGCCCTGTTCCTGCTGAGAAGTGGCCGCCTTGGAATACACCAACTGCTGACCTAGAAGCGATTCGACTTTATGGGAAATAAATTCCAGTTCCTCGATAGATGAAGCGTAAACCGTAAAATAAAATCCGAAACGGAAGAAGCGTTCTTCACCGACCTGCAGTTTGTCGCGCATTTCTTCGGCGTCCATGATGGCCGCCTGTTTTTGCGGGTCTCGTACCCTGCCCTTTTCGTTGTCTATCTGAATACCGGCTTCCAGCTGGGTGACTTTTTTGCGCAGATTTTCTAGGACGACCTGGCTTTCTACCGGGTAGATGTACATAGATAGGTCAATGATCTCGTCGATGTTGACCATGGAGCTCAGCCAGCCGGTATACAACTGACGTGGGTAGCCATACACAAAGAACGTGCGGGCGTAGCGGGTGCCAAGGGTAAAGTATGAGCCGGAGATTTCTATTGAGCTTGGTGCAATAAAGTCCCGCAGTGCCGTGACGCCTTTCTGGAAAGCGGCGGCAACTTCCTGCTGTTCGCGTGACTGCTGGGCCTGTACGAGTGCGACCGGATCCACCTGTGGTTTTTTACCCATTACTGTAGCTCCTTTTGCAAATGCGGCTGCGTCGCACTGCCGTCGCCTTTGGTTATGACATCTACCGACAGATCATTAAAGTTCTTGAGTTGCTGTCTGGTTGCAGTGTCGGGGTTGTATGTATCGTAATAAAGTTCAATCAGCTCTTGAGTATCCAGAGGTAGTCCCTGAATGCCGCACTGCATTAGTCCGCTCAAAACGGCTTGGATACGGTTCCGGAGTTCATTCTTGGCCTTTTCCAAATCGGCTTCGTTAATGACAACTTTTTGTTCCTTGTTTTTGAAAAGACCGCCTAGGCCCGTAAAGAAGCTTTTACTTTGCTGGATTCCTTGTTTTAGATCGGCCTGCTCTATCGGCGAATACGGTATGACTATGTAAAACTTCTTGTCCATGATGTTCGTCTGCTGGCTCAGAGCATCCATATAACCGATGTAATCGTCCATCAAAAGGGCGAGGAGCATGTTATCGTGTTCGGTACGGATTTTGTCTAGTTTTTCTATGTAGGGTCGCAGGTCGACTTTCTGAGACCGTATGAATATTTGGATTGGGAAGTATAAAGAGTTCAAGAAGTTCTGGTAGTTAAGTTCTACGGCTTCCTGTTCCTGCTGGCTCATCAGGTCAAAGTTGATGCTTTTGACCATCAATACCGAGCGATAGTTACCGTCGTTTAAAATAACGATACCGTCACGAATTTCGGCTATCTGCAAAGTGTTTTGAGTGCTATTCGGGTTAGACGTCGCCGGAGCGGCCTTCGGCTGTGTTTGGGCATTTGGGGCGCCCTGCATGGCTTGAACGGCGTAGCGAGGATCCTGCTGTGCCATCTGAGTTTGAGGCTGAGGCTGAGGTTGTTGTGGCGCGGCGTACTGTGTTGGAGCTGGCGCTTGCTGGGGTGCTGCGTATTGCTGCTGAGGCTGGACTACTGGAGCGGGCTGCTGCGGGTATTGTTGCGGCGCGGGAGGGCTCTGTAGCTGCTGCTGAGGATACGGTTGATTTTGAGGTACCGCAGCAACGGGCGTCGGTGCCGGCGCTCCGGAGTATTGGCCTGGATTGGGCTCTTGAGGATTCATGCTGTTTGTCCTATCCCACCATAGATAAGTTGATTACGACTTATGTTCCGTAATGATGACTTGCTCATTAGCGGAGTGTTACCACTACTTCGTCGGAAGAATCGTCGTTTTGCCGATGAGCCTCCCGGGCGATGGTAGCGACCGTTAAGTCGTTGTTGTTTGCAAGTTCAAGTGTAGCAGGGTTGAAGGTCGGTGTCACTGGCGAAGTAGAGTCGTTTGATATAGGCGCAGGAAGATTATATTCCGGCAGGCCGTTGGTTTGAACTTGGTTGTCGTCACGCAGTCCCATTATGGCTTGATCGTCATCTGACGATTGGGGGTCGTTCGACGTGGAAATTGGCTGGATAGTCCGGAGGTTCTCGTATGATGAAGCCGGACCCAAATGCCGAGATTTTTTAATAAGCATTTCTTCTTCGGCAGTTGGCTCTACAGCAACGGCGAGTGGTGTGGAAGTCGATATTCCTCCGTTGCTTTGGGTTGCGGCAGTATCTACCGGCAACGGATGGTTAAGATACCAGTAACTTGCCGGACCAGTAGGCAGCGGACCTCCGCCATTGGTAGGCTGTGGACTGACTGTCGGGGCTGGCTGAGAAGCTGGCGTGGGCTGCGCAGTGGCAATGGTTTGCGGCTGTTCCATTTGCCTGACGAGCCTTTCACGGTGGGCGGTAGCCGATGCCTGCATCATCTGTTCGAGCTGCTGTGCCCGTGGGTTGGTCTTTTCGTCCATCATGTCAACAAAAACAGACGTGTCTGACATTGATCCTAACTGAGGTGCTTCTACGGGAGATATAAGCCGTTCGCTAGTACTGTCTGAAAGTGAGTACGGCATGATCCCGGCGTTTTTGACTGCCCATCCACGGGTGTCGATAGTGTCTGCCAGGGCTTTTAACCGGCTGCGGACTTCGTCTTGGGAAAGTCCGTCGGTCAGGTTCTTTTCTACTTTTTTTGGAGCCGTAATCGTCACCAGGTCACTGGCGCCGGTTTGATCCCAGATTCGCTTGCGTGGTTTTAGAAAAAAGCGGATTTTAGCGAGAGCCCATATTTCCGTTGGCTGCTGCTTACTCCACGGAAATGCGAAAAAAGCACCAAAAATAGTAAACGGCAACAGCACAGGAACCAGGAACGATGCGCCCTGCATCGTTACGTAAAAGCAGCCGTACCCTGTCGCGACTGCCAGCGCTGCATAAATACACTGCTTGAGCGATAACGGCCCGATAAGGGTGTCGTCTGCTTCTATGTCTTGGATTACTTTATATGTCGCCATAAATAGTGCTAGTTACTAAAGTCCTTCTCTTCCATTCATTTCTTCCGCATTTCTTCTTGCAGCTTCATTAGCTTCTGCAATCTCAGCCTCTGACATTAAAGATCCATCAGACCTTCTCCGGGTTGCTGAGCCATATTCGCGTCGCATTTCTACAAAGTGAGGACTGTTTACACGTTTATGTTCTATAAGCTGTTGAATGGTCATTGTCTGTGGCTGGTTATTGGTCGTTGAATCCGAGAATTCAATCGTGTTGCTTAGAACTTTTTCTCTCATCACTTGAGCATTTTCTGGCGCGACACTAGACATCGCATCATATCTAGCTGCAAGAATCGCTGCTTCTGCGTCGAAGTTGGATTCGGCGGTAACTATTCTATTCTTAGCACCCTCGATGATTCTAGTTTTTACATCGGGATGGAGGACTGGGTTAGATTCTACTTGGGTCATAACGGTTGTAAGATTGACTTTTGCGTCCGATATTTCTTTCTCTTTTTCCTTTAGAATATCAACCATAACTGGCGCAAAAGCTTCGACTGCTGATTTTTTAGCACCAACAATGTATTGACCGCCTTGGCCATCTAGGGATGCCCTTACGATGTTATTCGTAGATCTTTGAGATAAGGCCAAGAGCGCTTCTTGTTTTCCTGAATCTGATCTTTTTGTCTCGAGTGGTGTAAAAGTTCTTGTAGTCTTATCGTATGAAAGGTCATTTTTGATTGCATGCTCTTCTTTGTATTGGTTTTCAAGTTCACCTATCTGATTTCCAAAGCCTCCGCCCGCTAAGTCAAACCGCCGTGCTTGCGTAGCTCCACTGCGCATAGAAGCAAGCATGCGTCCGGCTTTGACTCGGTCATCGCCGGCAACTTCGTTTATTAGGTCGTGCATTTCTCCTGCTCCGCCAACTAGCTGCTTATTTCCGTTCTCATCTGTGATTTCACGTCGCTTGAAGGCTGTTCCTGTCGCAGGCAAAGCCATTGCCGCAGCGGTATCAAACGTATCCGCGGAAGTTGCTCGGCGAGCCGATCTAATAGCAGCTATACCCTGTTCTGCTGTGGCTGCGTCATAGCCTCCGCCGCCACCTTTTTCTGCGGGCGTCATCAGCCACTGTTTCATGCCCGCTTCATCACCTTTGAATTTCAACGCTGCCTGTAAAAAGTCATCATTCTGTTTAACGACCCCAAAATCCATGTTCTTTTCAGAAAATTCAGCCGCTTCAGCCATTCCATATTTTGACTTGGTGGCGCCTATACGCGAACCCCATTTAGCCGGGTTCATTCCCAAGCTGGTTTTCGAAGCCGCATTCACAGAGCCTGTCGTGGTATTGAAAGCTTTAGAAAATTTACTATCACCTTTTAGGCGGTTCCCAGCTCCCATGTCATGCATGTTCTGTGCCGTCTTCCCTTGCCGGTATTTCTTGAGCCGGTCAAATCCACCGCGGCTGCTGTCGTTTGTAAATCCACCGAGTGTACGCATCAGCCCACCGGCAAAACGGAAAGTGAGTGGAATCAAGAAATATGGCAGGAAATAAGCCGCAAAGCCGGTCAGTTCAGCAACTGCCCCCGCCCCGTCCTCTCCGGCGCCAGACATAGCCACAGTTGCAAAAACACGGCCGACGGTCAGGAACGCGACGATGATCGGGAACATCATCAGAGCTTTCGTAAATGATTCATACCATAATTTCCATGCACTGCTGGTGTTCGGTAGTATGTAGCAGGCTATGGCTATAGGCGCGAGTATTATAAGTACAACTATTACTAACTGCCGAAGTACGAGTACTAGGAAGGCTACGCCGACGGCTAGCAAGGCTGTTACGCCAAAACTTAATAGCCCGGCTGGTCCGAGTGCCAGAATCGCTCCGGAAGTTAGTACCGCAACCGCAACTGTACCTCCTCCTCCCAGCGACAGGTCGCTCCGTAGCTCCGAGAACGGTGTATATATTATCTGTCGAATGCCATAACCGAGGTCGTTCGTTAGCCCGACGAAAAAGTACATCAGTTCCCAAGATAGCGATATTCCGATAATCGCGACTAGTAATCGCGGCAGGACCTTCTTAATTGTGTAGGCATCGAGGAATTCAAATCCGAGCGCCTGGCTTATGACCATTATAAGTGCAGCCGCTACTAAAAGTGCGAGGGCTATTGTCCTGAAACTTGACCAGGCCCTGTAATAAACCTCCCCGGACACGTCATCGCTATTGGATGGTTGCCGGTCAAATATCTTCGTATCGTCTATGCTGAGCATGCCGTATATGAAATTATCCAGCGCACCAACCACATAATTGATAATCTTGACCGTCGGGCAAATAATCCAGTTCAAGGGGTTTCTGAGCGTGCCGCACTGCAGGTTCGGATCTTCGCCGGGAGTGTCGATGGCATTGCTCGTGAGGCCTTTGCAGGTGCCGGCATCTAAACAGGTCATAACAGCGCTAGCGTACTTGGCTTTCGCAAGTTCATTGGCGATTGTGTCACAAGCCAGTTCCTTGGGGTCTCCTCCGCCAATGCCGACGAGTCCTGGACCAACCGACATCACTCTTCCGGCATTATTGTATCCGTACCATTGGTCTTTAACCTGATTGGTGGCCGGATCAAAAACTTTAAGCTGAATGGTTCTTTCGAAGCCCCCTCCGGCCGACGGCCCTGCTATAGTCTTCGCTCCACAAGCTTTCGCTGCTGTGAAGTTACCCATTAATATACTGTAGACAACTTGATCTGGCGCTCGAGTTATAGTGTTTCCATTAAAAAGTCCGTTTTCAATGAGCCTATCGAGTTTCGCATTCGCGTCGTTAACCGGCCAGTACCTACCGTCCCTCTGTTCAAAGATAGCGCTAGAAACATTCGTTAGGCTCGAGAAACCAGCCATTGTCATTATGTTAAAAAACCAGTTGTTCTCGTTGTTGCATCTGATTTTTCCGTCATCAGGCTCTACATGATGTCCGATATTTGAGATTAATGTGCCCAGCCATTCACCGCGGCGAATACTTTCTTCGGTAAGACCAGTGCTATTAATAGAACAGCTTTCTGATACGAATTTATAAGAGGTCCAAGCCCGCGCCTGGTCTTCGATGGACATCTGCTGCCATTTCGAAACTGCCCCTACTGGCTGCCCTCCACCTTCTATCTGGGCGAAAGCGGATTCGGGTATAAGCAATGCCAGGCTTGCGAAAGCCACGAGACTCGCCATGACACCAAAGGCAAGTTGCTGAAATCGTTTTATAATTCCGTTCATATCTGTTGCGTACTAAACGCTTTTCCCACCCTAGAGGCTTCTTTACTTTTTAACTATAGCATATGCCCGTAAAATGCATAATGCTTATTTATGTTGCGAAAACCCGAACCGGTGATATATAATGCCTGTGAAATAACACAAGTTACATGAAATGAAAATTCTTTTTAACACGCTACGAATAGGTCTGTTGCTGGCTATGTTTATAGCTACGCCATTATGGGCAGGTACGGTGTATGCCAGTACCGTACAGGATAATCTTAGAAGAGACGCTCAGTGCCAGGGCGGCGATTCGCTAAAGTGTTTACCCGAACCTGCCGACCCTACTGGTTTGGCCCGTTGTACGGACAATAACTGTAATGTCGTAAAGAAATATGTCGATCCGTTAATAGTACTTCTGTCTGCAATGGTCGGTATAGCGGTTGTCATAGGTGTTGTGTGGGGCGGTATACAATATGCCAGCTCGGCCGGAGACCCTCAAAAAGTTGCGAGTGCCAAAAAAAAGATACGCAATTCGATACTGGCGCTTATCATGTTCTTCTTCTTGATTGCCCTTCTACGATTCCTAGTACCTGGAGACCTCATATCGATGGCACACAATAATATAATAGCGGCGGTTAGGCCGCTTGGGCGCTGATATGTGGACGTCGTTGATTTCTATTTTTGGTGTCGGCGCGGGCTGTAATCCACCTGCGTTCTTCGGGCTCAAGCCGTGGTATCAATATCTGGATACCGATGCTGCCTGTAATATTGTAGATTTTAAGGTTTTTGGCGGAGGCTCGGAAATCAGTGGCTTCCTGCTTATTGCGCTGGCAGTCGTAGATAATCTGATTCGTATTGCCGGATTCGTTGCTATCGGCTTCATAATATATGGAGGCATTATGTATATCACGAGTCAGGGATCGCCTGATCAGACCGGAAAGGCCCAAGGTACGATCCAGAACGCTTTGATTGGGCTGGTTATAGTCCTGATTGCGACTGGACTTGTCACATTCTTAGGAAGCAGGATAGCCTGATGTTTCAAAAATTGAATCTAATTATTGCACAAGTGCAGAATGCGGATAAGTACAAGGTAGACTTGAGTCCTCTCCCCGTTGTTGACGCCACTCCGGCGCGCGTTCAAATAATGTTCGCCATCGTTTTCACGGTTATTGGGGCGCTATCTCTGCTGATGTTTACGATTGGCGGGTTGCGTTACGTCGCATCTCAGGGCGATCCACAGGCAACTGCCAAAGCTAAAGGCACTATTATTTACGCGACTGTTGGCATTATCGTGTCGATGCTGGCGGTTACGATCGTGACGTTTGTACTGGGAGCGGTTTAGTGATTAAAAATCTCAAAACATTGATAGCTTCGATTGTCCTGCTGTTTTGCGTGCTCGCAACCCCTTCCCTCGCGGCAGCGGCCTATAATCCGTTCCAAGGTTTGAACTGCGGTAGTGGCGCTCAGCGTGGATCGACTGTCTGTCAGACCGGTCAAGGCGATCCGGTAACTGGTCCCAATGGTGTTATAAGGCGTGTCACCAATTTGTTTGCCGTCGTAGCTGGTGTCGGCGCCGTCATTGTCCTGGTTCTGGCGGGAATCCGATATATCACGTCATCCGGTGATCCAAGCCAGATCTCGCAGTCCAAACAGGCTATAATATTCGCGCTTGTAGGTTTGGTCGTTATATTCGTGTCGCAGTCGGTAATTAACTTTATAATATTGAGGGTATAGGTCGAATGAAAAAACTTTTTCTAAGCATTCTGGTTATGGTGTCTTTATGTGTAGGTTCAGTGGGTTTGGTTCAGGCAGTCGACCCCACGCAAGCCGCCAAAAAAAATATCTGTGATGGCATCAGCGGTCAAGTCAATGGTGACTGCAACAACGCCGGTTCCCAGCCGTTGAATAACGCGCTGGTTGGAATCCTGCGGGTTCTGAGCTTTATTGCCGGCTTCGCAGCCATTGTCATGATAATTATTTCCGGACTAAAATACATAACAGCAGGCGGTGATTCCAGCAAGATTTCCAGCGCAAAATCTACGCTTGTCTATGCGATCGTAGGATTAGTAATCGTAGCATTGTCCCAATTCCTTGTCAGATTCGTCCTGAATACGGTAAGATGATTATGCTTGCATATACACTGTTATATGTGCTATAAATGTAAGTAACGCAATCAATAACGAAAGGGTAACCGTAATGATTTCAAAATTTAAAAACCTGTTCGCAGTCGCAGCACTACTGCTCGCCTTTGGTACACCGGTAGCTTTGTCCGGCGTAGTTTCGGCTCAGGGCGCTAATATTCAGAATGGCTTGAACTGTGGTGCAGAGCTTAACGTCCAGCAGACTGGACAGAACTGTTCTCTGCAGAACACTGGACAGACCGACCTTCAGAGTATCTTGACCCGTGCTGTCAATATCTTCTCACTGATCGTCGGTGTTATTGCCGTCATCATGATCATCGTCGGTGGTCTGAAGTACATCACTTCTGGTGGTGATTCTGGGAATGTCTCGAGTGCCAAAAACACGATTATCTACGCCATCGTTGGTCTGATCATCGTTGCGCTGGCTCAGTTCATCGTTCGATTCGTTCTCGGTACTACTTCTGGCATCAGCTAGTCTGACCAACCGTTTTAAACTAAAACCCCGCTGTCATAATACGCGGGGTTTTAGTTTGTTCGCGTATCTGACCCTTTTGGCTTGCTTGAAAGTCTAAGGCTTTCCTAGCGCCCTTAACTTGTTAGTATGAGTGCTTGGCCTTGGGCCTGCTTAGAACCGTATGAATTGCTCATATCAAAGACTGTTGTTTGGTACGCCATTTTTACTTGAATCAGCGCAAGGACTAGATTACGTGTCGTGCATGAAGCAATGCCCTGCAAGGTCGGATACCTTACAGGCTGCCACTAATAACATTAAAAAACACCGCATGCCTGAAAAGCGATGCGGTGTTTGTGGTTTTCAGGGGATCTGTACTTACAGCCTAGATTCTAAAACTATAATCGTCGTTTACTGGATCTGGATCTTCTTTACTGTATCCTGCTTGACTTTGCCAAAGCTGATTGTCAGCACACCGTCTTTGAGTACTGCTTCGATCTCTTCTTCTTTGACGGGTACTGGTAGAGCGATACTTCGTGAGAACTCACCCCAGTAGCACTCTTGCAAAAAGTAGTTTTCTACATTCTCTTCGTTGCCTGCCGACAATGTGCCACGAATCGTGAGTGTATTGTCGGATATGCTGACGTCGAGTTCGTGTTTGTTTACTCCGGCGGTGCGTGCTTTTACTACGAGCTTTTCACGCGTTTCAAATACGTCTACGGCTAATTGGCCGGGTACACTGTCGTCTTCGTCCCATTCGTCTGCCGCCGGTTGAGCCGGCTGAGCTGATTCTTGAGGGCTGCTTCCTAAATCGTCGTCACCAAGAAAGGCGGCGGTCAGCTCGTCCTCTTCCATTAAGAGGTCGTCATCGCGTGAGCGTCGTCCCATTGTTTGTCTCCTGTCTTAATATACTTATCAAAAATAATAACGGTAGGTTTCCCTGTGGTAGTTGTTCTTTATGCCGCTTTCGCGGTGCTATCTTGCGGGAATCACCTGAAGAGAATTTTGAGCTCTAGAGTATCTCGTTTTTTTGTGTTATTAAAAGTATAGCTATTAATTTTACACCTTGCAATCATTATGACTGTATTTACAACGCATTAATAACAACAATGAAGCTTATCTCATCAATCCTAGGGGCAATTGCGCCACATGAATGCCTCGGCTGTTCGGCTGAAAACCGGTTGTTATGTGATGCGTGCTTCTACGCCCTGCCACAAGCCGAGCAAAGATGTTTTGCCTGTCGTTCGACGGATAACGGGGTGCGCACTTGCCCTGAATGCAGGCGGCGTACGCCACTCGCTGCGGTTCATGCCGCCGTAATGTACGAAACTCACGCCAAATCACTCCTGTGGAAGCTTAAGTTTGGACGGGCCCGGTACGCAGCAGAAGAAATCGCTGCCGCTATTCGACCTATCGTGGCGCCAGTGGTGGCTGATGGCTGGATAATTACTCATGTACCGGCAGCTACCACCCACGTTAGACGGCGTGGTTACGACCAGGCGGAGCTTATCGCGCAGTCGCTTGCAAAGACCATAGGCTTGCCCTGCGCTCCCCTGCTGGCGCGAAGCGGTCAAAGCAAGCAAGTTGGCTCTGACCGCGAAAGCCGTCTTCGACAGCTCTCTGGTGTTTATCGGCCTCTGCGTTCGGGTCTTATAAAAGGCTCACGTATTTTACTTATAGATGATGTCGTAACTACAGGAGCTACGCTCCATACGGCTGCCAAGGTACTCAATGAAGCCGGGGCAGAACGGATAGAAGCTGCAGTTTTCGCCCAAGCTTGACTTGATGCGCTAAAAACAGTGTAGATAAATTGGTAACTTCCCTGCTCCTTGGTATAATAAGGTTCGTCGCAGTTGTGCGCTACGGAAGGGTGTCCGAGCGGTTTAAGGAAACGGTCTTGAAAACCGTCGTGCCGGCAACGGTACCGTGGGTTCGAATCCCACCCCTTCCGCCAAACGATTAATCAATATACAATGGGCTGGACTCTCTAGTACGTAAGACTATCCTTGCCGCCAACAAGGAAAAGAGCAGTCGCAGTGCGTAATGAGCTTTTGTCTCGTTGCTATTTACGGAGAGGTACCCAAGTGGCTGAAGGGGACGGTTTGCTAAATCGTTAGGGGGGCGTGAGTCCCCGCGAGGGTTCGAATCCCTCTCTCTCCGCCAGAATTATATTGTGAAACCGGTCTGGAAGGGTGTCCGAGCGGTTTAAGGAAACAGTCTTGAAAACTGTCGTACCGGCAACGGTACCGTGGGTTCGAATCCCACCCCTTCCGCCACTATTGTTAAG
>JBGTMN010000060.1:0-3977 GCA_041743525.1 Saccharimonadales bacterium (SeqCode) | reverse complement strand
CACCGCAGAAGATGTCGCAGTATTGCCACCGGCATCGAACGCCTTAGCAGTCAGCGTCTTACTTCCCGACGTCTGGCCTGTCGTGTTCCAAGCGAAACTATATGGACTCGTCGTGTCTGTATGCAGCAACGTGCTGCCGCTATAAAATTCTACCTTCGTCACGCCGATATTATCGGAAGCATTCGCCGAAAGAGTAATCGTTGAACCAGCCGCGTGAGATGATCCGGTCGCAGGCGCCGTCATAGACACTGAAGGCGCCGTCGTGTCGCCGGAAGTATTGGTAAAGTTTGGCTTTACCGCTCCCTGCAGGCTGATTTTGAAAGCCGCAAGAATATCAGGATGGTTCACGACGAGTGGGTTTTTTCCGTATTGGTAAATACCCCAATGCAATTCCTTGTAATGCTGCCACGTATAAAATGCGTGGTTCACGCCCCATTGGTTATAAATCTCCGACCGGTCCTGCACATACTTATCAGCACCCGTATACGTATTCATAGCTCCCCACTCGCCACTATAAAAGGGTACGTTGTTATTTATGGTCCATTCCCTTCCGGTTCGCTTATTCAGATTCAACACGGGATCAGTACTGGTCAGAAATGCGTTTTTGTCATAGTAGCGAATTTTTCCGTCCCAATCTTTGGCTGATCCGGGGTAAACTTTCGTAGAATCAGGATTAGAATGAGAGAAAGCTTGCGGCGCATAATCGTGTGATTCATAAACGATGTTGTTACCCGTAAATTTATACCAAAAGACAGAGTCTCCGCATGACATTATGAACACCAGATGATTCGGATTGACGGCGTACATGGCATTGCGCCAGTCCTGGGCTATCGGCCACCAGTTTCCACAATCTCTGTTAGTTGGAGTCGGTTCGTTCAAGAGATCCCAACCGGCTATAACCGGCTCATCTTTATAACGTGCCGCAATCTCTACCCAGAGCTTTTTCATGTTTTCTTTGTATGTCGCATTCGTCCAGAATTCGCAGGTATTGCCATAATTCTCGGTACAATTACCCGGCCACGGATGGAAGAAAACCGGCGTCAGCCATATGTTGTGTTTTTTTGCCCAAACAATTTGCTGATCAATAGTCTGATATGCGTTGGCTTTATTATCGATAAACCACTTTGTCGTCATACCAAAACGTACATGGTTGCCGCCCATTTGAGACAACACTCGGTAATCTTCTTCGCTCGTACCTATCTGACTGGTCATGCCGGCTCCTTGCCATGAACCGATTGCAGAGATATTATCGAAGTTCGTCCCTTTAAGCACAACTTTTTGCCCGTTATACATCAAATCTTTACCCTGGGCATACAAAAAAGGCGTTTGCGCCCGAGACTGCATCATCATAGATATTCCGGCCGCACCGAATAGCACCGCCACAACCGCAGCCACTGTTGCTACACGACGTCTCCGCGAATTAAGCAGTTTGTATAAAATACTGTTTCGAGTAGATCGCTGTTTCAAAATAAACCCCGTTAGTCTTGTAATATACTTTTTAGTATATCAAGACATAAGCGTTATTTACACTTTTTGCTCATGTTAAATAGCTAAAAGAGCAAATTTGTGACGTTTAGTATTTACATTTTATAGTACTTATGCTATTATGAGATTAAGTCAATCAAAAACGTTGATATTTCGAAAAGAATAAGACGAAAAATAAACAGAAAAACATATGAAACAAACAACTTTACCTTCCAGAATTTCCACGCTAACCCCTATAGCAAAACAGGAACGAAAACACGCTCGGACCATACAAGGCCATGAGGTTAAACAGCGCATGAAGCGCATAAACAAAGAGTTCGAGCAGGCATTTGAACTTTTGATGGCCCACCCCGACACCGTCACGTTCTTCGGCTCCGCCCGACTGCCGGCTAGCAGCAAGTATTATAAAATGGCTCGCAGCTTGTCACAGAAAATCGTCGAAGAAATCGGTTGCGCAGTCGTTTCCGGTGGCGGCCCTGGCATTATGGAAGCTGCTAACCGCGGTGCCAACGACGCCAACGGCGATTCCGTCGGCTTAACTATCAAACTTCCCAAGGAGCAGGTCACTAATCCATACGTTAATTACTCTTTGGACTTTTACTATTTCTTTAGCCGTAAAGTAGCACTGTCGTTCACTGCCCGAGCCTATATTTACTTCCCTGGCGGCTTTGGAACGCTCGATGAATTCTTCGAAATCCTGACATTAAAACAGACCGGACGGATCGACAAGATTCCCGTCATATTGGTCGGCACCGATTTTTGGAAACCACTCCTAGAATATATAGACGCGACATTATACGAAAAGTTCGAGGTCATCAGCGCCAAAGACAAGAAGCTCTATTATTTAACAGATGACCCCGATGAAGTCATCAAACTCATCAACAAACCCCTCAAACGAAACGACACGTAGCAGCTCGCTACGGTTACAGACTCAGTCTACTCGACGATGTCTATCCCGCGCCAGAACGCCACGTAGTTCTTAAAGTCTTTCTTGACCCGTTCCGTCGAACCTGCCAGAGGCTCAGGATAATACCAGGCTGCGCCTTCGTTCTTTTCGCCCTCTACATCGACGTCGTAGTAGCTTGCTTCGCCCTTCCAAAAACATGTCGTGTGGTCGTCGTTTGGTTCAAAATATTCTTTTTTGATGGAATCCGGAGGAAAATAATAGTTGCCCTCAATGTATATCAGGTCCTGCTTGTCGGCTTCCGCTATCACCGTATCGTTCCATAATGCTTTCATATTTACTCCTTTGAGTGTTATATATAACTCGTTATTTTTACTCTACCGTCAAAAATCAACCGCTGATAAAACTCCTGCGATTGTCTGTCCGATTGTTTGTCTGCGCCGGATCGCCTTCATAGTACCTCCTTATGCATCAGTGCGGTCATTTTAATAGATTCCATTCAAACCGCGTCAGATCGATTCCGGATTCCACCAAAGAAATTTCAAACTGTTTGATAATTCCCGTTGCTATGGCGAGTCCCGTTAGTATAAGTATAGCTCCGACAATCCTCCTGAACGAAGGCCTGGTAAACCATTGAAGTCGTCGTGCAATCTTATTTCCTCCGAGCGCAATGAGCAGCAGCACGAGTGATAGACCGAGCGCATACAGCACGATATATGCCGTTCCCTGTAGAAAATTCGCGGGCAGAACAGTCGCTACCACGATTCCGTAGGTCGGGCTGCAACTGGTAAAAACCGGACCGAGCGACAGTCCTAAAATGATGTTTTTCTTCTGGCCGCTCGCATTACCTGCGCCGGCCGTCATGCTGCCGGTTTTTTCCTGTATTCGTAAGGCCAGCATGATTTTCTCCCATATCATTGGAAACAGCATCGTCAGACCAACTATAACTATGATGACTCCGGATACGACAAGCCAGGCGCTGCTCGGAATCCCTAGCAGGAGGGAGGTGCCTTTCAAAAGCAAAGTGAACAATATTATCGATAATGCCGAGGTGCCGATGATGACGTACGGTGCTATTTTGTCTTTGGTAGAGAGTGCCCCGCTCAGCACAACTGGCAAAAGTGGCAATATACACGGCGACAGTACGGTCAGCGCACCTGCCAGGAACGACAAAAACGCAATGTCCATCGCCGTACTCCTATGATCTTTCTATCTGAGCGGTTACGTCTTTGAGTGTCGGACTGAGAACCCATTTTTTGACGATGCCGCCATTCTGATCAATCTGAACTAGTGTGTGCTGCTGGCGAATATCATATTTTTGTTTGAGCTGCGTCTCTTTGTCGTAATCGACGCGTATGAGCTGCACATCGGCAGGAATGTCCGCGCTGTTGGCCTCTATATCTCGATGCAAGCCAGTACAAGTTACGCACCAGTCAGCTTTAAAAAACAACACCCGGTACGGTCGGTCAGAAGCAGTCGCAGAAGCGGAATAGTCAATATAAGCCGCCGAAACAGCTTCGCTCACCGACCGATCAATAGCCTGGTCTTCGGTGCGTGACGATTCATCGCTTACCATGTCCGTGCGCAT
>JBGTMN010000059.1:0-16748 GCA_041743525.1 Saccharimonadales bacterium (SeqCode) | reverse complement strand
TGGAGTTTTTGAGCCATATTACATAAAAAGAACGCTGCGTTTATACTTAATCAAAATCCCGTGCAGCGTCCACTACTTATCTATATTATAGCATAACTGGCCGGCGAACGTACAGTATTGCAGCATGTTTGCCTCAAGAGTACTATCGAGCCGCCATAAGCCCGAGTTTTCGGGCGCAGGCTGGCCATTGCCCCCATCCGCTTCTATCCAGAAGGAGTTGCCCGCGAACGAGTTGTTCTGTTTTGGGAGCTTGATGCGGAAGACCGGCGCCTCCGACCGATTTCCACGTTGCTGCAGAGAATTGTAAGCCGCCATAATAACCGTTGCCGGTATTTATGTCCCACTTTCCGCCTGACTCGCATTGTGCCAACCGTTCAAAATCTGTATGATTTGCGACGGCTTGAATGGTAGCGGTTAAACCTTGGGCGACCGTTTCGGTTTCCTCATTTTCGCGCCGACTTTCTTCGTTTGCGTCTATAGTTTCTGCTGAATCGTCATCCGGTACAAGAGGTTGTTCCGGTAGCTGTTCTGTCGGCTCTTCTGGTAGCAAAGTGATTTCGGGTTCTGGTTCAATCGGATCGTCTGGAACGAGTGGCTCTTCTGAAGGTTCTATTAATGGCTCTTCAGGGAGTAGTTCGGATGTTGGTTCGGGTGAAGGCTCTTCTGATGGTTCTGGGGTTGGAGACGGTGATGGTTCTGGCGATGGACTTGGCGAAATAGAGGGGCGAGGACCGGAGCCGTCGAGTAAACTGCAAGCTCCTACGGCTTGGGGAACTCTACTTTCGATATCGTTCCATATGCTCGCCAGAACTGCGCTGGAGCTGATGCTTTCGATTCGGTTCAGGGCACGGGGATCGCCGGCCCATAATGCCCTCGTGTACCGCTCATTCCCATTGCATTTGGCGCCGACTCCTGTCAGGTCTTCCTTGTTTGATCCGGTGCCGGTTTTGTAGGCTACGCTATCAGGCCCTTGGGGTAGTTCGATCCTGTCCTTGGCTGTACCGCTTGCTACCACCTCAATCATTGACTGCGTGGTATAGTCGGCTGCCCGATCATCTTCCAGGACATTTACCGGCTCTACTGGTGTATATTCGTAAATTATTCTGTCTTCCTCTTCGTTCAGACCAGCGACTTTTATCTGTTGTACAGTGTAACTAGGGATATATCTCCCTTTATTGAGTACCAAATTCCCTGTAGCTAAAGCCAGCTGCTGCATCGGAATTTCCACGCCCAGGAACATGGATGCGCCTATGTTACTTTCGGGTACTTCAGCGCCCAATGCCGACATATATTCGGCCGTTTCCTTTAGCCTGCCTTGAACCGTAAGCCCGGCAAATTCATTATCGGACAAGCCGTGAGCCCTGCTAGGTGTGCATTGAACCTGCTCTATTTCCGGTGGAGAACAATATTGACCTGTCGTAACTTCTTTATCTGCTGAAAAATCTCCACCGTACACCGTTACAGGTCTATTCCAGGAGATCTCTTCTCCGGGCTTTATCAAGGATCTTCCTTGCAATTTGTCAGTTAGAATGCCGTCCCGGTAGGCCAGGCTTAATGGAAATTGTTTCATGGCCGAGCCTATACTTCTGCGAGCCTGAGTTGCATAATTAAACTGTAGCGAAGCATAATCTTTCCCACCATACATAGCCATAATAGCTCCATCGGAACTTATGGTTGCAGATGCCATGTCTAGCGGGCTTTCTTTTACGAAAGATTGGCTTTTTATAACATCGTTGGTCGCTTTTTGTTGTTCGGGATCCAAAGATAAAGTTATATGAAGGCCTTTATTTATTTTATCAGGATCGAAGCCTTCTTTTTCTAGGATTTCTTTGATTTGAGGCATGGCGTAGTCCATGTAATGCCTCGCACCGAGTGCATCGGCGCCGCTGAAATCATTGGTAGCGCCTTTTGGAAGTTTATATTCGATAAGTTGTATGGGGGTTTCGCGAAGTTCCGCTGCTTCTCGATCGTCTATGAACCCTACGGACAACTGGCGTCCTATGGATAGCTTGTAACGTCGATTTAATTCGTTCCATTCTCGCTTGGCTTTTCTATAGTTTGTTATTTCTGTAGACTGCTGCTCGCTAATTTTGTTACCGCCTACGAGAATTTCCAAGCCATTTTCAAATTCTTTACCTGTTATTTCTTTCTGCCGCTCATAAATTGCTTCTTCGTTTGAGGAGATTTTGCTCCTAATGTCGTTCCTCAAAGAATCAATCTTTTGTTGCTCTTCTTGGTTATCGGCAACTAACGGTACCTCTTGTTCTTCTAGAGCGCTATCGGTGAGTAACTTTATGGCAAGTTCCTTCATGTATATGTCGTGAAGATTTTTCTTTTCTTCGGACATCTCCGAGTCGGTAAAGCTTACATCCATACGGCTTGGTCCAGGTAAGACGGAAGCTAGTATGGTCGCCTGCTGTCTATTTAGCTGCTCTAATGAAACTCCAAAATAATTCATAGCGGCATCCTGGGCAGTGTAAGCATTTCGGCCCCAGTAAACCACGTTCATATGGTCTTCAAAAACCCCCTCAGGGCCTTTTTGGTCATAAAGGGTCATGGCGGCGCGACATTCGTGAAGTTGTTCGGCGTAGTCCCTGGCTTTGTATTTATTAGGTCGGCCAGTAATAGGGTCTACACTCGGCTTGCCAGTGGCAGGGTCTATCTCGTTACCGCCAGATAGCATTACTAAACTTATTTTTGGATCGCCATTCAAGAGTTGCTCGTCAGTTGGAGGAACATATTTATTACTAATAACCTGTCTGGTTATGGTTGAACCGCCTTGTTTACCAGGCACATTACCAATATCAATCGGTGAAACTTTGTTAAATAACCTTATGGCTTTCCCGCCAAATGTAAAACCACCTGCTCTTACTAAACCTCGAGCATCGCAGCCGCCATTCGTTTCGAATCTCGAGTCCTCGTTGGCAACTACTGCCTGGTATAAAAATTTTGCACTTTCTGGAGACTTGCTCTTCAGTTCCTGATAGTCAGTAGTATTTCTTTCTGCTCCCGATGACATTTTAGCTAGTAAAGTCGTTCCGTCATTGGCGGTAATAATTGTAGGCTGGTCAGGGTTAAGTTCCTGAGGCATTTCATTTGGATCAAGAGGTGTCAAGAATGCCGAGGGAATTTCGTTGGGCAGATAGACCTTTTCATAAACCAGATACCCCAGCGCAGATAAAGCTACGACTGGAGGTACGGTATATTTTGCAATTTTGTTCTTCATGCTGGATTCCATAGTATCGTTATACCATAGAGTTCAAATTTTTGCGTGTATGAAATAATGAAAATCAATCCGATTTTACTTATGCGCCAGAATGATATATAAATAGAACTATGGAAAGGCCAGAGCTGCGACAATTACTACCGTCCAGAAGGACTGCGCTTTTACTTGCGGGTGCGGCAGGGTTGGTATTTGGCGTTAGTTCAGCCAAAGAAATGAATCAAAATCACGTCATTGGTTATGAAGTGGCTATACCGGAAAATACGGGTGATAGATGGGATGCTTGGCCACTCGCCCTCAATTATGCAGGTTGTAAAGACGAAGAATATCGTGAAACTTGTAAAGACTTCGTAAAAAATGAATTAAAATCGACCGTCTCAAAAGTTCCAATATTAGGTGAAAAAATTGGTAACGAAGCTGCGAATGATCCCGATTTGAATGTTGCTACCAGAGATCAGATAAGTCAGGCTGTAACGAATATCAAGACAAAAGGCGGTCAATCTTGTCCGGAAATCGGTCCTTACCATATTCCGCTGGCTAATTCCGAAAATTCGGCCGCCACAGTATGCCTGAATAATGCGACTGTAACTTTCGTCGAGTCTGGCGATAATGGCATTCCCTTTGCACTTTTCCAGATGGAACCGAGCGCGGTCGTGGCCGATGAGCAAGCAAGCCCTTCCCTATCCTTGACGATGCGAGAATTCTCTCAAGAAAAATGCGCTCCCTATACGGACAGGATGAAAGCTTACGGATCTTTTTTACTGGAATCTGATCTGGGTATGCCAGAAGGTAAGAGTGTTCCAGTCGAAGTCCAGATTGAAGATCAAGGAAACCATGCCTGTAATACCTGGCCGCCGCGTTCGCCTTTAGCTGGAAACGGACCTATAAGTCCTTCAAATGCCGAATCGCGGCAAGAGGCTACACGATGATGAAGATTTTGTGCGTATTAACAAGGAGGTATTACGATGGTGAATAGTCCACCGGAACAAGGACATAGGCTTAGGAACATAATAGCCTCTGGGGCAGTCGGTACTTTGGCTGTTGTCGGCATCAATAAGGTGTGGCAAGATAATGAATGCAAAATCCAGTTAATGGCTGGAAACTTTGGTAGCGCTGCAAGTTGCGCCTTTGGCGGCAAAGACAGTTCCGAAGGTAAAATGGAAGCTTTGGATATGCAAAGCCAGAGCTTAGTTAATAAGGACCTTAACCTGACATTCGGTACGGTAGCAATTGAAATGGGTGGTGAAGCTGAATTTGGATATGACGGCCCTTGGTATAGGAATGCCCCGGGCGTTACGGATGTCAAGAAGTATTATAACCAGGGCAATAGAAACACTACCAAGGTAATCGCGCTATTAGGAGTCAGGTTTGGATCCGATTACGAAACGGCTTTAGATGTAAATGCTAAAACCCCTGATGATGGTAAAAGTGTGGTTAAAGCAAGCTACCGCCTGGCTCCAGACGGACGTTCTATAGAAGAAGTTATTATAAATGCCGGAACACTGGATTTTAAACTACCACACGTAGCACAAACTGCAGAGAATGAGCTTTTATTTAACCCGCGCGGCGTCAATGCTGGTACTATGCCAGGTAAAGTTGAAGGCGCTTACCGCTTTGCGATAAAGGACATGATCACCCATGCTGCAATGGCGCAGTCATGTCCTGAAGAATTATTGAACATGCAGAAAATTGAAGATGCCATTGCGACTTTAGCGAAGGGTATGTTGGGCAAAACGGACCTGGAGCAGCAGATGATAAATAAGGCATATGAAGATAATCTTGTTACAGTAAAACTAAAGCCGCCATCCGATCGCCAGGAGCATTATGAAGATATATTCCAAAATAAACGAGCAGAGTACGCTAACGGCACGGCGGAAGCATTCAAAAATGCTCCCGATATAAAAAAGTTTACGGTCAATGACATAACGGTTAAGAGTTGTAGTGTATCCGATGCCCTACCCACAGATTCTTAAATGATGTATGATATATAAACTGCATAATGTAAAGGTTTAAACAGGAAGAACAATGGGACGAAAAGGCGGCGATTTAGAAAGAGCTTTCACCATTCCAGAGCTTCATATTGGGCCTTCAGATGACGGGGGTGTAAACAGGGCTCGGGAGTTGTCAAGACCCGCGCCTATGGTCTTGTGGGAAATACCAACGGCAGAGCCGACACAACCCCCTGCGAACACTAATCTGGATGATATTACCCGGCCCCAGTCTCTTCAATCGGCCCCTCCGCCTACTGCTTATGTAGTTCCAGAAGTAAGGCCTACAAAAAAACCGCGCGATCGGTCAGTTTCTGGGAACTCGCATCCAGTGTTTGCAAATCCCGCTTATAATGGACGAGCTAAAACGAAAAGCAATTCGGGTGCATCGTTAAGGGTAATGAAATTCGGTTGGGAACATAAAAAAGCTTCAGCATTGCTCCTGGCCTCGGCTTTGGCGTTCGCCGCTTTCGAAAGGAGCGGTAGCCCAGTGCTAGACAATGAAGACGCTGTATTTGCATCACGCGCAGAATTTCCCGATTTTTCTGAAGCGGGAGCAACCCATAAAGGTTTGGTACGGTATGAATTAGTCCCGAATCAGGTAAAGGTATTACCCGTAAAAAATGAGGACGGTACGGACTCTAAGCGGATAGACTATGCCCGGGCTAAAGTTAATTTTATTTTCGATGAAGATAAGATGAAGGCTGTCGATCCATCCGCTTTCGGTGTTGTCGATGGCAAAGAAGTCCTCATGGCTAATGCGGCTGGGTATGTGGCGACGGCGTGTAATTATGAAGCCGACCCAGCCTATGCAGAACAGCTGCGCTCTTCTTTTATAGCAGATATGGCTGCTTTAGTAGACGAGTATAGAAGTAACTCTTCGTATAAGTACGAAGGCCCTGGAAAGGGTAAACTTCTTGCCGATCCTGAAAGATTCGAAAATTATTATAAAAATCAACCTCATGGCCCTGAGGCCGGCACTGATAAGCCGGATATAATGCTCTATACGATGGTGCCGGTAGAGAACCCAGAGGATATTATAAAATTCGCTGAAGCAGAGGCCGCGAATACTTTGCCAAGTACTGTCGAAGTTGTCAAGTCGCCTGATGGCAGCTCCCAGTATAACAGGGAGTGGAATATTAAGTGCGATCAAAGTGAGTAAAAATTACAATCTAAAATAATGGTATTGGTGTTAAATATCTTATATAATCATATGTAATAGAATCATTAATAGATGTTTCAAATTTAGGATTTAATATATGGAATTCAGGCCAGAAGTTATAGGGTTTGCAAGAGAGGTAGGACGAGAACTTCCTTCTTCATCAAGCATGGCTACATGGCTTTTGTATGTCCCCGAATTACCGGTTGAAACTCATCGCCGTCTTCCAGTTTTAGATTCCAAGGCTATAGCGAAGGGCGCACTTGTTACGGCATTAAGTGTCGGCGTCATGCAGCCAAATGCGGCATACGCCTCAGAAACGACATCTTTGCCTGGCGCTCCGATTGAAGGTTCTAATCGGGTAGAGTCCTCGAACATACCTTCTGCTGAAATTTCTTTTTCAAAATTAGATATACAACTAGTATCATCTCAGACGGATCTCAAAGAAGCAGATGAAGATAAAAACCGTACTGAAAGTCGGGGCAAAAAGTCAAAACAGCCTGAACCGGCTTACGCTCCACCGCGACCTTCTGAGCCTTCTACGAATTCTCCTTCCGAATCGGTATCTCCCGCTAATGGCACTGTAGAGAAGAATCGTAATAATAAGAAAGTTAATACAGGGGACAATAAGCAATCTGAGCCTCCGCGGCAGCAGGAACTTCCCAAGTCCGATCCAAAGTCAGAACAGACAACGCCCCCTCCTGCTGAGAAAAACACTGATCAAGAAAAGAAAAATGACAAAACCGTCTTTAGTCGACTAAGTGAAGTAGTTGTGGATAAGCTTCCTAAATGGGATGTTTTTGAAGATAAAAAAAGTAAAGAAGAACGGCAAGAAAACCAACGAACCAGAGAACGCCCTTACACTCCTCCTGCGGAAGAACTTGTCGTAGATGATCCAGTTCAAGAAATTCCAAATACTTCAGAACCTACAGAAAAACCTCAAGAATCAGTTAATGGCAGCATAGAGCTACCCGAGCTTGCCCCATATGTCCCACCTGTAGTGAAAAAGAAGGACAATAAGCCCGAAAAAACACCGGACGTCAAAGTAATACCTGAATTACCCAAAGAAATCGAAGAGCCTTCGCCAGATGGAATTGATCCCGAGCCTGAAGCTCCTTCCAGATCCGGTTTTCGTGGTAAATTCAAAGATACTATAGATTCTATCGTCGGGGAAACCGAGTTCTCTCTTGAAGATATTATGGAATTTGGTACCCAGGCCGAAGAGGTGCTTCCGCCTCCGCCTGTACCCGAAAAAACTCCTAGTTCCGGTGTGGAAAAACTTCCGCGAAAAGATGACATTATAAACGATCAAAAAACACGCTACGGCAGAAGTGGCGAACTGCAGCCTCATGAACTTGAATATATAGACGGTGAAAGATTTGGAAAAAATAGGCTGCATCCTGTTATGGCTAAAGCATTTAGAGAGCTAAACGAAGCCGCGGAAGCCGAGATAGGCGTGACGCTGGATATTACCAGTGAGTTTGATTCATACAGAGATTACGCAACACAGGTGGTAACGAAACGAAATAAAGGCAGTCAGGCTGCTGTGGCAGGAACTTCTAATCATGGTTGGGGGCTTGCTGTGGACCTGGTTGGTATGGGTGGAATAGGTAATGATACTGAGAAGTACAAATGGCTAAAGGCAAATTCAGACCGTTTTGGTATAGAACATCCAAAATGGGCATGGCCAGCGGCTGAGTGTAAGGCGGCTGGATTGCCTGTAAAAAGACGCGTATGTGGTAGCAATCCAGAGAAATGGCACTGGGAATTAGCTGAAGACGGAACTCTTAATTACGTGCCGGATCCCAAGGCTCCGCCCGCTCCGCCCGCTCCCGAACCAGTGCCTATTGAAGCTCCCGTAGTTGTTCCAACTTTTATGACAGCCAGTGAGCTAGTAGGAAGTACGGTCATTGATTTGCAGGAGCTGGCATATGAAGAAATTGAAACAGCTACTCTTTATCCTTCTTTTGCACTGGCAACAGTAATTCCTACTCCTCAGCCAGAGATTGAATCCGGCATTTCGATCGAATCACTTACTGATGAGGAATTTGCCGCGATGCTTATGCCCGATGAGCAAGCACAACAAGCTCCTGTAGCTCCGCCTGAATCTCTCAATCCTGAAACACCCCCAGCTTCTGCCGAAGCTCCGGAAGGCAAATTACCCCGTCCTTCACTAGATTTCAATGTATCAACTCCGTCTGGAGTCACTGCAGAAGAACTCGAGAGAGTTTTTGCCGGTACTGGCTTCGCAGGACTGGGTCAGGCTTTTGTAGAGGTTGAGCGTGAATATGGTATAAACGCCATCCTATGGGCATCGCATGCCTACCAAGAGGTAGGAGCAGATGGCCGATCGAATATTGGTGAAAAGAAAAATAATATATTTGGGTATGGCGCATTCGACCGGGATCCATTTAATTCTGCAATGCACTTCAATTCCAAGGCTGAGGGAGTTAAGTTTGTTGCTGAAAAGTTTAGAACTAATTATGTTAGCCCTGACGGTAAATTTCATACCGGTGATCAAATTGGAAATGTCTTCAAAAGATATGCAACTGACCAGAAGAAGGGTAAGAAAGTTGCCGATATTATGACAAGCCTTACCGATCGAATAAATAATCATCGTTAACATTCTTGCGAATTAATTTTTGTAGGCTCTACGCTTGAAGTTATTTTAGTTACAGAATCTGCCGATAAAATGTATTACTGTAGGGGCCTTATTAAATCAAGACTCAACTGACTTGGTAATTAAAATCTATAACTATGGTTGTTTTTCTTTATATAAAAAGCGGGCTCGCCATTTAGTGAGCCCGTTCGGTATTCTATGAAACCGATTAATTACAGCGTCGTTACTGACGTCAATCGAAAGTTAAGTCCGGTTCTTCACCGGTATCCGGTTGCTGCACGTTTGGACTGTCTGTAGTAGTCGTAGTCGGTTCCTGTACAGTAGTCTCTACTGAATCGTTTTTCGCTGAAATCAAATCGCCGATACCAGTAAAGGCGGCTCCTACTAAGTTCCGTGGCGCGTTTAGTACCGATGGAAGTCCGGGTAATTCCTCGTTATTTAGATAAGCAGGAGCGTTTGGAGCTAGCGCTATGGCTGACGCAACCAGCGCTCCGTAACCTACTCTTCTCCTCAGTCGTTGAAGCTTGCCACTGCGTGTTAAGTGCCGTGTCAGTACTCGTTTGTCGTCTAGGTCTTTTTTTTCTTGTTGCGATTTATTTTTCATTTCATATTTTATTCTCGCAACTTCTTCGTGGTCATTGGCTGCCTTTGCAATAGCCGCATTCGCCAGCTTACGCTCAGCTAGTCGACGTCTGACAATCTTATAGGGGTTCATTGTGTCGATATGTTTAAATTCAATTGCAGTCATTGCGTCAGAGACTTCTTGAACTGCTGCATCGTGTTTTGTGTCTGCCCTGTCCATCCATCTTGGAGTTTTAGCTACATTTAGTTCCGGTATTTCTTCAATTTGCCATTCACTTTGAGTCTGAGGTGCGGGGCGCATAAGTCCGTGGCCAGAAGCATCGTGTCCCTGGTTTCCAAAAAAAGTACTTGCTCCTGGCATTGCTGGGCGAGTATTCATCTGCTCTGTTGCTTCCGGTGTAATTGAACCGTTGTCTTTAAATACCATCTTATTCTCCCTGTTTAAAGTGTTTTGTCATTGTGCTTTAACTGTAATTTAGACTTTGAAAAAAACTGCAAGCTTTAGTCTTCGGATAATCTTTCTTTGATTTTTTCCGTCCAGGTTTTTCTGGTTCCTGGCTTGGCGGTGATACGAGACGATACTCTCGATGGTCCTATATGCATTTGCGGAGTCCCTTTGTGGCCATCCAAAACCCGGGCCAAAAAATCACCATCTCCACTGCTTAAAGTTACTTTAGGAGTTTCTTGAGTTCCATTTTCTGGCGACATATTATCCGCTTTTCTGTTGCTATCGTTCGTGGTGCGTACTGCTTCTGCTATTTCTTCCTGTGCACCTTCTATCAATAGACTGTTAGGGGTTTGAGGCAAAACTGGCTGTCTAGTCCTATATAGAACGCATGGATATGCGCCCGTTTCATTTTCGCCCCCTGTTATATTTCCAGGGTTCAAAAATTCCAGTTTCCCAGAACCGTCCAATATAGCCAATGAGCCAATTTTTAGTTTTCCTGAAGTGATGTCGTTCATTCCATCAGGATCGCCTTCCAGCTCAACTGTGGTTGACTGGCCAGAGTTTGAATCATAAGCCATTATGGCTAACAATGCTTCATCGGGCGTGCCGGGGCCAATCAAAGTTTGACCACGATTCTTTTCGGAATTAGGACTGTATGTAGCTTTTGAAATTATAATTTCTGGCTTGTCTGCTATGCTTTGTAGAAGCTCATTTGAAAGTTCCAGAGCTTCACCTAATGTTTTGGCGATTCGCGAAGTGGGCAATTTTGCTATCTGAGGACTAGAAGAAAGGGATTGTAGCCGTACATCGAGCGGGCTATCTGGCCCGTTCAGCACCATTACTAAGGGCAATTCTTTAACTGCATTATTTCTTATATCTTCGCGTAAAGTTTCGTAGTTTAGTTGCTCTGGGGTGGCAGCCGCGAAACTTTCTGTCTCGCCTGTTGGTACGAACATGTTATAGACTGCTTTCACTCCACCTTCTGCTACGGGTACTGGATCCCCTGATTCGTTTAATCCATTTGTAGCGAGCGAAAGCATTTCATTTGGATATAGGGCTATAGACTGCGTTCGATCTACTAATGTGAGCATATTACATACGCCAGAATCCGCGACGACTTCCGCGGTTCTTCTAAGTCTCTTTATAATTTCATCAGGTGGCTGCGAGGATGGTAAATCTTTTTCCAATTCGGGTTGAGAATTGTTCTCTTGGGCTAGAAGGTTCTGTTTTTCCGTGTATGGTACGATTCTAAGTTCCGGTACAGTCATTACTATTCTCCTCTACCATTCCTCTGGGTGTGGAGTTTATGGGAGCCTACGGGGATCCTTTCTGAGCGCATCACTGTAGTTTTAACGGTTATTCCTCCGTTTTCCGTGTCTTCAGGAGGACCTGCATAAGTCGTACCGTCTTTGAGTCCTATGAACCCTAGCTCGGCAACGTATGAACTTTTCTTATCGCGTCCAGTTTCGACGGGATAAGCCTGTCCTAATGGCGACATGCTGTACGCATTACCGTTTTTCTTTGATCTACCTCTACTTTGCATGGAATGATTAATGCCGGTATCTTCGTAAGCTAAGCCTCTTGGAATAACTTCTACGCTGCCATCTCGGTTGTATACGATCTTGTTATCTGTATCTGGGCTTAATAGGGTATGTAATTTAAGCGGATGAGCACTATTGTCGCCTTCTGTATGTGTCGCGACTGCCATTAGCGGTCTTGGCATAGGATTGTATGCAAGGTCACTAAGATATAGATTTTCCGGAACGCCCTGATTGTCATCATCAAACAATTGCCTGGCTGCTAAGTTTAGATACATAACACCAGACGATCTGAGTAAGTCCACATAATATAATGGCCTGCTAGCTGAAGGAGGTAAGGCCGGCCCGGCGCAACCAACTATTGCCATAAGTCCTTTTATTCCAAAATGTTCTACTTCCGGGTCATAGAATTCGTCTATTTTTTGACCTGTAAAGGCGCCCGTTTCGCCGCCATGTGGCATACTGTTGCCGTTGTACGAATATGATGTGGTGACAACGTCGGGTTCTCCTAATTCCTTGTCAAAATAAAGCGCTAAACCATTTCCTTTTGTTGCCATAAAATGAAATTCGGTGTCATGCGGAACGTCGCTATAAAGATCTGCAACTCTTCGAGACTCTGCACGTTTAGATAATCGCATATTTTCTAGAATCTCCCAGTCGGCCTCATCCATGGATTCACCGGTGTACCTGAGTGGGTCGAAATCTAATTTACCCTGAGACTGACTTTTTACTTTAGCAGCGCATATAACATCTGATACGTATTCATCAAATGCCGCCAAGCCTTCGATGACTTCACGGCGAATACGGTTTTGTGCTCTTTCGGCAGATGATATAGCTTCGGATCTAATCTGTTTCCCTGTACTGATTTCATCTTTAGATTTTTTGCGTTTAGCTACATTATCTTGATCTACGGCAACTGCGTCTCTTAAGGTTTTTGCGTTCTGTAAAGATTTATAAAATGCTCTTATTAAAGGCTTGAAGGAATGGTATACGTTACCTTTTTCCTCTGAATTTAGATATTTAGTTTGCTGCAAAAAAATTGTCTTAAGCTTGGTAAGTGCTACTTGCTCGTTCTTGTCCAAATCTGGATATTCCATAACACTTTGGCCATTTTCATTACCTTTTGAAACAATGCTGCTGTACTCCAAGCCGTACTCGTATATAAAAGCATCAATAACTTTATTAAGTGAATTCCTATTACCCCTCATTTGGCTTAGGAGTTTTGCTTCCATATCTGGACCGGCGTCATTAAGAAGTTTTCCTGGCAAAGCTTCGGCGACGACACTATTGCCAACTACCGCCAGTTTAATATTTTGGCCATACATGACTAAATCTGTCGGATCATTGCTGGTTATGAGGTCTACTACTTTGAAGTCGCCTTCGTGACCGAATCTATCCGGATCGGTTCGACTTTTGGGGTGTAAGCCTGGTGTTGGGTCATTTTCTAATACGAGTATCGCTCGGCTCATAGTTGCATGAGGGTTTCTACGTCCCTCCGGAGTGCGCGCTGCCATCAGCTGCCGAGCCAGATCTCCATCAGCTTCTTCCAAGTTTACAAGAGACACTGCATCTATTTTTCTTCCTCTTGTCATGGACTTTATACCGGAGGAATCTATCTCTATGTCATATCTTCGACCAGAGACACTCTTCCATATAGGTTTGCCTTCTTCAGCGCTACATGGCAGGCTCTGAGCATTTTTTTCGTCGAAACCTAATGCAACTCTTCCGAAAATGCCAGTTTCATAAGTATCGACATTGCTACGAGTTATCATATGTTCCAGTAAAGATACTGGCTGGCTGGCTGCAGCGATTGCTTCACCTTCGTTACATACCCCGCCGTTCACTAAAGTAGCTGCGTACGGCATAAAGTATCGTGGCCCAAATCTCTCAAAAAGATCCGCTGCGCTATCAGGCGCGGCTAATTCATGCTGAGTGTGTACCGGTATATGATTTTGTTGATTGCTACGCCATAACATAATGTTTCTGCCCCGTATATTTTGTAATGCTAGTTATTTTATAGAACCACATAAAAAATAAACTTGCAAGAAAATTATGAGATTATTTAATAATAACTTTACATTAATACTCTGTAGAATTTACCTATGTGCATTAATAATCCATTTGACAACTATGCTAGCAAATGTTTAATATTGAGACATAGAGTTTACAATATGAGATTCGGTCTTAAAAAAACCTTCAATAATATAAGAAGATAAGTTCGGAAGTGAGGAGAAAAACTCAATGGAATCAGCTGATCGAGGATTACCTAGATTAACACGACGACAAGGAATTTCATTCCCTGAAACCGAACCATCAAGTTTCGGAAATCCGCAAAGCAGTGAAAATCCGGTCGATCAGGGCCAAGGCACAGAGGACCGTTTAACTGATTTTTTTGGTCCGGGTAGTATTCGGGTACAGGGTAAGCCTGCCTTTGTAGTCGAGGTCGGCAGCCCAGCCGCTGATGAATCTAATGCATCAGTTCAAAATGAGCGTCATACTCCAGTCGAGAGACAGCATGATGGTATATCTACCAGACGTAGTCGAGTTGTTGAATCTGAAGAGACGAGAGTTACGGACCATCCTTTAGATTGGGTATATGATACCCCTAATATTGTGACGAGACCTGATGTAGTACGTGAAGCTGACGATAAAGAACCTTCCGTTTCAGCATTGAAAAGAGTAACATCGGTTACTTTAGAGAAGGGCTCGGCCCTCGACAAGGCTGCCCTACGAGCAGGAAAAACCGTGACACATAAATTAGGGGCTTTCGTGAGCGAATTCCATGTACCCGTTCCAGTAATACCACGGATTGGCAGTAGAAGCGATAAAGTTACAGATATTGATATTCATAACAATGAAATGGAGAATGACATGGCATCTACAGAACAAATAACAGAACAGACGTCTACGGAGCATGTAGAGCAGCCCGAACCTTTGACACAGGATTCTGATCGTGAATCTGTAATAGAAACGAGCGAACAAGGTCAAGCACTCAGCGAATTAGAAGTATATCAACCAGTCGTAAAATCTGCTCCCAGTGTAATGCGTCCGATAAAACGTATCAAGCATTTGAAAGTTGAAAAATCTCATGGCGAGGCGCTTCAGATGGAAGAAAACTGGCTTGATAAAATCCAACGCGGAAAAACAGAAGCTGAAAAAATTAACAAAGAAAATGAAAGTTTTGCTGATGTTAAACCTTACGAGATGGACTCACTCCGTACCGGTGCGTTTACTTCAGCGAAATTAGAGGTGCTTCAATCATTTCCGAATGCTATATTACGCAGTTCGGCTGCTCCAATTGTAGGTAATGAGGCCGGAGTTCTCAGCGCGTCGGCATTCGTATCGGGAGCCCCAGAGGTTGAAAAAGAAATTCTTGAAGGACCGTACTTACCTCCTAAAGTCAGACAGAAAAAAATCAATGACAACTTGGAGGCGCTCGGAGCCAGTACGGTGCGATCTGCCGTAGAGCAGCTTATTCCAGATATGGACCCAGATAAGGCAGTTGAAAACGTCGTAAAAGCTTTGAACGTTATACCGGAAGATGAAAAAGACCCCCCTGCGAAGATAGAAGTTACGTATCATTCAACAAAAGGCACATTTGTCAGTGCCATGCCTACCGCTATCCTTGTCGAATTTCAGACTGGACAGGGCGGCCGTGTGGTAGGCAGACAAGATACGTTCAAAACCGTCCAGAGGCCTAACTGCCCTCCTCAAGACACATTTGAAACTTCGGTAGGTCAAGTTCAGGATGTCGACGATCCTCGCATAAGTTATTTATATGCACTAGAGCCTGGTGTCATGCCAATGCCGAGCACTTTCGAATCGGATGTTGATCAAAAAGATTTTGGAGAACTTAGGATTCGCGCAGTAGCATTATATGCTCAGCACTTCGCACTACGTACAGCAGAAGCGTTAAATAGTCCATCAAAAACTCATACGGACGTTATCGGTGATGCAGGGGCGCGAGTAGAGGAAGATAGAAGGACGCGCATAAACCTGCCAGGGGCTGTTCGGTGGATGGCCGATAAGTCAGCGTTAGGTTTGAACGTGGACATGGGTGACGGTAGCGCTATTCAACAAGCGATATCGTATCGTAGCGAAATTAAAGTCATAGAATCTAATTAATTCCTGCTAGTCTTATAGATTGCGCCAGTGTGATCATACAAAAGGACCTTATCGGTCCTTTTGTATTTTTATGATAATCCAATATCTGTTGATGTTGTTTGGGGTAGTATGATTTAAATTTGTTCATTATTTTTTCAGCGGTAGATGGTAGTCTACATTTTGTATGTAATGGCATTAAAACGAACTGTTAATTATGTGCAATTTTGATGTTAAACTGTTTGTCGCAGTAGCATTACATGCTCGTATCAGTCATAATAATATCAAATCCATGTTTAGAAAGAAAAAACCCGCTTTTGATCCGATAGAGGTCGCAGAACAGACCAGTGCTCCTGTCAGCAGTTTCCCTCCGATTGGTACAACTTTGCCATCGCCCTATTACCATCCCGAGGGGCTGTCGCCGTATGAAACGCCGGAACCTTTCGCGCATTACAAGGAGGAGTCGAAAGCCGCAAAGTTTGCGAAAATGATGAAAAAACTTTTTATTACCCTTTTAATTGTGGCTTTACTGATAGTGGGCTATGTCGGCGTCAAGTTTCTCATGAACGCTTCCAAGTCGCTGGACGGCAGCTTATTTGGGCTGCTACAGAACGAAAAGCTGAATGGTGAGAGCGAAGGCCGGGTCAATATTCTGTTAGCCGGTAATTCATCCGATGATCCGGGGCACGGTGGGGCCGACTTGACTGATTCCATGATGGTCGTCAGTCTCGACGTAGTAAATAATACGGCGTTTATGATGAGTGTGCCGCGGGACTTATGGGTTAAGCAGCCTGGCAGCAGCCGGTATGCCAAGATAAACGCTGTGTATCAAAATGGTAAATCCAGCAGTTTTGGAGGTCCGGATACGTCGGCGAACGGTATGACGGCGCTTGGTGAAGTCATTACGACGAACTTTGACATTCCCCTGCACTATTATTCGCTGATAAACTATTCGGCGTTCCGGGACGCGGTCGATGCTGTGGGCGGTATAGAAGTGGTAATTGATAGCGACGATCCCCGCGGATTGTACGATGCGATGATTTCACGAGCTGACGGCGGACCTTTGCGGCTTTCCAATGGCACCCAGCA
>JBGTMN010000058.1:0-4794 GCA_041743525.1 Saccharimonadales bacterium (SeqCode) | reverse complement strand
GCCTTTTGCTGGATCGTAACCATTGACTTGAGACTGCTATGAACATGTTGGTTTTTGTATTATTTTGAAATGCAGTCTTCACAATATCCGTCTATTTCAAATTGATGACGCCGCGGCTCAAAATTGAATTTGGCAGCTACGTCGTGTATGAAATCGTCTATATGTTTCTCGTCTTCGATGTCGATTATTTTTCCGCATTTAAGACAACTGAGGTGGTGGTGATGAGCAATGAAATCGTCGGATAATTCGAGCTTATATTTCCAGCCGACATATATACGGTGCACTATCCCGAGCTTTTCGAACAGTTCGAGGTTACGGTAGACGCTTACACGGTCTACGGCTCCTTCTGCTTTGACCAGGATTTCGCGTATGGATTGCGGTTCGGGATTTATGAGCAGCTTGAACGTAGCTTCGCGGGCTTTCGTAAATCGGTAACCATTGTCGGTAATAATTTTTATGAAACTCTGAAAGTCGTCTGTAGACATGTTTCAATAGTACCTCTTATTGCAACATAATTGCAATACATGTGTATGCTCAGTACTATGAGAGATATGAAGAATATTATAGATTTAGGCAAAAAAGGCGCTGAGCATGTTGGTTTAGAGTCGCCTACGCCGGGCTTGGTAGTCAGCGGCATCGAGCCGTATATTGACGTGATCAACAGACTGCCTGTGACTAAAATTGAAGCTGAAACCGGCGTTGGCACTAAAAAGGACATAGAAGTTCATACGTTGTTGCTTAAGAACCCGAAAGTTTTTCAGTTGATGTGGCAGGCTGCGGTGTACGAACCGATTGTATACGCTCGTCAGGGAAACAAAACTGCTATGGGTATTTTGTCTCCGAATTATGACACGAACGGCGATAATCGTTTGCCGTCAATCAAAGTGTTGTCTTTGGCTCGGCCATATCCGCTCATCAGTGAAGGCGGCGAATTGCTCCCCGATCCACAGATGGCCATCATGCTGGCAGGATCGGCCCATTCCGAAGGAAAGGGAAGTGGTGGTCACGATAAGCCTGTTGATCAGGATTACGAGCACAAACTTGCCATTACCGGAGCCGTCTCTCTTGGTAGAACGAGTATTACTGAGGGTGGCGCGCATGTCCAGCACGCTGTCAGAGATCGCAGTTCGGTTGCAACTGGCTTGTCTAATGGAAGCTTGGGTAACCTATACGTTCCGAGTGCCGATACCGCCGGATTCTCGGGCTACGGCGAACCGATGATTTATCACCAGGATAAGGTTGGTGTTCATGACGCAATATACTTCCCGAAAGGTTTTATGAACAGTGAGAAATCTTTTGGAGTGCATTATACCGATGCCGCGCGGATTGCTTACGGAGCCGGTCTGCAGATCTTATTTGACCGCAAAGGTCAGCAAAGTGTAAATGACAGCATCAGCCGAATAGCAGGTCAAGCGTAGTATGCAGCCCGAGGCATATCCAAGAAATCGTCAAAACGAAGCATTTGATTTAAGTGCTTTTGATGATGATTTTTTTGCCGGATATGAAGCTGAACTTCAAGACGTAAGTGTTGAAGAACAGGCGGCAGCCGCGCTCGCAGATATTTTAACTGTTACAAACCAGGACGGCATTGTAAAAACTTACGAAGATATCCGCGACGAATCACGTAAGTTCTTCGCGAACGAATGGGTGCAGCAAAGTGAAATGCTGATGAACCAGGTAGCGTCACAGTTCGCGGCGGCATGCATGAGCCATCCTCATGGTTCAGAGTTGGCTCAGGATTCAATTCTAGGCTCAGTATTCAACGCTGGAATAGAAGCTTCTCACGGTCCGGATGATGGCCATGGGCACGATAACCATGAACACGACGATGATGACATCGATCCCATTACTGGCGAGAGCAAGAAGAAGAAAAAGAAAAAAGAACAAAAGCAGGATAAAGGCGGCTGGCTTAGTTATTTTATGAGGAAAGCTACAAAGTCTTAATTTGAACTTCTCTCGGTTCATTCGTTTACGTTTGACTGCCCAAGGGTGAGGGTGTCGCTCAATTTTTGTACGTAGGTATAGCCGGTCTACTTTACTTCAAAGCTCGGTTACTTTATATCTTTTATATTTTGAATCCATAGCCTAAAAGGTTATGATAGTAGCATATGTCGATGGAAAAATACGGAAATTATTTGGTTCAGTGTCCTATGCCTGGTATGCAGGATTTACCGCCTGAACGACTTGGTGATTTTATGCAGACTGAAGTAGGGAAAAAAGTACTCGGACAGGCATTGGAGAATGTTGATTTTTTGATTCAAGCAGGGATAGACGAAGAGAGAGCGGTAACAATCGCGCTCGGACCAGCGGCGGTACATGATGAAGCGGGAAAGCCCATGAAAGCCAAAATTGTTGAGACTGCCCATTCTGCTGCCGACCTACAAACGGTCGATTCTAAAAAAAAATAATCAGACTTTGGCCTCAGCCAATAAATCCGATTTTATAAAAAAGACAAAGCCGACCGCAACGCATTCCTCTACGACCGAAAAATCAGAAATTTTTACAACTGCAAAAGTGACGCAGGTAAAAGACTCTGCGGAATCTGAGGCAACTAAGCATAATGATAGTGCTCATAAAGCGGATTTTGTTGCGAGCCGCGAGATTGTGTTAGATAAAAACGTAAAAAAAATCCTAAAACCTGCAAGTGATCCTAAATTTACCGAAGCCTTCAGAGAACCTGCGCCACAACAAAGAATAGTACCAGAATCTACCCTTTCAGTAGCTCTACAGCTTCAAGCAGAAAGTATCGAAAATCAAAATCGCTCAGTTCGTGAAGCCAGTACTCATGACGCCGAACCTGCCTCCGAATCTATAATTTCGACTAACATGGCCGCGGCGCACGTAGAACAAGTATTCCTAACATCCGAAAAATATAAAGTAGAACATGACATATCCGTCAAAGAATCTGAGCCAGTTGTGTATGAGCGCCAGGAAACGACTGGAGCTGTTGAGGATATAGAATTGTGGCAGCAAATTGCGGTAGAAAGTGTCGTAGGCCCGGAAGCAACCGAAACGGTATATGGTGAGCCGGCAATTGTAGATAAGACCGTAGCGGCATATTATGACGAACTGATGTCTGCCGATGTGGTCGAGGAACTTTATATCAGCATAGCTCAAGACGTCGAAACTATAACGGATTCCGAAGATGTTATAAAGAGCCCAGACGATAAAATTTCGTTCGATGACGCAGGCACTAGTCCTGGCTTATTCGATGGCGCTATTGCGACCGAGGTAATGAGTTTGGACGATGTAACGCTTGGAACGGGCATAGTATCCGATGAGGTTCGGCTGGAAAAAGCAATAACCGCTGAAGCCACCGATCAAGCCCCGATTGTTGATGATGATACAGAGATGTCATATGAATCCAGAACGATAGAAACGTTCAACTCGCTGGTCAGTTTGATGGAGCAGCCAGTAAGTACCGAGGAAGATTCGGCGGAAGCATTGGCTGAAGATGATTTACTTCAAGCGCTGTCGACTTTATACCGCGAAAATAATATTTCAGAATCGCAAGTCGATGCTTCTAGTTTTGAACCTACTGAGACGGGAACGCAAAGTTTTCTCGATACAGACGATGTAGAACTGGAGCGCCAGCCGGCTATACTTGATCTTTCAGAGCAAATTTCTTCCATCGAGATTGGGCTCGCCGATGGTCAGGTTAAGGCGCCTCAGGAACAATTAGAAGTCAGATTGACGCAGGCCATCAGTGATCTGGAAAAAGCCTTCTCTGTCCGTGACAAAGACGTATTCGAAAAGAACGACCGGATACAAATAAGCCCGGAGATAACGGAAAAAGTTTTAGTACTACTCGAATGCATGGGGTATGAAAACCCTCATGAAATACTCGTAGCGCATGTCAAAAAATTCGGAATCTATCATTTATTTGAGTCGCTCGAACGCTTGTGTCAGTTGCACAATGAAAACCGGCCAGAAATACAAGCTTTTAGTAGTACAGCTCAGGGCTCAAACGATGGCATTGCGTTGCGACTGAGCAGGCTTTTATTACAATTCGTCATGAAAAAGGATTTTGTGTCTTTGGACTATGCGGCAATCCGATAGTGCTCGCTGTCCCAACCTCTCGCATATCTTTCGAAGGGTTTTAACGCCGCTTCGTGGACCGCAGGAAATTGAGATTGATGATGCAGAAGCAAGCTTTTCTTGAAATCACTATCCCCCGTGATTGTTACGACCTGCAAGTCGGCTGGTTCAACCGTCCGTACGAGATGAGGTAGGTTTGTGTATTTTGAATGCATACGCAGAGCCATGCCAGCCAGGCGGGCGGCGCGGTAGGTAGCTATGTGATCACTATGTTCATGAAGATCGTCTTCCGGCGATTGGAAATCGGTATCGTCGAACGATATTATGGCATCGTATCTGGTTTCAGGATCTAAGGCTAGCGCAACTATCTTGCCTGCCAGTGTTGCGAATTCATGGTCGAGGTTGCCATCGGTCAGTTCACCGTGGTGCAGTTTTTTTGGGTCTGTAATTCCAATCGAACCGAGCGCGCGTAATGCCTCATGACGCCTGCCGCCCTGAGCTATGAAGTCAGGATTGTGATAGCCAGGGCGGTTGTCGGTTCCGGCTGTTCCGTCGGTCGCTATGAGCACGCTGGCCTCAGGAAACTGCTGCAAAGCATGCGAATATAATATTTCGTCGTCGGGATGTGCGAGGACGAATAATGGCTTTTTTATATCATAAAACATAAGAGGGATCTTTCTATCATCGAATTAGTGTGATGAAATGCGTTAACGTGCTTGTCGTCGTTTTTTCTTTCTAAACCGGAAACTATAATAT
>JBGTMN010000057.1:0-4454 GCA_041743525.1 Saccharimonadales bacterium (SeqCode) | reverse complement strand
CACCACCGCAGTTCCCAACAACTCCGGCGGCCAGGCAGCCTTCGGCTGGGTTGGTCAACACCAGAAGTTCACTGAAAGTACCCAGGTATTGCAGGCGATCCAAATGGGAGCCAGGGTTTATATCCCAGTTATGGGACGGTTTGCAAGTGTCGATCCGGTAGAGGGCGGCACGAACAATGCCTACACCTATCCTAATGATCCGGTGAATGAACATGATTTAAATGGACTGTGGGGAGGTTACGTAGTTAAGGGAGTTCAAACTTCATGCTCTAAATTTGCAAAGGCGTGCGCTAGCTCAGTAAGATATACAAAAAATAAAGCGGTTACAACAAAAAAACAAATTGGAAAAAAATGGAACGATATTGGAAGAATTGTATATAATGCTCCTGTTATAGGGCGTAAAGGCTCATTGTTTGGATCCAAGCAATTAGGTGCACGTGCCTCAGGATCGCAAAATCAGGGCAATTACATTAGAATTGGATGGTCGACGCATAAAAGCGATAAAGTGTTTAGGATAAGTTTTGGTCCCCGTTCATGGGAAGGAAGACCTCACGTGCCCATATTCAGAGGAAAATACTAAGGAATGAAAGATATCAGTTTACTAGAGCAAGTTAAATCGATAGCTCATACTTATGAGTATGAGGTTCGTGTAGCCGAAATGTCCATTGACCCTCCAATTGAAAATTGGGAAATGAGCAATAATGACATTAGCTTGCACCTGTTAATTCATAAGCTGGGCGAGAGAGATTACATATATAGCATCAGTTCTGATATGTTACCACCAGAGTTATATCCAGATGAGGTTAGAAAGGGATATACGCTCGCACAACGCAGTGATGAAATTCTATCCTCTATACAAAAAATATTAGCGCGAGAAATAGAATTTGTGCCACACCAGGGAATGTTTGGTAAAACAGTGGGTTACATTACTATACCTATTGACGGCATCATTACTAAAGTAAGACTTGAATATAATTTTTTCAATTTACCGGGCAGTGCTGCTAGATGATTTGCAGTTAATGTATGCGATAGAATTTTATATAAATGAATTCCATGATAATGATTACCCGCTCAAACAGAGGTTTAAGGTCTAGTGCAGCCTCCCATATACCTGGTCGAATTGTAACCAGATATACATGACAACTTACTACCCCTTCGGCAAAGCAATCAACACCGCCGTTCCGAACAACTCTGGTGGCCAGGCAGCCTTTGGCTACGTAGGACAACACCAGAAATTCACGGAAAGAACCCAAGTACTCCAAGCAATTCAAATGGGCGCCAGAGTCTACATCCCAGTTATGGGAAGATTTACGAGTGTGGATCCGGTGGAGGGTGGTACGAATAATGCCTATACCTATCCGATTGATCCGGTGAATGAATATGATTTAAATGGACTGTGGGGAGGTGTCGTAGTTAAGGGCGTTCAAACTTCATGCTCTAAATTTGCAAAGGGCTTGCGGTAAAGCAGTACAATCGAGTAGAAATTCGATAAAAAAAGCCACCACTAACATCCGAAACATAAGAATAAAAGGAGGTGAAATAGTAATTAACAAGAATCTGAGGATAGCACCTATAGGTAACGCAAAAGGCAAAAAATGGTTTGAAAAGTTGCCTCATTACCATAGAAGAATAATTGACTCGTCAACTGGTCAAACAAAACCAGGGGGAGGCATAGGAAGACATCGGCCATGGCAGGGATTCTAAAGGAGGCAATATGGAAAAAGTATATATACTAACTGAAAAAGGTAGTACACAAGAATACTGCCCAGTTGAAATAAGCACGGACTCAAATGTATTGTTAGAAGGTCTTGAGTATGGAGATATATCCGAAGATACCTTCCAGTTATGGGAGTATCCTTCAGGGAAAATATTCAGTGTTGGGACAGATCGAAAAGTAGCAGAAAGCTTGTATTATTCAACAAGTAAAACCAAAAACGGAGTCAACTGGCTGCCGACGTTAAGCTTGTTGTACGAAGACGAAGCAAAAGTAAGAGATGCGAAAAGAGAATTAGATAAAGCGCCAAGCAAAATCCCTATCATGTCCAGGCTATTTAGAAAATGGCCAGGAAAACAGGGCTGAACTTTCAGCCCGGTTCTCTGGTCTTCCAACAAAGACATCCACTCCTCGCTTTACAACTCCCGTGGCGACATCACACGGCTAGGCTCTACCTGGGATGGTGGCACCACCGTCACCCAGTTCTATTATGACTCTGCCGGCCGTAATAAAGAAGTCCTCGGGGATGTTATGGTGACTGCTCGTAACGAAATCCTAAATCAATAAGTCAAGTTCATGTGAGCCGCACCGGGTTGCGACAGTTGCATAGACCATTGCTATACGAACTAACGACACTGTCTTGGCTTGTATCTTGTATTAGGTTTAGTGCAAGTTCCCCTATTTATAATTTACAACAAACACTACGCACGGCTCTTCAACGACTACGATAAGGTCCTACAATAAAAAACCACAAGCACCTATTGCAAAAATATACAAAACATGCTACACTAATATTAATCTTATAAAATAAGTTGGTTAAGTTCGCACAAACTATGTCAAATAGTTGTAGCCAGCTTGTGCCAGTAAGGTGGTTAGTGGTGAATCGTTTCCAAAGATTTATATTTTCGTTGCTGGTAATTGTTGGCATCGCGCTTACTTTTGCATTCGGACTCTGGTGGTTCAGCTATACGCATGTTCCCCAGAATTTTGGCGGATTTTTCCACATATTCGACCTCCTGATTTTTGCGCTGCTCAGTTACATTGTCTGGTTCCAGATAGCCACCGAAATAATGCTATGGATGATCGCCGACAAGATCAAAAAGCCTGTCTGCGAAGCTCCAATTGCTGGCCGCAAGGTAGCGTTTATCACGACTTTTGTACCCGGCACGGAATCCCACGACCTGCTGCACAAAATACTTCCATCGCTTCGACAGGTAGACTACGAACACGACACCTGGTTACTTGACGAGGGCGATGACCCTGTTGCCAAAGAAATCTGCGCCATGTACGGTGTGTACTACTTTACCCGTAAAGGCATACCGGCTTACAACACGCCTACTGGTAAATTCGCTGCCCGCACCAAAGGCGGCAACCACAACGCCTGGTACGACGCGCATGGTCATGTCTACGACATCGTGGCGCAGATCGATACTGACTTTATTCCACGCAAAGACTTTTTGATGCGAACATTAGGTTACTTCAATGACCCGAATATCGGGTGGGTTACCACGCCGCAGATTTATGGAAACGAATCCGAATCTTTTGTCGCCAAAGGCGCAGCGCAGCAGCAGTTCACCTTTTACGGGCCTGTATTGCAGGGATTATACGGCCAGGATATGGCGCTGATGCTTGGTGCGAACCACATCGTCCGTGTCGATGCCTTAAAGGGTATCGATTACTACGGCGGCCACTTAACAGAAGACCTGCTCACCGGCATGACCCTGCATTCCAAGCGCTGGAAGAGCGTATACGTTCCCGAAGCATTAGCTATCGGTGAAGGTCCAAGTACCTGGATTGCTTACTTTAATCAGCAGATGCGGTGGGCGTTCGGTTGTATAGATATCCTGTTTTCACACAGTCCGAAACTGCTGACCCGTATGGTTCGCCAGCACAAGGCATATTACCTGATGATGATGCAGCATTACTTTGGCGGACTGGCCATGATGATGGGTGTCCTGCTCATAACCGCGTACTTCGTATTCGGTGTGTCGGCATCTTCCATGGAAATAACCGGCATGCTCTTGCTGTATGTTCCGCTGATTATCTGGCAGTTCCTGGTAGCGCTGTGGTTGCAGCGGTTCAATGTCCGCCCCAAGCACGAAAAAGGCCTGCTGATAACCGGCAAACTCCTGGCGGTAGCCGTCTGGCCGATATACTTCCTGGCACTGGTCGGCGTTATCCGCGGCCAGCAGCTCAAGTTCAAAGTAACGCCAAAAGGTAATGGCGCGCAGGCCAACGATACACCGTTGCAGGTATTTATGCCGCATATCTTCATTGGAGTCGCCACGCTCGCCGCGTTCATCGGATCGTTCATGACCGATTTCCAGAACCCCGTCATGATCTTCTGGGCGCTGACGACCATGACCTTCATGTTCGGCCTGACCCTCGGTTCGCAGACACCGGCCATCCGCGCCTGGTTCAAGCGTGAACTCCGTACTTGGAAACGGCGCAATTCGTACGTTCTGTATGAACGTAACAGCGTAGATTGATGTTACAGTTAGAACTCGTTTAGATAGTTGAAGTATGAACGTTACGGTTGTAAAGTGCAGTAATTTTAATAGCACTTTACGCCGCTTCATATCTGTTTCTCTTGTGGATTATGATAATTGCGCTTATGTCAAACCTTGCGCAGGATAGCCATAAGGGTATACTAAGCCCTACCTAATAAGGAGGGTTTAATGATTATAAAACGAATAAGTTCGGCGCTAGCTTTTGGCTTTGCAGCCGTATTGGTGGTGCC
>JBGTMN010000056.1:0-5415 GCA_041743525.1 Saccharimonadales bacterium (SeqCode) | reverse complement strand
TTTTATCTTTCCCGAATCGACGCGGGCTACTCTGAGCAGGTCATTGACGATTTTAAGCTGACGCTCATTGCTTTCGTAAGCTGTTTGCAAAAACTGTTCCTGTACGTCGGTAATATCGCCGGCATAGCCTTCCAGCACCATTCCGAGGTATTGTTTAACACCAGTTGCTGGTGTGCGTAGTTGGTGGGAAGCCAGCGAAATAAACTCATCTTTAGACTGATTAAGAGCTACGAGCTGCTCGCGTTGTTTGCGAAGGGCAGCGGCAATCTGCTCTAGTTCATGGGTACGCTTTGTCGTACGCCTCAGATCGTCAACGTCGGTACTAGTGCCAAACCAATGAGTAATAGTTCCGGTTTTGTCACGGATTGGAATAGCCCGGGACAAAAACCACCGGTACTTCCCATTTTTGCCGCGCAAAGGGAAAGTATCTTCCCATGTCTCACCGGTTTGCAGACAGTGCAAAAATCCCTCAATGACCCGCTTCCGGTGTTTTGGGTGATGTATAACTTCCCAGCCGAGATCCTGAGTTTCTTCGAAAGTTTTACCGGTATAATCGTACCAGCGTTGGTTGTACCATTTTGCATTTCCGGTTTTGTCTGTTGTCCATACGAGTTGGGTGATGTTATTAGCAAGCGTCCTGAAACGTGCTTCATTTTCCTGTATTTCAAGTTGCGCTATTTTGAGATCATGAAAATCCGTATAGGTTCCATAGTAGCCGATAAAGCGTCCATTACTCGTAAGACGTGGTGCGCCGACTGCTAACATCCATCGGTATTCGCCGTCCGCACGACGGAATCTATACTGTTTGTTTATCGGGATTTTCTCCGAGAATGCATGTTTGAAGTCTGCTTCGAATTTCGGCGCGTCCTTCGGATGAAGTGTCGAAATCCAGCCGAGTCCCACCATATCCTCAAGTTTTTTACCGGTATATTCCAGCCAAGGCTTATTGAAGTAGACGGCACTTCCGGTTTCGTCGGCCATCGCGAGATACATGGGTGTAGTATCGGCCAGGCTACGGAACCTCGTTTCGCTTTCGCGGAGCTCTTCTTCGGCTTTTTTGTCTTCTGAGGTATCTCTGAGTTCTATGACTGTTCCGACTGGCCGGCCATTTTCACTGATCGGGCTTGCAGTAAAAGCTACGGAATAAAATGTGCCGTCTTTTTTGACGAATTTGTCTTCGCCTTGAGTGTGATTTTGCTGGGGCAAGGCACTGTCTATAGGGCATTCATCTATAGGAAACGGGCTACCATCTGGTTTGGTATGATGGATTATATCGTGTAACGGACAGTTACGTTCCTTGATTTCAGAGATCGAGAAACCAGTGATTGCTTCGGCGGCAGGGTTCATGAATACGCATTTTTGTTGATCGTTCATTAAAAACAAGCCGAGCGTCGCATTGTTGCTGATTGCTTGCAATAACTTCGCCGACTGAACTTCTTCGTTAGCACCTGCCAATAGTTTGTCTTGGATAGCAATCGTTCTTCGGGATTGTTTTTCCTGTCGTTCGAGCTGGATATTTTTCGTAACGTCTAGTGCGGCGTGTATGATGTGCGATACCTGATTTTGTTTATCTAGTACGGGCGTATTAAGCGGACTCCAAAAACGTTCTTCGAACCGTCCTCCCGACAAAGGAATATCATACTTCTGAATGTCCATTTTGTGCGGCTTTTTATATTTTAAAACGTATTTTAATGAAGCCGAGAGGTTGGCGACTCCGTTGGCATGCGGGTCGTTCGGGTTGTCGGGAAAGACTTCGAACATACCTTTTCCTAAGAGTCTATCTAATGTCGTCTTGGTGGATTCAAGATAAGCCGTACTGGCGTCAATGATAGTAAAGGTTGGCGCATCTACATCCAATAACAAATACTGCCCCGGTAGGGACTTAAAGATCCTTTTTACTTCTTCGCTGTCTTTCGGCATCAACTCAGTATAATCTGATTCAATATTGATCAAAAGTGAGTATTTATACTGCGCGAATATTCCATATGTCATAGCGCAATAATCTTGATAAACTCATGATATGGCAGAACTCGAGTTTTAAGTGATTATAATTCGACAAATGGCGATGTAATTTCAAGAACCTAGCTATTATTAATAGAAGTTTTGTTTAATATGTCGCCCGGTTCGGAAACAGTATTGTTTTTCTCGACTACGCTATAAGTATCTTCTGTGAGTATAACTTTTTCGATAGCTTGGACTTGATGCTTGAATTTAATGACAAATGCGTCGCGGTTTTCATGGATTTTTTGGTACACGCTCAGCTGGATAGGTATGCGTGCATCGCAATCTTCATCGGAACATTCACATTTGAAATGTAATATCATGTCTTCTGTGTTCATAAGTTCAGGATTGCCGTCTTCGATGTAATTCGCGTCTAACTCGGCTAAGTTATCACCGACCAGCTCATTGTCACGTCGAAATATCATCTCGTTTTCTATTTGTCGTCGTTCGGTAAGAGAAATGTCCATAGGCTCATAGTAGCAGTTCGTGACTTAAATAGCTTGCATGCTTGAAGCGGGTTTGATAAAGCACTAATTTATCTGCATTAAAACGGCCTGGATTGTTTCGAAAATAAAATTATGATCAAGACCATGTAACTTTTTTCAAATATCTGATATTCTTCGAGTATTAAAGCATGAACACTCATAGCACTCCGACTACCAGCAGTACTGCGACAGATCATCTTACGCGCGCTGAGGCAAAAGTCTTGGACTCAATAGATGAGGATATGTTGGTGGAGACGCTGGTAAAGATGATCCAAATTCCAAGCGTCACCGGTACTGATGAGGAATCCGACATTCAATTGTGGCATGCGCAGCGTTTAACCGAAATCGGTTTTGATGTTGACCACTGGAAACTCGACCTCAAACAGCTGGCAGCTCATCCGGATTTTCCTGGAACCGAGGCGCCGCGGTCGGACGGGTATGGCGCTGTGGGTGTGCTAGGATCTGGCGAACTTCCCGCTCTCATACTTCAAGGTCATATAGATGTGGTACCGACCGGCGATCTCCTAAATTGGGAAGACCGAAATCCATGGAGCGGAGCAATAAAAAATAACGCGGTTCACGGCCGCGGCGCATGTGATATGAAGGCAGGTGTCGCTGCCAACCTAGCGGTTGCGCGCGCTTTGGTCGGCTCTGGGGTTAAACTCAAAAAACCTTTCGCGGTGCATACGGTTGTTAGCGAGGAAGACGGGGGTCTTGGTGCATTTGCGACAATGCTGCGCGGTCACCGTGGCGAGGTTGCGGTCATATCCGAGCCCACAAGTGGTAAGGTTGTAGTCGCAAACGCCGGAGCGCTCACTTTTAAGCTACGCGTTCACGGGCTTGCCACGCACGGCAGCTCTCGATTGGCAGGCAAAAGTGCATTCGACGCATTTTTGCCGGTTTATGCTGCCATAACGGAGCTGGAACGTGAACGTAACCAGCGCCCCGACCCGCTCTACAGGGGTAATGGCTTGCCGTACCCAATATCGGTTGGCATTGTTCGCACCGGAGACTGGGCCAGTAGCGTTCCAGATCTCCTCATTGCCGAAGGACGGCTGGGGGTCCAGCTTGACGAAGATCCAACTGCCGCGAGGGCTGCGCTCGAACAAGTTATTACTACTGCCTGCGATAAAGACCCTTGGCTCAAAGATCATCCGGTTGCAATAACATGGCCTGGAGGTCAATTTGCCAGCGGACGCATCGACGTCGCTCATCCGCTCGTCCATGAGATGACCGATGCGATTGCGGTCGTTGAAAACCGCACTATATCTTTAGGTGCCGCTCCGTATGGAAGCGATCTGCGTCTTTACGCCGGTATGGGCGGTATTCCCACGTTGCACTACGGGCCTGGCGATGTCCGCCTTGCCCACGGCCCCCGAGAACAGGTCGATATCTCCGAACTTATCCGCACGACTCGTTCGCTGGCCTTGTTGGCTGCCCGCCGCTGCGGTGTTTATTTATAATTATACGAAAACGTCTTCGAGTTTACTTGGGTGAATATCAGGGAAGAGAACGGCGGATGTATTATTCGTAACAATCATAGGATTGGACAGTGATTCGACCATTATCCTGCCTACCTTTGCATGAGATTTCGGCGTAAAAATATTCAACCACCACGCTGCTACACCGATTGGTATCAAATGTAATTTCATAATGAGCATCTTCTTATGTCTCCAAGCCGCATAGCGTTTCATCAGGTCCCCGTATGACAGTTGTTCTGGACCACCGATCTCTATTATGAGGTGGTCTTTCGAACTTAGCTCCAAGGCTGCGATCAGGTAAGACAAAGCGTCGTTTAATCCTATGGGCTGAGTCAGCGTTTTTGCCCATTTCGGCAGAGTAAGAATCGGTAGCTTATGTACGAGGTTCGTGACGATATCATAAGAAATACTGCCGTGACCGATTACCATCGAAGCCCTGAACTCTATAACTTGAGGAAGGTTTTCTGCGAGTATGGCGCCTGTCTTATGTCGGCTGGCAAGATGTGCGGATAAATTGTCGTTATCGTTCCCAAGACCACCCAGATAGATAACTCTCTGGATACGGGTTGTTTCTGCGGCATGACAAAAGCTCTTGGCTGCAGCTGATTCGGCTTCGGTAAACTCCCTTTTTTTCTGGGACATCATATGTATCAGATAATAAGCTGTGTCACAGTCTTTTATAAGGGCTCGCAGATTTTCTGTATCAAAGACATCGACATTGTGTTTCTTTAGGCGATCATGTTCAATCTGCATCGACTCCGCGTGAGGTGAAAGTGCGACAATGGTATGGCTTGTTTCGGCGAGTAATCGTTCGATCAGATTATGTCCGATATACCCACTGGAGCCGATGATTGCGATATGCATATCCGTATTGTAAGCTATGCGACCAAGTTCGCTACTACTATTTGCTGTCTAGAAACTTCTTAAGCTTAGCAAACGGTTTGATACTGGCGTAAGTTATTTAGTCGTCAGCAGGTATAAAGATTTTGTCCCAGCCAAATCCGTTTTCCCCTGCAGGCTTTTCGGCAATTTTGCCATATAGACCGCCCTCGATAAATTCCACTTTTTTATGTTCGACTGAGGAAATCTCAGCTGAATCAGATTACGCGGCCCAGCTCTTAATAAGCGCTATTTTGTCTTTTGACTTAGTAATCTGGTAGCCGATGAAGTTGTATTCCTGGACGACCACTTCGTCATAATCAGGGAAGACCTTGTCGATAAAGCTCTCGCGCTTGTCGTCTTCAAGCTGTTCGAATTCTTTTAGTTGGGTTTTACTCATACTATTGATAACTTTCGTGCCGACTCTGATTTCGAGCTCTTCTTCGATGATGTCCAGTAAAGCTTCGGTTTCTTCTTCGCTGGAGGCTATTACTCCAAGCTCCGTGAGCCAGTTTTCGTCAATGTTTACCATCTATGTATAGTACCGCAGATATAGTACAGAGACTAAC
>JBGTMN010000055.1:0-36352 GCA_041743525.1 Saccharimonadales bacterium (SeqCode) | reverse complement strand
ATGACACCTTTTGCGCCATCTTTAAATTCCCCAACCGATTACAGCAGTAAAGGAGCTCAGGTTACTATAAGCAATGATGGACGCTTCGCCGTCGTTAAGCCGCATGACCAATCAATATTTACTATCTACGACCTCGCAAGCTGTAATCCCGCAACATTTCCAATAAAAGGATCAGCTCTTCCGTGCGATTCTAGAGACTATTGGCCTGACTTTGCAAAAGAATTCAGCGGTCTCAGAACCATACATCAGCCAAGGTTCATCAATGACACGCAGGTAAGTATAAAAGTTATGTACGATTTTCTCAGTTCGACGAACTACAAAGTAGCCGACTACATAATGACGGCTCCCGGTGAAGTTGGAGACGGAATAGGATATCTGGGTATGGGCGATTCGTTCTCGTCTGGTCAAGGGGCATTTAACTATATAGAGGGTACTGATACGAGCAATAACTCTTGCCACCTGTCGGTGTTGTCCTACCCTAAACTGACGAGCGCTAGCCTGTTCGACAGTGGCCAATCGGTGGCTTGTTCGGGCGCGGTTACTGGCGATGTTGTAAATACGTCTGATAATTATAGAGGCCAAGTAAAAGACGGTATAACCAAAACGGACAGAGGTTATTCCGAGGCCGACAACATCCTCGCCAACTTCTCCCCCGGTTACCTCGCACAAACCGAATTTATAACCAAACACAAACCACAGGCCGTAACCATAGGCATTGGCGGTAATGACATTGGCTTTGGCGATATCGTTAAGGCCTGCGTTTCCCCGTTCAGCAAGTCGCTGGAGTGCTTTTCGACCTACGAAGATCAAAAAGACGTCTATACGCATATCCAGAATACTTTTGAAAAGTTAGTTGGTGCTTATAAATCGGTCAAAAAACCCGGGAAACGAGTCTATGCTGTCGGATATCCGCAAGTAGCCGTAACCGGCGGAAGCTGCGCCATTAACGTCCATTTGAGCGAGCGTGAAATTGAATTATCAAATAATATTATTAATTACTTAAACCTGGTCATGGAACGTGCCGCCCAAAAAGCAGGTGTTTACTATACTGATGTCAGCACCGCATTAGTCGGTCACCGCATGTGTGAGACAAATAGTCACCAAGTGGCTATTAATGGATTAACTGCCGGGAGGAACCAGCGCAAGTTCAATCTTAAATTTATAGCCGAAGAAAGTTACCACCCGAACGTATTGGGCCATCAGTTGCTCAAGAAGAAAATCCTGTCGCAAACCAGCGGCCTATCTTTGCCGATGCCGCCACCGAATACTACCGTAGGTCCGCCTCCCCTCCCCGACATCGATCCGCTTGGCACGCTGGTTAAAACCGGCAGACAGCAGAAAGTAAGAGCGCATTATCCAAATTTGACCGATACCGTTGTCGTGTCCGGAAAGACCGTATATTTCAAAACGGACCCATCAAAAATCCTGCTCCGTAAAAACACGAATTATGCGGTAGAGCTGCATTCCAGCCCCATAACTTTAGGGTCTGTCGTTTCCGATGAAGACGGATCTATCGATATCACCCTGCCGCTTCCGGCTGGAATTGAACCTGGGTTTCACACCCTTCGGATTATCGGGCCTAATCTAACCGGAGCCGTGCTGGATCTATACCATGTCGTATATGTGGCAGCTACCGAAGACGATATAGACGGAGATGGGCTCCCGAATTCAGAAGATTCATGCGTTGTTGCTCCAAATTCCGACCAGGACGAAGATAATGACGGCGTAGATGACGCCTGCGACGGAATTATAGAAGAGCCGCTGTCAGAAGATACAAAAATTTATCGGGTACGACTGACAGATAATACTTTTTATATACACTAATTTGCTTATTTCGATCTGTTGTCGACGAGATTACGGACAAATAATTCATAAAATACTCCAAGCGTGAGAATTTTAATATCACGCTTCAGCTTAGGGCAGTACTATAAGGGTAACCTGGTAAACCCAGCGAAAGACGAAGAGACTTATAAGGAGTAATTATGATCACACAACCAGAACCACGAGTATCACGCCGCGGCTACCGGCCGCAAGCCATGGAAGCTCATTTGTTTAGCGCGATGCCTTGCCTCCACGCCGACCAGACCCGTGAAGATACCGGCCGCTGATAACCTCTTCAATCACCTTAACCTCCCCGGCTCGTTCGGGGAGTTTTTTATGTTATATGAAACAGGCCGTACTTTTCAGGACCACAGTGTAATCTTAAAAAAGTACGGTAATGCTAAAAAATTCACAGCGTAGCCCGAGCTTATGCTTCAGAATGATGTATAGAAAGTTAAAGGGAGCTAACAAATATGTCCAAGGCATTTTTAGATAACCACGATACCGATAGTGAAGAGCAAAAAGCTCGTCGCCGAAACTTTATTTCACGCATGGAAAAGAAGTTGGAATTTAAGAAATCTGTCCAGAATTCGAACTACAACGACGATCGCTACCTCCTTCGCTAAATAGTTTTTACATACGGTCGAAACAAAAAACCTCCGCTCACATATGCGGAGGTTTTTTGAGCATTTCGTTGCTATAAAACAAGAAATTAAAAGTCCCGCGGCCGTCAAGGTTGCAGGACTTTTAATGTGATAAACTTCGGGAACTATCGGCGCGTAATGTTTACGAGCTTTGAGATTCCCAATGCTACCAGGCTATAAACAACCATGGCTACCAGTGTATACGTTTCGAATCGGGCTGTTTCGGCCGAAAAATCATAGCTGAACAATCCGAAGAATGGTGCTACGAATGGATACGTTACTGAATAGATTAGGCTGGCGAATCCGTTATCGGGATTAGCTCCAAGAAGCGCGAATAGGAATCGTAGAGCCAGAAGAGACAGCAGGACTCCTGCGATAAACCAAACGATACGCTCGGCCACATTTCTTTTGTGATCTTCTGTGGCGTTCGGGTCGCGGATCTGCTGAGTAGTCTGGGTGGCGTTCCCTTCGCGAACTGTGGTTTCTTGTACTTCACGTTCTTCGGGTTGCATAGTATCTCCATCTATAAGTTAGTATAAGCATTATACACCTTCGTAGATGTATGCTGAACTAGCTAGATGCGGGAATGGTTGCGGCCAGCTACGAAGTTGTAGACAAGCACTACCAATGCGATAACCAACAAAATGTTGATGATCGAACCAACGTTTGCCAAAAGGCCCAAAAGCCACAGGATTGCCAGTACGGCTGCAATAGTCAAAAGCATTGTTATATCTCCTTACTTAATTTAGTTATTACATTTAACTATTATTAGAGCCGCCCAGCAGTAAAATAATTTACACCACCTCGCAAGGAATTCCATATCAGGAGTTATTATCGTAAAATCGTATCAAAAGTGTCGGTAATAACCGCAGTCCAAAGACGGTAACCACGGTTATTCGGGTGAAACTTATCGGCTGCGAATAAGCTCGGATCGTCCATGAACGCCTGCCCTGTTCTTTCCGCGACAGGCGCTATAGTTACTTGTTTCTCACGGGCGAGGTCAGCTACCATCCGGTTTATCTGGGCGGTGCGGTAACGGGCGGCAGTTTTGATGGGTTCCGGAAATCGGGCGACCGAACCGAGCTGCGGTGAACCTGTCACGACAATCTTGACATCGGAATTGTCGCTTCGAAGCTGATCTATAACAGCAGACAAGTCCCGTCTGACTGCAGTAATACCACTCAGATGAGTGACGTCGTTGGCCGTAACAGAAACCAGTACAATATCCGCTTTGAGATTTAATGCTTTTGGTACCTGTTCTTCAAGAACATCGGCCGTTCTCGCGCCGGAAACGCCAAAGTTATGCATCGTGACGAGATTACGCTTTCCCAGGTGACGGGCGCTTTCAATGGCTATCCCTTTGTCGTAGTCCCCTCCCTGCGCCACCGTCGTGCTGTCGCCGAGCACGACGTACGTCAACGGATCGCCTGAACCAAATGTCCGGGGCTCCCGCGCTATAGTTGGCGCCGGTACTGCTACGCCGTTATATTTTATGTAAACCAGCTCAAGTACTATTAAAATTACCAGTGACAGCAACAACAGACCGATTATCCATGCAATTCTGCTTATATATAAAGTGTTCATAGTTTACATACTATCAGTAATGTCCGCCGTTAGCGCTATACTGAAGTATATGTCTGCATTCAATACCATAGCCATTATCTACAATCCCAATAGCACCGGAGATGCCGTTCAAGAAGCCAAGAGGTTGCAGTCTCAGTTGCGTAAAGCATTTAAGACTATCGACTGCACACTTTTACCGACAGAACGCGCCGGTCATGCCGTGGAGCTGGCATACGACTTCGCCCGCTCCAACAAATCGCCGCTCATAATCTCTGCGAGTGGTGACGGCGGGTATCATGAAGTTGTAAACGGTGCGCTACAGGCCCAGGAGCAAGGAGCGCGACCGATCTGTGCAGTGCTGCCAGCCGGCAATGCAAATGATCACGCCCGAACTATGCATGGCGAGCCTCTCATCGATCTTATTCGGACCGAATCGGTGGTTTCGCTGGATATTCTGCACGTATCAACCAAAGACTCCCACGGAGACAAATCCAGCCGTTTCGCCCATTCGTACATAGGTTTGGGTCTGACGCCGACCGTCGCAGTTGAACTCAATAAGCACACGCTGAACTCCATAAAAGAGGCATGGATAATTATCAGGACATTTTGGGGTCTCCGTCCGGTGCGTATTACTATAGGAGGCAAGACACGCAAAATAGACAGTCTTATCTGTAGTATCATACCGGAAATGGCAAAAGTACTGACCATAGCAGAAGACGCAAATCCGCGTGATGGCTTGTTCGAGATCACGACGTTCCCGCATAACCGAAAAATAAAGCTGCTGTACCGGCTAGCCCGGGGTATCGTACGTGAACTTGGCGCCAAAAGACGTGCCGATACATTTACGTTTACGCTCCTTACTCCCTCCCCTCTTCAGCTCGACGGCGAAGTGATGGAACTTTCTGCCGGAAGCGAAGTCGAAGTAAAAATACACCCGCGACTGCTCCGATCCATAGCAAACGTAAAACGCTCTGATAGGTAGGTTTTTTACGGAAAAGACTGCCTTGTGAACGTATGGTAATACTTATAAAAAACAACCAATCCGGTAAAGTCATGGTCAAATTCTTCCTAATAGTCTAGTATCATCATTTCGATAGTTTTGACCATCGTTTTGAACCTCGTACTGGGGAGTATGATGTAGATCGAGCGCGACAAATGCGCGCTGGCACGGCTTTAGACTGATAAATAATCTTGACACGGCTTCTACAATGAGTTTCAATACATATACATATTGAGTTCAAAAAGGAGTCGACATGCAAATTGCAGGAAGCGCACCATCGGAAATGAAATTAGGGATTTTTAGAGCCCATCCTTTGGCGGTGCGTACAGGCGTTCTACTATCGGGACTAGCCCTAACCGCAGCATGTAGCTCCGGAGCTGGTGGTACAGAACAAGATAATTCTTTCGATTCTCCACCGACCTCATCTTCTGGAAATCTCCCTAATACTGAACCAAGCCCTTCGCCAGTAGAAGTACAGCCAGCAGACGAGCCAACAGAGGCGCCAATTGCATCGACATTAGCCCAAGATGTGCAAAACCATAGGGTTGGTGCTGAAAGTACAGTCGGCTTACCTCCTCACCCCATTACTCAAAGAGTTCAAGAAATACTCAAAAAAGTGAATTGTTTGGGTGGAGCGGCCGATGGAGTAATTGATAGTCCTCGTAGCTCATCACCAACTTATTATGCAATTAAAGATTTCCAGACCAACAAGGGGCTGGAAGCAGACGGTATTGCTGGCCCGGCGACTGCGGAGGAGCTCGTAAAATCTGACACAGCAGGTGAAACAACAGTCTGTACCACTGCCCATACCCGCGGTTCTGTCGGGGTTACTATTACTACGGCGTCAGTAAAACAGTACGGTTGTAAAAATCCCGACGGTACCATAACACCAGGGCCGTACCAAAATGGTGCCAATTGCCCTACTTCTTCGACGGCTACAAAAAGCGGAGATGCCTCAAAACAGTACGGTTGTAAAAATCCCGACGGTACCATAACACCAGGGCCGTACCAAAATGGTGCCAATTGCCCCGTTCCTGCAGATAAGTCCAAGCCAGCAGCAGATGAAAACCCCGCACCTCGCGAAGATCCGCTGGATCCTGCAATGAATAAATACGGTTGTTACGAATCCGACGGAACAATGAGGCCAGGACCTTATCAGGCTGGACAATTGTGCCCCGACGCTAATTAGCGAAAACTTATTTCAAAACTACTGAACGCTACGTAGTATTATTTGGCTTCATTTAGAGTTTAACGGCGGCATAGTGTTTGTCATGTGTTTTTTGTCCTAAATAGGGAGTATGTAAGTTCATTCTGGCTACAGACCATCATGTACTGATTGGCGACGGTATGGCAACAAGCCCTTTGTTTACAATAATTTGAATGAGGAATGCTACAAACTTGAACTGGGATTATTTTGCTTGCAGCATTTTTCTGAGATAAGCCCGGAGTGACTGTGAAGTGGAATCGTTCGTCGGATTCCATACTCGCTCCTCTTCTTTGTCACTCAACTGCACCCATTCGCCTTCGATCTGCTTGAAAAGATTGCTCATAATGTAGACACTCCCCTTTTATGCTTTAACTATGACGCACGAGATGTGTTTTTAGTGTGAAATTTTCCATTTTTTAGATAATTATGTAGCATCAAATTCGCAGTAGCAGCCGATCTCACTAACCATAAACAATTACCAAATCATGAGGTCTGATTGTGGGCAACTCTATGATTTGGTATGATATCTTTACACATGCCCAATAACTTTTACGATTACCAGCCTGCCGAATCTCCGAGCGATACATCGAGAAAAAGTTGGCTGCGGCTCCCTTCTCGTGGTTTTTTAGCGGGTGTCGCATGTACGCTGGTATTTGCAGATGTTCACTATAATGACAGCCAAAATATTTCAAACGTTCAAGACAACATCGCAGATGGCATCAGTTACGCAAAAGATATTTATGAAGATCCTGCGTTGCCGGGAAGCTTTCCGGATACCGGCAGCACCCAAACTAAAACTGACCTCGCTATAGCCGGCCCCGGAAGTTTTTTGGAAGCCGAAGGATCCAAGCTCATATACGGCGACAGTGAAACAATACTAAAGGGCGCTAACTTCGATAATGTGTCGGCTATCGGAACGTATGATGGCGCCGGCACCACTGACAACATCGCTACCCACGAGCTGGACTACCAAACTTTGTCGAAACTGGGTGGCAACCATGTTCGGTTCGGCATGTCGACAAAATGGTTCGTAGACGATCCCGAAAACGCCTTTGATGTACTGGACCAAAACATTGCCTGGGCTCGTGACAATGATGTATTTATATCGCTTGTGTTTTTTCACCCTTACCCTGGAAACGTAACTGAAAACTATGGAAATTCTAATCACGAATTCTGGAGCAGCGAAGAACATCAACAGGAAATGCAGCAGATGTGGCTTGATATCGCCGTACGGTATAAAGACGAACCTGCGCTGGCCGGATATGATCTACTCAATGAACCAACCCCTTCAAGCGGTGATTGCAATGATTGGTTTGATTTGGCGCAGGAATACCGGGACGCAATTTATGAGGTAGACCAGAATCACCTGGTATTTATAGAAGCCTGCAAAGAAGGTCTTTTTTGGAAAATTTTCGATGGAGATAACATCGTGTACGAGACGCATTTTTACGCACCACAGCACTTTTCTCATTCCAATGAAGATCCCGACAAACGATATCCTGGCGAAGCCACAGATTGGGATGGTAAAACCAGATTCTACGATAAAGATGCATTTCTACACAGTGATGATCCGGTTCTAAACTTAAGCCTTCGAAGCTCGCATAAATGGGCGCAGGATAACAATGTACCATTTTACAGCGGTGAATGGGGCGCTCAAAGCAATTATGAGGGTGCAGACCAGTACGTGACCGACATTGCCGAAATATATCAGGAACTTGGCATTAATCATGCGTTCTATACCTGGCGGCATTGGGACACTCCGAACACCAGATTTGGTATTTATGAATATGAAGAAGAAGACCTGCGCGTCCTTTTTCCCGAAAAACTTGCTGCCTTTAAAATAAGCGTATCAGGAGCCGTGAAGCCTCAATTTTAAGCGTGCCCCGATTTATTTAAATGATAGATATCTTTGGACGACTAATACCGATTCCCGCAAACTTGTTTTTGCCGGATGGCCGGCGTCGATTTCTTTAATCAGTTCATCGGCCGTTAGCCATTTGGCGCTTACGAAATCTTCCGGATTAAATGTGGGAGTGTCATTGCTGCGCACTAGGTATATGCTCCTGAAGTATTTCACGTCATTTGATCGCATCTTGGCTACAAAATCCAACTGACTCTCAGTAACAGTAAGATTTATTTCTTCGTAAGTTTCGCGAATAATTGTTTCGAGATACGTATCACCCGCCTCGACATGACCGGCCGCACTATAATCATAGCCATTCGGAGCAATCTTTTTAGTCGCAGTTCGAATAGGAATCCAGAGCTTCCCTTCGTCGTTTAGTATAAACAATTCCGAAGCTCGGATATATCCAAGGTTTTGTTCGAGGAGTTCACTATAATTTTTACGATTGATTGTCCCTACGACACTATCGTTTTCGTCTACTAAATCTAATATTTCGTCATCCATCCGTCCATCATAACAAAACATAAAGACTCCTCATATAAGAAGCCTTTCATGGTGCATGTGCTAGGCGTAGCTATATTGCAAAAGTTAGAACCAGATTAGGCAACAGCTAATAGAGCTGACTATGCGTACCAATAAATCCAAAAATAACTACAACGTCATTTTTTACTGTGTATAGTGCCCGTACATCCCCTGATATGTCGATGCTTCGGTAGCCCAAATATCTGCCCTTCAGCGCATGATTTCGGAGTGTAGGCTCAAAAGGATTCGCTACAAATACTGCCAACTTCGTTTTAAATTGTCCGCGAATTTTTATGTTTAGTTTGGCATACTGCTTATCAAACCCCTTGGTCGTCTGGATATTCATAGTTATAGGCTGTCGAGGTGGGTATACATGGCTTCAAGAGATGTGAACGGATCACTTACTCGGCCGGCAGCAATGTCTGCTTCCGCCTGTGCTATGTGCGTTTCCATTTCTCTGGTCATGGGCTCGCTTGTCGTGAAGTGAACGCTACCCGTAGTGGCTAGCTCGTAAAGATAAGCATTGAGCAGATTACTGAGCGGTATACCAAGCTTACTGGCAACATCCTGCGCCTTGAGCTTAGTGGCTTCATCTGTTTTGAAATTGATTACTGCTGTTTTCATATAATCTATTGTATATACGTTAGATTAAATTGTCAATACATAAACGAATTAAACATGCGCCAATTGAACTAGGTGTAGCGTGATGGACGAAGTTAAAACCTTACTACAATGCAAGACCTACTATTATAGGCTGGGTTGCTGATATATATTTTGTAAGCTTGCTTTCATTAATTCAAAAGGAGTTCGCCCGATAATAGCAACATCTTGTCGGAATGACGCAGTCTCACCGTACTGTATATCAAGTTCCATTGCCTCTCTATCGACATTATGAGTAACCTGTTTATGGTAATGACGGTATATTTGGCTCAGGCCAGTTAAACCAAGAGGTATGCTCTTACGGGCATCGTTCCATTCATCGAATAAATATGCATCCGCAGATTCCATGCGCTCCAGGGCAGCGTCGGTTACTGGTCTAATGCCAACCAATGACATGTCACCTAGTATAACGTTCGCTAATTGGGGTAATTCATCGGCGCCCGATTGTCTTAGTACTTTGCCAATACGAGACGCGCGGGGGTCGAATGTACCATAAGTAGTAATTGCCGTATCAGTCATGTGCTTAGGCAAGGTTCTAAATTTAGTAATAGGTATGTAATATCCCCTATTATTTTGGCGCAGCTGACTGAAAAAGGATTAAGTGATCTATTGTCATAACTTGCAGCAGCAGCTGCTGTGGTGACTAATGGAAATAAAACGGTGGTTAGGGCAACGCCTCCAATTACATCCAGCCGACGTTTAGACTTACCTTGCAAGTACTCAAAGCCCACGCTATTCATGCTATTATGATAAAATTTGATATTGCTACTGTCAAATAGTTAGCTGGACCAATCCTAGTTATAAACAAAGTACTCCTCGTGTGAGAAGTCTTTTATAGTCCTTGTGCTTGGTGTAGCAATATCGCAAAGGTTAGAACTGAATTATTACATTTGAGTGCGATGAAAGTGTAGCTAGAATTGATTGTCATCGAGATTTACCGCTGATTTGCAATTTTTATAAGCTCCTCTGCGATAGCTTCGGATATAGGAAACCCTAGCTCGTCCTCTAGCCAGCCATACTGGCCGTTCGGATTGCATTCTAAAAATATAGTTTCACCATCTCTCTTCTCAATGAAGTCGAATGCGCCATACGTTAGTCCTGCTTTTGCCAAGAATTGAATGCATTTTTCGGCTATATCTTCTGGGGGCTGCTCAGATTTAAATATTACGGCATCCGTTTCTTGCAACTTTCTCCAATCATCCTGAGCAGTCTCGTCTGTGTATATTGAAGCCGCAAATACCCTATCACCTACTACCGTTAAACGCCATTCTCGGTGTTTTGCCAAGTAATTTTGATATATTCCAGGAAACGGATTAGTCGCATTGCGGATAATGTCCATTTTTTTCTGATCTATGACTGTCGTGAAAAGTGCTTTTAGATTGTTCTTGTCGCTTACCACTCCTTGTATCATTTTAACTATCATGGGATCTTCGCTTGAGAGTAGGCGCGTCTCAATATCATCCCATCTGCTCGCAACTACTGTTTCAGGTATTGAAAATCCGATATCCCTTGCAGCGATCAATTGTCCTAGTTTTCGGTCTGCTGCACGCATCTTATCCGGTGCGTTTAACCAAATATCATCGGGATACAATGACCAAATGGTTTCATGGTGTGCGCGTACCTCGGCATGGATATGTAAATTCTTAGCCAAATCTATTGAATTATCTGGAATATCGAAGACGGCTACTTTTCTATACCATGCTGCACTAATATCATCAGGTGCAATGGATTGGTCGTTGTAGCGCATTACTAGCTCGTCATTTTGTGCTAGGCCAATGAATAGTCGGTCCTCTCCGCTTAACACTTGGTCAGTGCGATAAATAATAACTGGATAGCCACTATTATTAAGCTTTTGACGCACGGGCTCATATGCCATTGAGTCAAAACTTGATGAGGCAAGAAGCATGGGCTCTTTTGTCATATATTTTCCTAAATCATCGCCTCTTTATAAAACTGTGTAAATTCAAGATATTCCTCATCTGTCATCGGTTTCTGATCCGTCTCGGTAGCATCGCCTGTTCCTAGCGGATGCTTATTTTGACCGATGGACAAGACAACGGGCTTTTTGACAGGCTCCATGCCGAATTGAGCTCTTCGTTGATTGACGTTCGAGAAATCCTTGATAGGTATTAGATAAAATTCCCCGTTGTTGGTTGTGTTCCAGTTCGTACCGTAATATTGTAACTTTTCTTCAAGAATCATAAGCTTGTCGGTAAGCGGCGGAATTGCACGCATATAAAAATCAGTGTTTTCGTTCAATAACATTGCATTATAGATTCCTAGCATCTGTTTCATGATGTTTTTGAAAGAGTGTAGCGTCAGCACGCTAACGGCTTTAGCTCCATCAATTCCGATGTTTTCGAAAGTCGGTTGTCCAATTTGACTAATGATATGCATCATTTCTTTTGCACGACTATGACAACGTTGCGCTAGTTGTTTGCTGTATTCTGCCTTTTCTTTGTCCGACTTTAGCTTTGAAAGGGTTTTATAATGTCCGCGAATTTCGATTTGATCTGCCTGGTCCATCGCGACTAGAATTTTCTGATATTTCGGGAAAGAAACTAACATTTTTATGCCTTTAAAGTGTGCGCGTGATGGCCGATGATATGTATAAGACCATCACGCCTCGTATTTTAATCGTCTTGTGCGTCGGTCCCATTGCCGACTTGTGTTGAACGTTGAGAGGCATTAGGAGAGATTGCTGTTGTTTCTTCTGCTAGAGCCTCTAGTACGGTGATTCTACCAGCAGGCATCACGGCAAATTGCTTTTGAATTTCGTCATCTGCTTCGACTCGGTCAAGTAGTACTTCACTCATAAGTATGCCTCCTAAGTTAGTATTTATAAATATAACGTGCTTAATTATGCGAGCAGTAAGAAATTTAACCCGGTGCAGCAATGTTGCGAAGGTCTTGGGCTAATTACATAATGAGACAAGAAAAAGACTCCCCAAATGAGAAGCCTACTATACTGCTTATGCTTGGTGTAGCTATATTACAAAGGTTAGAACCAGATTACTGACCTACGAAGTCTAACTTGGCGCCGTTCAGTAACGAAAAAGCTTTCTGCAGCGCTGCGAATTCAGGGTCATCACCTCCCTTGTCGTTAGTTTGTGCCAAATGCAATTCGTTCTCGGCAAACCATCCAGCTGTGGAATGGTCTTCAGGGTGCAATGTGATTTTCTCTGGATTGTCTATTAATGTAGCAAAATATATAATCTCGACCGAGTGCGAGCCTTTTATCTTGTTCGTGTAATCAAATACGGCAAATGGGTCACCCACATTTATTCGGACTTCAAGTTCCTCGAATATTTCCCTTTTGAGTCCAGTAACTATATTTTCGCCATAATCGATATGGCCACCAGGTATTTCATAAACACCAGGCAGAAATTTCTTCGTGTCTGCTCGTTTTGGTAAGAATACTTTGGTTACTCCATCGAAATTATGGTGAATAAGAGCACAGCCGGTGATTACCTGCTGACCCTGAGCTGCAGTCTCGCTGTCGTTGGAAGTTTTAGTCATAAAAGTATAATAGCAGCTCTATTAGCTATGCCGTTAGGCTATTGCTTTTCGCTATTCCGAACATTGTCCGGCTGCTTGAATGCATACCGGATGCCTTTTCCCGCTAACGGCTCGTCCTCGTATCTTGCAAATAAATGAAGATGAGCATGTGGTACATTTTGACCAGCAGCTGGCAGTATGTTCCAGCCCATATTATATCCGTCTGCTTTTTCTTGTGTATCTACGATGACTTTCATCTTTGCAATGATTTGATGAAGCGCAACCCACTCAACCTCGTTTAGTTCAAATGGCGTGACAATATGCCTTTTGGAAATCGCCATAGCCGCATTATTGATACTCCCCTCCTCCATGTCGGTAATATACCAAAGGTCATCTTCATAGAGTACATTGACCCTGAGTAATCCATTTTCAATACAAAACGGACAAAGTTTTGTTGATTCATTCATATGTTTATTTTATCAAATAAAAATAGACTCTCCAATTGAAGAGTCTATTAAGCATTAGCGATATGGTGTAGCAATATTGCAAAGGTTAGAACTATTATTATTCATGTCCCTTAAATATGAGCCTATATACTATCTTGTTTCAAAGGCTAAAAGTTTGGATCTCAGTCTATCGATGGTTTTTTCCATATCCTTGTACTTAGTCATGTCACGTGAAGTAATGAGTATCCATTGAACGTCACCATAATCATTTATGAGTGGAGCTAAAGAAACTTCCCAATATTTCATAGTACCCCTAAACGTAGGACAATAGCCTTCAAACTTAGCTAGCTTGCCCGCGCTCGCCTGAATTAAAGCAGTAGCTGCTTCATGCTCTAACCCTCCGCGCCAGAACGATACCCAGTCCTTTCCCAGCACATCTTTTTCGTTTTCTATCTCCATTATTTTTAGGCCATTTGGATTAAATGACATCAAAATTCCGTCTGAGTTAATTACTTTTACACAATCTTCCGAAGAATCATAAAAACAGCTAATTATCATATCAGTTGGTAAATCAGTCATTCATCTATCATTATACTCTTTTAGCTTATTAAAATCTTACTAGCAAAAAACACCTCATCTGAGAAGTTTTTTATACTACTTATGCTTGGTGTACCCGGCAGGATTCGAACCTGCGGCCTTTGGCTCCGCAAGCCAACGCTCTATCCAGCTGAGCTACGGGTACGTAGCGATTAATTTTATAGTTACTGCCATTTTTGCCGAAGTGCTTGCTTGTCAACGCATCATGTATTTTGCAGCATTGCTGCGACAACGTAGGTTCGGACATGTAATTGCAAAAACTAACAGAGGTTATGGTATCATATTAACCGCACTATTGCCAGCTCTATTTGCAAGGTGTCGCACGAAGTGCTTTATCTGCTACAATATCGCACACGGAGAGGTCGCATAGTCCGGTCTAGTGCGCTACACTCGAAATGTAGTATGGGGGCAACTCCATCAAGGGTTCGAATCCCTTCCTCTCCGCCAGATTATAAAGCGATATAGTGTTGCTGCCTGAATTGCATGCCCTACCGGCGCAACCGATACAATACGGCGGAAATCACTGCCAAGATTATCGGCGTCCGCTGAACCCAGACCTATTCGTTTCACCATAATCATATTGGAACGAAATCCCCCGAGACTTAGGTGTACAATATCTGGTATGCAAGACCAAGACAGTATTTTTACTAAGATCATCAAAGGGGAAATCCCCTGCCACAAAGTATACGAAGACGAATCGGTCTTGGCGTTTCTGGACATACATCCTATCCAGCCAGGCCAAGTCCTCGTGATTCCGAAAAAACAAATTGACCACTTATGGGACGTACCGGACCAGGATTATGAAGCGGTTATGGTCGTGTGCAAAAAAATTGCGCACAAATTACGTGAAGTATTTCCCGATAAACAGCGGGTCGCCATGCTCCTCGAAGGCCTTGACGTGGCTCATGCACACATCAAGTTATTCCCTTTCGATACTGATGATGAATTCCGATACGTTCCGGATATGACAGCCGAGCCGGACCACGAGGCCCTTGCCGCCCTCGCCAAAAAGCTTATGTTCAATTAAGCTGTACTACGATATAATTGAAATAATATGCCATCTTGGATTATCGCCCTGCTCGTCTCCGTATCAGCCTCTACCTGGTTGTATACCAAGCTTGCCCATGCCAATGGGAATGCCGACCCCAAGACCAACGCCATCGCTTCAGTACTGGCGGGAGCCGTGCTGTTTCTGTTGTCTCTCTCTGTTTTGAGCCTTCTCCCTAGCTAGAATCCAGCAGTAGTGAAAAATACCTAGCCATTTCATACTAGTACGCTTCACTATTCTTAGCATAACTGGTATTATACGGCTATGGATGAGAAGGGGTTGGGAGTCCGGCTGCAGCAGGTCCGTAAAGATGTCGGACTGACGCAACAAGCCTTATGCAACAAGGCTAATATTAGCTATTCTACCCTGGCAAAAATTGAGCGCGGAGCTATCAAATCGCCGTCGATCTTTACGATTCAAAGTTTGGCGCAGGCGCTCGGAGTCTCGCTTGATGTGCTGATGGGCGTTAAACCGCAGTCAGAATCCGGTAGCTCTGTGGCCAAGCAGCAAAAAGGCGTTTCCAAAAACGGTGTCCGATTTGTATATTTTGATATTAATGGCTGCCTGGTTCACTTCTTTCATCAGGCATTCGGCAAAGTTGCCGCCGAAACCGGCGCTTCAGCCGATGTTATCGAGACCGCATTCTGGCTGTACAACGACGAAGTATGTCGCGGAACTATGAGCATGGATGATTTCAATCTGCAACTGGCGCACCGACTGGGAGTACCGAGCGTTGACTGGGAGTCGTATTATCTGGATTCTGTATTGGCGACGCCCGGTATGGACGAACTGGTCCATTGGGTAGCCGAACACTACCGGATAGGCCTGCTTACCAATATCATGCCAGGTTTTGTCATGGCGATGCGCGCCCGGGGTTTACTGCCGGACGTGAACTACGACGCGATCATCGACTCCTCGGAAGTCGGGCACATCAAACCCGAATCCAAAATCTTTCACATCGCCGCTGAACGGGCCAATGCCGCTCCTCATGAAATTTTATTTATAGATGACGACCGCAATAATATCATGGCTGCCGACAAACTTGGTTGGAACGTGCTCTGGTGTGATGATTTTCATGCCGAAGAAACCATCGCCCGTATACGAAAATCTTTGGAACTTGCCTGAGCGGGCAATGACCTTTGGGCCCCAAGGAACGATTGTCTAGACACTGAACATGTTAAGGCTTACATTTCCAGCCGGAGTACGACGAATTAAGCGACGCGAATCAAAGTGCGGATCCCCTGCCCTGTAAACTCGCCGCATTCTATTCGACGGCGTAACGCTTAGCCTCTTTGTCTATCTGCTCGAGCAGGTTTGTGGCTTCTTCGAGCTGGGCTTCGGTCTGTTCTACAACCTGGTGCGGCGCCTTGTGCATGTAATCTTTGTTGGCCAGACGGCCCTTTAGTCGGTTCACGACTGCTTCCTGGGCGGCCCGCTTGTCTTCGAGCTGCTTTTGGTAGCTGCGGGCTGTGGCTTCGTCAATATCCAGCCAGCAGCGGTATTTGGTATCTACCAGGTGCAGTCCGGTGCCTGCCGACACTTCGGCTACGTTCTGTAATCCGGCGAGTCGTTTAATGAGCGATGCGTTGTCGTTCAAAAATGTATCGTCGTTATGATACAGGGTGACTTCTGTTGCCTGCAGAGCTTTTATAATTGACCGGCATTCCGATACGATCTTTTTGATTTCTTCAAATTCTGAAGCCTGGCTTTTGTCGAATTTCTGGATTTCGGGCCACTTCGCAGTCGCGACCAGCGTGTCTTTTTCGCGGCTCAGATTTTGCCATATCGTTTCTGTCAGGAACGGCGCGAATGGGTGGGCAATCTTCAAGATACTCTCGAGTGTGTAGGCTAACAAGCCTGTGTTGGCGCTTGTTTTACTGGCCTCGATGTACCAGTCGGCAAAATCATCGCGTACGAACCGGTAGAGCGTCTCGTAGGCTTCGCTGAAGCGGTAGTTGTCCAGATGAGACGCCATCGTGTCAGTACAGCTAACCAGCTTGCTCAAAAGCCAGTGGTCGGCCGCAGTTTCTGGTTTGGCATGATGTTTGGCGTCGTGATCGTCCCCCGTTTTATCTTCTATGTAGCGGGCGATGTTCCAGAGTTTGTTGCAGAAATTGCGGGCGCCGACGATTTTATCTTCCATGAACGGCTGATTGTTTCCGGGCGTCTGACCGCTTAGGATTCCCATGCGCAGCGCATCTGAACCATACGTGTCAATCATCTCTATGGGGTTCACGACATTGCCCTTGCTCTTGCTCATTTTCTGGCCTTCTGGGTCGAGTATAAGACCGTGCAGGTACACTGACTTGAACGGCACCTCGCCTGTTACGTACAGCCCGAGCATCAGCATTCGCGATACCCATGGCATCAAGATGTCGAACCCGGTCTCCATGAGGTTCAGCGGGTAAAAATGCTTGTAATCGGGGTTGTCCGGATAGCCGAGCGTAGCGTATGGCCAGGAGCTACTGCTGAACCAGGTATCGAAAACATCAGGGTCGCGGCGGTATGTCTTGCCTTCGAACGTCATCAGTTCATCGGAGACGTTTTCGTCGAATACCCAGTCATCAGGATCATTGACGTTTTGGTATGCCGGAATGGGAATTCCCCAAGCAATCTGCCGTGAAATGTTCCAGTCCCGCAGTCCTTCCAAGTAGGTGATGAGCTGCGTTTTTTTCGTTTCCGGATAAAACTGAACTTTGTTGGCTTTGAGCGCTTTAATGGCTTCGGCCGCTAGCGGCTGCATATTGACGAACCATTGCTCGCGGAGCAGCGGTTGAATAATGGTGCCACATTTATAACAATGACCGACGTTGTGCGTATAGTTTTCGGTCTTTACCAGAAGGTCGGCCGCTTTGAGGTCGGCCACGATTTTTTTGCGCGCTTCGATTACTTCCAAGCCGCGGTATGCTTCAGGTACCAGGTCTGTCATCTTGCCTTCGTGGTCAATGACCGTCATGCGCGGCAGGTCGTGTTTTGCCGCGGCATCGTAATCGTTCGGATCATGAGCTGGTGTAAGTTTTACAGCACCTGTACCGAAGTCTTTGTCTACAAAATCGTCTGATACGATAGGAATTTCGCGGTTCGTCAGCGGCAGTCGAACGGTCCGTCCAATGAACCGATGATAGCGGGCGTCATCCGGATGCACGGCAACTCCGGTGTCTCCGAGCATCGTCTCCGGGCGGGTGGTTGCGACGATAACTTCGCCAGTGCCGTCGGTCAGCGGATAGCGGATATACCACAGACTTCCCTGCTCTTCTTTATGCTCAACCTCGATATCCGCAAAGGCAGTGCCATGATGAGTACAGAAATTAACGAGCCGTTCGCCGCGGTATATCAGTCCTTCTTCCCACATTTTTCGGAATGTCGCATAGGCTTGGTTTACTATTTTCTCGTCGAGCGTAAAGGTAAAACGGCTCCAGTCACAGCCGATGCCGAGCCTGCGGACCTGGCTTTCGAAGGTGCCGCGGTTTTGGGCTACGAAGTCCCAGATCTGCGAATACAATTCTTCGCGGGTAAAGTCAAAACGGCTCTTGCCTTCTTTGGCTAGCTGTTTTTCATAAACAACCTGGGTTTCGAACCCGGCGTGGTCGGCACCAGGTAGTAGCAAAGCATCTTTGCCGCGGAGACGGTTGTAGCGTACAGCTACGTCTTCGATGGCCCCGGTTAGTGCGTGTCCAAGGTGCAGATTGCCATTGGCGTTCGGTGGCGGCATGACGACAGTAAATGCAGTTCCCTTCCCTGTCGGCTTAAACGCGGCCCGATCCTCCCAGAGCTTGTACATGTCTGCTTCATTGGCGGCAGGGTCGTAAATTTTCGGTAAGTTCATTGTCGTATCCTCATATTTTTATCTGTAATGACACATCGGCGGTGGTGGCTATCCCTATCTGAAATGGTGGATATATCGAATAACTGCGAAGTAACGACGTATATCTAAAAGGCGATGCCGACATTCACCATTTACTACTCCATACTGCCTCTATAATAACACCCCTAAAGCCAAGTTCACACCTCTGTAATCCCAGTGTCCGTCATGACCGTTGCGATGAGCCAATTAGTGCTGCCAGTTTCGACAGACGGCTATATTAGATTTTAAAAAGCTTGAAATAGAGGTTTTACCGTAGCTGCAGGGAAGAGTAGCTACTTAGATGACGAAGATGATGGAATCTAAAAGATAACAGGAGTAAAACAAACCAAATATATTAACTAGAAAACCGACCAATTCAAACATAAGCGATTCCACGTGAAAAACAACTAAACACAAGGCTTTTCATATGAAGCCCTCTGTACAGTTATTTTTACCTCTATGACCACTATGGGTTGCGGAACACTCACTGGAACGGTTTTCGTGTGCAAACTATGTGCAATATCTGGACAAGTGCAGTTATATGCACGAATAACGTTTTTGTTTTACCATTCAAGCATAAACCTTATAAATAAGTTAAGCAAGGCTTTTTAGCCTACTGTCAACTTTTTTACAATATAAAACCAACAAAAAACAGGGAAGAGCAGATTAAATATACGCAGGCTACATAGACAAATTCGGTGCGATATCAAGCGTGTACGGATCAGCTTGGTCGGCGCCAAGCGTCGCCTTAAAACAGCCGAGTGTGGCAATCATAGCGCCATTGTCGGTACAAAGTTTGGGGTCGGTGTACGAAAGGGGCAGGGGAAGTCGTTCGCTGAGCTGCCTTCGGAGTTCCGGACTGCTCGCCACACCACCGCCGATAATGACGCTGGCCGGTAAAAATTCTTCATAAGCTGTCGCAGCTTTATCCACGACAGTCTCTATAGCTGTTCTTTGGAAGCTGGCAGCGATATCAGCCTTTTGCGTTTCGGTAAGCCGCGTAGCAATGTCGTATGAAGGGAAGTTAAAATCTTCGCCGATTTCTTCCTGCGCCAATCGCAGTACCGCAGTTTTTAGTCCCGAAAATGAAAAATCATATTTCCCGGATTGTACGATGGCTTGCATGGCTTCGTTTTGCTTTGTAGTAATCTTTTGTTCAGGAGAAGCTATCGAGGGACTGAGAACGGTTCGCGGCCCCATTCGTGCCTTCGGAAGTTTATGTGCACATGGATCGCCTTCAAGTGCTTTTCGGGACACTGACGGGCCGCCAGGGTAGGGAAGCCCGAGTATTTTAGCGACTTTATCAAAGGCTTCGCCGATGGCGTCATCCTGCGTCTGTCCAAGCAAAGTGTAGTCAAAATGACTACGAAATATGACCAGTTGGCTGTGTCCGCCCGATACGATCAGTCCCAAAATCGGAAACTCTGGCTGCTCCGTTGGCAGCACGTAGCCGGGCAGGGAAGTAGAGGTCAGGAAGTTGGCATATAAATGAGCCTCGACATGATTTATAGCGTACAGTGGCTTACCAAAAGTTACTGCCAGTGTGCGGGCAGTCATAACACCTATCAGGAGTGATCCGCCCAGCCCAGCTCCGTAGGTTACTGCGATAGCGTCAATCTGTTTCCATTGTTCGGCGGTCTTGCCACTCAAATCAGGGAAAGCCTCGTCCAATGCCTGCTGAATAACAGGAATAATAGCCTCTATATGACTCCGCGCCGCAATCTCTGGCACCACGCCCCCGTACTGCACATGCAGATCCATACTGCTGGCCACGACATTACTCAGAAGCACCGCGCCATCTTCAACCACGGCTGCAGCGGTTTCATCGCAGCTTGTCTCTATTCCCAGAACTCTCATTACAAGTAGCATAACACGACCTGCGTATATAAAAATCACACGGTTTGCACAATAAGCAAAACAAGTATCAAACTATTGACAAAAGCGTAGCAGTTTGATAGGATAACCGCATAACAACATAAATAAACAAAAAATCACGATACATAAATCTAAGGAATATAACTGATTATGAACGAACGAATGCCCGCTCCATTACCAACATCTGAAACTACTTTTGACATGGCTGCCTCCAATGACGCAGTAGCCCAGGCTGAACGGGTTGCCCAGGAAGCTGCCGAAGCTGCTCAAAAGGCTGCAGAGCAATTGCAGTCTGTTAAAGATGAGCACAGTCGCTCCGCAGAGCGCATGGACAATTGGCAGAACGAACACAATCCAAATTTCGAAGACGAGTGGAACGACTATACCAAGGGGCGTGAAAAGCGCGACAATCAGTACTCGAACGGCGATGCAGTAACTAACGATGATCTGTTTATAACAAAGACCAGTAAAGTAACTGGCGGTCCTATGGACAGTCCGGAAGACAATTTGCTCGTAAATTCAGTCGGACAGTTTTCTGATAAATCTGTCGCCGCGTTCGTTTCTAACCCGGTAGATTATGAAGAGTCGCTCAAAAAGCAGAAACCGGTCGAAGAAGTACGGATCTCCCCTGAACAATTCTCAAAATCATATGCGCAGGTCCTAGCTAAAGGTCAGGATAAGGGCAAAGAATATTTGGATTCTGTCGCGGACGATATGTCACTGACAGAAATCGCAAAGACGTCGGCTCAGGTCGAAATGGACGGTAACGACGAAGCTGTAAAGTTCATCGAAGCAAAGCTGGTAGATAAAACACTTGAAGCAGCCATCAAAGCGAATAACGAACCAGAGATCTGGGAAGCCCGGGTCGAAAAGATCAAGCAGCAGTATAAAGACGGCCAGGCTCAAAAAACACCCGAAGCTGCCCCGCAAGAACCCGATCATTCCGATCAGCCCGAACCCGATAGTCGTCTTTCGAAAGAAGATGCATTAGGTATCGCCGAAGATATGAACAAGAAGTTCGACGAGGAAGCCGCAGCCGCAGCAGATTCTGACAACCGACTGTCACTGGAAGAAGCACTCGAAGAAGCTGAAGGCATGAAAGAGCAGCCTGATGAAAAGGAAGATGAAGAGGCTGCAGCCAATGCAGGGCCTCAGGCTAAAGGCGGACGCAGAGCAAGGGCTAAAAAAGATGGCGTAAAGGGAGATCTTGAAAAGCGCAAAGCAAAGCGCGACGAGCGCAAGAGCAATCCCGATAAAAAAAGTATTGGTGACAGGCTTGGGAATCCTATACCTAGGACCGCTGCCAGAGTTTCGTCTTTTATAGCAACAGATAAAGAACGCTTTAAAGAATCCAAACTCATGAAGGGAAGTGAAAAAGAAAAGCGTATCGCCCGATTGGCAACAGGGGCCGGATTCATTGCTTTGACTGCGACGCTTGCGGTGCTGAAAAGTAAAAATCCTGAAGCGGCCTACAGTATAGAAGAAGGTCTATTTGGCTTGTTTGATGGTAAAGATGATTCTCCTGGGATCTCCGGCAACTATGTGCGCGTTGGCGAAACAATGCCGGCCGATGAAGCGGCAAAAGTCTACCTTGAACAAATCGGCGAGCCTATAAACGACGCCTCAGTTAGTGAAACTGCCGCAAACATTCAGAAATACATTGGCGGCAGTAGTATTCCTGGAAACGCTCAGATCCCTAAAAATCTCAACAATCCCAACGGCTAGCGTACTGCCGGCAACACGCCCTGGCATAAACTAGGCGCAATTCCGATTGACGAAGTATACTAAGCACTATGAATATACGCCGCACTGTCAAAAAACTTATTCCGACAGGTCTGTTCCAGTCTGTTGAGCCGTATGGTCATCTGGCCGAAGCGGTTGTTTTTAATACTATCAACGGCTTTCCCGCCAAAGGCATGAAGGTCATCGGTGTTACGGGAACCAACGGCAAAACCAGTACCGTGTACATGATCCATCGTATGATGCACGAAGCAGGATATAAAGTCGGACTGATGTCTACCGTGGCATACGGCGTCGGTACGGATGTCCGCCCTCAGGTGCATCACATGACCAATGTTGGCGTGCCGGAGCTTATGAAGCGGCTTCAGTGGATGAAATCACAAGGAGTGGAATGGCTCGTGCTCGAGACGACCAGCCACGCTTTGGCACAAAACCGGGTCTGGGGTGTGCCGTATTCGGTGGCAGTTATGACGAACATCACCCACGAACATCTGGATTATCACAAGACTTTCGAGCGTTATAGAGAAGCTAAACTGAAATTATTCAAGCATGCCGCGGCCAACAAAAAGGGATTGCAGATCGGCATCGTAAACGCCGAAGATCCTTCAGCGGAGTATTTTACGCGTGCCGTTCCTAAATCTATGACATATGGCATCGAAGACGGTCAGCTGCGGGCGCATGACGTGCAGGCGACGCCTCAGGGTAGCAAGTTTACGGCACGGATAGATAGTCATGAGCTACATCTTCAGGTAAACATCCCTGGTACCTTCAACATATCCAACGCCCTTGCCGCCGCCGCAACCGGTATAGCCGTCGGGCTCAGCGATGAACAGATAGAGAAGGGGATTGCCGCTTTGGAAGGCGTAGAAGGGCGCATGGCGACGGTCGACGAAGGCCAGGACTTTAGTGTTATCGTAGATTTTGCGCACACACCGGACAGTTTCGAGAAGTTGTTCAAAGACTTGCGGCCGGTTGTCAAAGGCAAGCTGATCGTGATGTTCGGATCGGCCGGCCGCCGCGACGAAGCCAAGCGGGCAGTGCAGGGTAAATTAGCAGGTGAATACGCCGACGAAGTCGTGATCACCGAAGAAGATGACCGAGATATTGACGGGGTAGAGATTATGAACCAGATAGCCAGCGGCGCAACGGACGTCGGTAAAGTACGTGACCAGAACTTGTTCCTGGTGCACGACCGCACCGAAGCCATAAAGTTCGCGGTTGGCCGGGCATCGGTAGACGACACGGTGCTCCTGTTAGGCAAAGGCCACGAAAAAACGATTGAACGCGCCAACGGCGAAAATGACTGGGACGAGATTGGCACTACCCGGAATGCTTTACGCGAGCTTTCGCAGAAAGGCTCACGATCATGACAGAAAATTCCCCCGAACAAGAAATATCACGCCAACCCATGTCGGAATGGCTCGTTACCGAAGAAGACGACTACAATAGGCAGGCCAGAGCATATCAAGTTTTTTCGAAATACCTCGACGAAAACGATCCGAACGTCCGCTTCGCGCTTGGAGGCTTGGAGGCTACCCAGCGTCTCCTTTCGGGGGCAAGAGCCGCTATGGAAGCCTCGCAAGGTATTGATTCAGTACCGAAATCCTGGAAAGCGACCGAACTTACCGACGAAGATTAATCATAAAATATAACTACTAACTCAATGTATTGACAATAAACAAAGCTTATGCTAATATTTATATTAGCATCAACTAAAACAAAAATTCAAAAAGGATTATAAATGTCAGAAACAAACCCACGCACCGACCAGGAAGCTTTACTTGCTTTACAAGGGAAAGCCACTTCTGGTGAGGATCTTTCAACATTAGCAGAATGGCAAGAGGAAATAGACGGCAAAGCTGAACGTATTGGTCGCTTGCTAACGGAACATGCCGACCCGAGCCACGTAGTAATGCATGGTGTTGCGGAAGGGGCGGGCGAGATAGATTATGCCCGTGGTGCCGGTCACGAGATAACTCCAAATACCTATGGGCCATCTGGTCGCCACTAGTAAAGTTTACGAAATGGTATAAATAACCTCCAGATTAATGGAGGTTATTTTTGTTTTATACGTTCGGCTTCAAATATTCAGGCAAAATTCGTAAAAAATAAATTTCCAAACAGCTAAACGTCAAGAAAGGACACAAAATACATCTGGATAAATATGTCGGCTTATTGTTTGATATAGAGCGGCAAAGTATAGTATGTTATGAAGCATAGGTCAGCGTGCGCACCAATAGCGGATCTACCGCAAGTCTTCAGTGAAGGCGAATGAGGAAGCAGTAGTCGTATTGACAGATCACAGCGTTATGAGAAGCTGTATATATAAACTAAGCGTAAGCGAAATTTCTATTAATGTACTACCCAACGATAACAACTTCGAAAACACCACTGGAAGCCGGTGAGTTGTGTCCGGACGCTGCAGGTTCGTATGTGGATTACTGGCCGGCTCAGCTCGAGGCGGTAGGTCAATCGGCCGGATCTGAAGCGCTTACCCGTCAGATAGTGCAGGGTAGCCATTACATAAGAAGCGAAGAAGCGGCAGTGAGGTTTCCTGGTACCGCCATGGCTCCAATTCCTGAACCCAGAAAAATTATAGGAGCGTGGGACAAAAAAGTCGGTTCATTCAATCATATGCGCGATGGCGCTGAAGATCTCGTGCGCGGCTCGGCTTTGGTGCTGCGCAGCAACCGGACAGAATCTGCCAACGAAACACCGGTAATTTCTGGAAACCCTCACGGCATCGTCGACGCATATCTTGATGTATTCAATCAGGTGGATGTATCGCAGCAGGAGCCCGGATCATACCTGCTCTTGGCCGGTCAGCTTGCACACAAGGCCGCATGGATAGAACAGGACCGCGACAAGCGGGCGCAGCTCATGGACGCGGCCAAGTCGTGTTATGACCGTGTGCATGATGATCCTGACGTGAAATGGGGTCTGGTTAAACTGGAAGCCGCAGAATATGGTGCTGACATTCGTTTTCACGAACTGAGTAATCGGATACGGCAGGCTCGTAGAAACCATGAAGACCTCGAAACATTCCGCGATGATGCAGCAACGCTTCTAGCCGAACAGCTCAGTGACTTGATGCACATGCAGGATGCGATAGAAGATATTGGTGATGAACGACAGAAAAAAGGAATGGTAGGGCATTTAGGCGAGTTACTTGTCATTATATCATTTAGAGATGAGGTATATATCAGATCGCCATTGAAGGGCAATCACTGCGAAATCAGAACAGCATTTCCGAGCGAAGATCAGACTGTCCAACCTCCAAATTTCCCAAAAAATCAGCGTTTCGATGCAGTCATAGACAAAATTGACAGCTCCGGAAAAATAATCCAAGCTACGCCAGTTCAGCTGAAATTCGGCGACAACAATCCGGTTAAGCCCGATGAATACGATGAGGCTATAGCGGTTGTCAAAGTCAGTGGCGTCAGTCGTCAGCGTCTTCGAAATGCCAGCGCTTCCGTGATCAGACAGTATCAAAGAGGAGATTATAGGCGGGGAGATGGCGTATTGTCCGAGGTCCAATCGGCGCTTAATCCAATTCTGGTAGGTAAAAAAAATAATCGGGTTTAAGATTCGTCTTTTTCCGGTTCCGGTGGTAAGTCTACTAAAACTTGGTTTCCATCGATACTCGTAACGGCATCCGGCCACAATCTTCTCAAACCTGAAACTAAAAGTTCTATTTGTTCTTGATCTTCTGATGGTTCTGGATGTGTATCGGGGTTTGTCATGAAGGGTGGTTTAATCGTTGTCGAGCGTCAGTGTTGTGCAACGTATATAGCCGCCACCTTTACCAAGCTCAGTGATTACGGGAGTGATGGTGCGCAGGCCATGAGCTTCGATAGCCAGCTGCAGGTCGGGAGCATGGGCGCTCATGACGACCATCTCGCCGGTAGATAACAGATTGCAGGCAAAACCTTTTGTGGCTTCTTCAAGCGAAACTTCAATTTTTTCGATAGGAAGTTCGCGGAGTATCTCCTGGCTTTCTGGAACGAAAGCTTCCGGACACCATGCGATAAGGTCAGGGCGTAGTACTGAAATAGCCAAGTCGATATCATAAAAGAAGCTGTCCGGCCAGCCGGTGAGCTTGTTCGTGACCGGGTTTCCTTCTTCGTTTATTTCGGGAATGGTCTGTAGCCCAATAACTTCGTAGCCGAGCGTTTCGGCCAGGAATTCGTGCATCAAGGGGTCGGTGCGGTAGTGCGAACCGCAGAACAGATAATTACCGCAGGGGAGGGCGTCACCCTGGCCACTGAATCGGTAAGGCGCTTTGACAATCTTTTTGCCGTCAAAACGGAGTGCAGCCTCGGCGAAAGGTTCTTCTGCCTGGCGCAAGTTGGGTAGGCTGCTCATGACGGCCGTGTCGCCGCGCACCAAAGCCCAGTTGGCGGTAAAGATACCGTCCTGACAGTCGGCTGGAGCATCTACTTTTATAATTTCCACACCGGCTTTGTCTAAGGCAGTCCGGATTGCTTCGTGTTCCTGAATGGCCTTTTCGCGGTCCGCAGATTCTATCCCGTGAGAATATGAATTAATATCAACGACGTCAAAATATTCGGCGCCGGACATTAAAACAGTTTGATTGATTTTTGCAGTCACTAGCAGTATATTATACGCTAAATTCTACAAAATGAAAAGCACGTTAGGTGTAGTTATCTTTCTTACATGTACCATACCGTTCAACAGTGCTTACGCATATATATAGTAGTTTGAATCGGGCACGTCATTGACAAAACACCTAATGTATAGTAGTATTGATCTTAGAAATCACATGAACAAATATAAGAACTGGTCTGAAATTGCAATGTTAAAAAAGTATAGCCTAACGCCGCCTTATCAGTCGCTTCGTCCTGGCGCTGAAGGAGTAGTACAATTCCTCGATAAAGGCCAAAGTTTATTAGCTGTTAATACTAAATCGCCATACGGGGAACTTAAAAATGATCATATGCCTAATAAGGGCGTCCTTTTCCAGGAAATAGAAAAAGGTGATTGCTTTACGCTCTTTGACGTACCACGTTCGGTTAAAGCGCTTAAGGCTATATCACTTGGAACTGGAAGGAATAGATCTGAACTTCTGAGGGACAGCTACCGTCACGTCGGAGAAATGGTAGCCCGTTTGTATGATAATGGATTTCATGCTCCGAATATAGAATTAGATGATATAGCTATCAGTAGAAAGTCGGGAGATATCTACCTGATACCGGCAATAGATTTTCGGTCGGTTGATGATAATCTCGAATTTTCAGTCGACCCGCTTTATGAGTCGTTAGCAGGTTTACGGAGCGTGCTAAGCCAGGATTCTATAGAGGACTTAAGATATCATCTTCAGTTAGGAACAGAATTATGATTACGAGGCAGTTAGGTTATGAAAATATTGCTCATGACGTAAGTATGTCGGTCGCTCCTTTTGAAGAAAATCCCAATCTAAGACTTGGAGACGCTGACTCAGGACATGGAGTTATTTTTGGAACCCTTGAAGGAATTGGTGAAGTAGCCGTGAAGCCACACCCCAAGCGGCAGAGAGCGCTTCAGGAATCGCGCAATCTGGAAGTAGCTAATGAGAGAGGCTTAAACGCCGTCGAACCTATTGTAGTGGCTGTAGGTGGTGTGTCTAATTATCTAATAACTCGCTATAGGCCTGGCTTGTCTCACTTAGGGCAGACAGATTGGGCTATTGAAGCCGGGGAACCGCAGATACAATCAGTACTGGAACCGGCTTTGGATCTTGCCGCCAATGTCATCGCAGCAAGGCATAATGTCGGTATAGTAAATTTAGACAGTCAAGTAAGAAATATTGTTAGTGATCAAGAAGGTGCAGACGTTTTTGTTGACGCAGAAAAGGCATTAGTAGATCAGCGTCCAGATGTTAAAACGCTTCATGGGAATAAAGACGTAGTCGCTCTGGGTACGTCAGTATTACACAGAGGATTGATGAGCGATTCTACTCCTAGCTATCGCGTTGGTTTCCTAAGGGAAACTGTTATAGAACCTTATTTGGAGCAGGTAAACCCAGATTTATTTGTAGAACTTCCAGAAGTTCGCTCAGATGTAGTGCAGCAAAGATGGAATTTATTCCTTCAGCGTAGTAAAAAATAACGGTAATGCTGATTAAACCGGCTTGACTGTCAATTGGCACTTGATTATTATGAATGCTGAGAGTTAGCACTCTCGGCATGTAAGTGCTAGCAGGATAACTAGCGGTTTAAAATGTAACCTACAGGAGGAAGCATGAGTTCTACTATCAAACCTTTGTCAGACTACGTTGTCGCACAGGCCGAAGAGGCGGAAAGCAAGACGGCCAGCGGCCTGTATTTGCCGGATAACGCCAAAGAAAAACCAAAGACCGCCAAAGTTGTGGCTATCGGCCCGGGCAAAATCGGTGACGACAACGAGCGCATTCCAATGACCGTAAAAGTCGGCGACCGCATTATTTATAAGAGTTACAGCACGACCGAAGTCAAGGTCGACAAAGACGAGTTCATGCTTCTACGTGAGGAAGACATCTTGGCTACGGTCGAATAAGCGTGATGCTTTCGCTTTAGTTGAGATTTTTGAAGTAATTTTAAAATCTCTTTTACTTTTTACTACGTTAAACATAGATGTCGCTCCAAGATAGACGTTCGTAACAGATTAAATAGCGGGTAAACAAGTATCTAAACGTCAAGCATTACATTAAACATAAGGGAGACTTACTCTATGGCAAAAAAAGTATTTTATGATGATGATGCTCGCAGGCGAGTACTTGAAGGTGCAAAAATTTTATATGACGCAGTCAAGACAACCATGGGGCCTAAAGGCCGGAATGTCGTCATCGGCAAGGGCTACGGCGCTCCAACCGTGACTCATGATGGCGTAACCGTCGCAAAGGGTGTTGATATCGCCGATGTTGACGACGAAACACTTGGTTACAAAGTTGGTGCCGAACTTATAAAACAGGCTGCCAGCAAGATGAACGACCGGGCCGGAGACGGAACTACCACTGTAACCGTGCTGACTTACAACATCCTGAACGAAGCCAACAAGCTGATCGCTGCCGGCCACAATCCTATGCAGCTACGCAAGGGGCTGGAAGCTGCATCTTTGGATGTCATCAAAAAGCTCGACACACTTGCCGAAGACATCAAAGGCAACAAAAGCCGCGTCGCGGAAGTCGCAACTATTTCTGCCGGTGATGCGGAAATCGGTGATCTGATCGCTGAAGTCATGGACGCGGTTGGTAAAGAAGGTGTCGTGACGGTCGAAGAAGGCCAGGGCCTTCTGCTCGAAAAAGAAATCGTCGAAGGCTTTACGTTCGACCGTGGCTTCGTGAGCCCGTACATGGTTACTGACACTGCCCGCATGGAGGCTGTCTACGATAAACCAGCCATCGTCGTGACCGACAAAAAAATCGGATCTATTCAGGAATTCTTGCCGTTGCTCGAAAAACTGGCGCAATCCGGTAAAAAAGATTTGGTTCTGATAGCCGAAGACGTCGAGGGCGAAGCGCTCGGTACGCTGGTACTGAACCGTTTGAAGGGTGTGTTTAATACCGTCGCCGTCAAGGCTCCAGCTTTCGGTGACCGCCGCAAGGACATTCTGAATGACATCGCCGTTCTAACTGGCGCGACAGTCATAAGCGAAGACCAGGGTTACAGCTTCGAAAACGCTGAACTTTCTATGGTCGGTTCCGCACGCCGCGTTATCGTCACGAAAGACGAGACAACCATCATCGAAGGAGCAGGCGATGGAACCGAAGTCGACGCTCGCATACAGCAGATCAACGCTCATATTGAGTCTGCCAGCAGTGAATACGAAAAAGAGAACCTTGAAAAACGCCGTGCTGCACTGAGCGGAAAAGTCGCCGTCATTAAAGTTGGTGGCGCAACCGAAACCGAAATCGAAGAAAAGAAATTCCGCGTAGATGATGCCGTCGCTGCCGTCAAAGCTGCGCTCGACGAAGGTATTGTGCCAGGCGGTGGCGTGACACTCGTAAACCTTATCGGTACGGTACAGACTGTCGCAGCAGACGAACCGACTGTTACTGCCGGCAAGCAGTTGCTACAGCGCGCACTCGAACAACCGTTTAGAATCCTGCTTACCAACGCCGGACTGAATGCCGACGAATGGCTGCCGCAGGTTCGTAAAGCCAAAGCCGGACAGGGTGTTGACGTTAACAACCCCGGCAAGCTCGTTGATCTCCGTGGTGCCGGAATCGTCGATCCAGCCCGCGTAACACGCGAAGCTTTACAGAACGCTGTTTCTATCGCGGGTACTGCCATAACCATGGGCGCCCTGGTCGTAGACGTACCAGAAAAAGCTGCTGCCGCACCTGACATGAGCGGTATGGGTGGCATGGGTGGAATGATGTAGAAAATATGAGGGAACCGGGATAGGTTCCCTCATCGCTCCAACAAAATGGAATACATTTTGTCGGGCTGCTCCTTCCTGAGAGCTGCATATAAATAACCGGAGTGAATCCGGTTATTTATATGCTGATCAACAGAAATATTGCGCTCGAAAATGGTCAGGTATGTCGTGTTGATACTGAGCATAAATAAATCATAACACTTGTGCTTTGAATAAAATGTTGCTTAGTATTAACTAAATTGCTATAATAGCTTTGAAATGGCAATATTCAATAGAAAATCGAACACTGACAACTCCGGTATACCTGCTGATTTGCAGCAGTATTATACTAACGAACAGCCCGCATGGCGCAAGTGGCTTGGTTATGTAGCGCGGATTTTGCTGGCTCTTCTTTTGCTGGCTCTGCTTATATGGGGCGGTATGTCTCTCGTAAACCGTTTTACTGGTGGAAATGGTGACAACGGCGGAAATCAAGGTGGGGGCGACGCGCAAACACAGACTCAGGAAGAACAAAACAGGGAAGATTCTGATACTGATGAAAATGCTTCTCAGTCGGCAGAAGAACGACGAGCCGAAGAAGAGCGTCGTAAGATTGAGGAAGATCAGAAAAAGGAAGCAGATCGTAAAAAAGCCGAAGAAGAGCGTCGACGCACCGAAGAGGCGCAGTCTGGTACCTCGCAGCCAGCAGCTCCAGCTCCGACTACTCCGAGCGCCGGAGACAGCGAGACCCTACCAGCTACCGGCGGTTAGAGGCAGCTAAAAGCTTTGTTGAAACAAAAAACCGGACTAAGGAGTTAGTCCGGTTTTTTAAGGCCGCCTAGCAGCGATGAATCTATCCTTGGTGCTGTTCGCCTTGATTCTGGCCGTGTTGTGTAAAGTAGTTAATTTCGTTAACTATGTCAAGTAGAGCCTGAGCGCGATCTTTTTCGTCACTAATTTGCTTTGCGGCTTCATAAGCTACTTTTATAAGAGAATGGTCATCGGAAGCTTGAATCATCATCATAGTTGTACGGAATTTTTCTTCGGCAGATTGATCCAAATGTCCGACCAAAGGAGTCAATGACTGAAGTGCCTGCTGTTTTATGTCAAGTAGCTCGTCGTTGGCTACCGGAACGGCAGGGGCGGCTGGTTCGTTACTGGGCAGGAAACTGCCAAGTCCGTCGTCAGTGGTAGCTTTACTGTCTGGGAGCGGAGTATCTGTCGATTGGTCTTCGGACGGGGTGATGGTGTCGTCCGGTTTTACTGCAGCCGTTGCGTCGTCCTGGTGATGATGATTGTCCTGATGGTTATCCTGGTTGTTGTCGTGTCCGAACATTATGCCCCCCTTGATTGCTAAATATATGCCTTAAAGCCGTACGCTTTGCAGTATTTTTTGCTTTATACTACTATCATACCAAAGTTTTTTACTAAGCAATAGCTTTTTAAAATAACCATTAACCAGGAGGATACCTTATGCTTGACGATTTGAAGATGATTCACGACCGCGATGCCGACGATGCTTTAGGAGTCGCAGAAAAACAATGGCAACAATTGCAGCATATATTCGAGACAGAAACACCAAATGTTGACGGATTGGCTAACGTCGTCCTTGCCGGTATGGGAGGCTCGGCTTTTCCGGCAGCGTTCCTACGCTCGTGGCCGGGAACTTCCGTGCCGCTGGAAATCGTGCGCGATTATGAACTTCCGGCCTACGTGAACGACCGCACGCTGTTTATCTCTTCCAGCTATTCCGGTAACACCGAAGAGACGCTGGCTGCACTTAAGGAGGCTGAACAGAGAAACGCTCAGATCGTTGTTATAGCCGCAGGTGGAAAACTGGCCGCATATGCATCAGAAAAGGGATATACACTGTATACGATTCCTGGCGGAATACAGCCACGCATGTCATCTTTTTATTTTCTGGCTGCTTTAGTCCAGTTGCTTGAACCGCTCGGCTTGCTACCGGCCGGAAGTCATGAAGAACTTAAGGCAGCCGGTGATTGGCTCAAGGACCAGACTTCGCCATGGAGGTCAGAAATACCGACATCAGGCAATCCAGCCAAGCAATTAGCTCAGGAACTGATGGGACGTTCGGTGGTGATTTACAGCGGTCCAAAACTGTTTCCGGCGGCCAATAAGTGGAAAATATGTTTCAACGAAAATGCGAAGACCGTGGCTTGGACGAACCAATATCCGGAATTCAATCACAACGAATTCATCGGCTGGTCGAGTCATCCACTGGAAAAGCCATATGCCGTCATAGAGATCCGATCTAATTTGGAACACGAACGAGTGCAAAAAAGGTTCGAAGTAACCGAACGACTGTTGTCCGGAAAACGTCCGGCTCCTGAGGTCGTGGAGCCGCATGGAGAAACTCTGATCCAGCAGTTGTTGTGGACTGCGAACTACGGGGATTTTGTGAGTTTGTATCTGGCTCTCCTAAACGGCCTGAATCCGACACCGGTAGACCTGGTCGAGCGGCTCAAAGTGGAACTGAACAAGTAAAATCTCTCTCAAAGCCAGTTCATGACAAATCTGGAGTACGATGGATTCACCTCTGATATAATGGCACTATGAAAAGGGAGCTAGAGCAGGCCATACAGGCTGTCATAAAAGGCGTGTTCGCGGTAGATGTTGCCGTTGAACTGACACGTCCCGAAGAAAAATTCGGAGACTTTGCAACCAATGCCGCATTGCAGCTGGCGAAAGTCCTCGGCAAACAGCCACGGGAAATCGCGGCGGAGCTACAAGCGGTACTGGGCGAAAAGCTCAAAGAGTATATTGCGGACGTATCGATTGCCGGACCGGGTTTCGTTAACTTAAAGTTGCATGATTCCGCTCTCAAAGACTCTTTGGAGAAGTCTCGGGGAAATAAAATACACACAGGCAGGTTCACCGGCCAGAAAGTCCTCGTAGAATATTCCGACCCTAATCCGCTGAAGCCGCTGCACGCCGGTCATCTTTACACGACACTGGTCGGTGATGTCATTGCGCGGTTAGTGGCCCAAGGCGGCGGGGAAGTTATTAGGCTCAACTACGGTGGTGATGTCGGGTTGCACGTAGCTCGGAGTATGTGGGGCATAATAAAGGAACTAGGTGGAGAACACCCCGATAAACTGCAGGAAATCCCCGCCGAAGACCGCCCATCCTGGTTGGGTGCCCGGTACGTTGAAGGGACTAGCGCATACGAAGACAATGAACAATCCAAACAGGAAATCATTGAAAATAACCGCCGTGTCTACGACCTGCATACCAATAATGATCATGAATCGCCGTTCGCGCAGATTTATTGGACCTGCCGCCAGTGGAGTTACGATTATTTCCGCGTGCTATACGAACAGCTGCAGATAATTCCCTTTGACCGCTTTATACCCGAAAGTGAGGTTACCGAACTTGGCCTAAAAACGGTCCGCGAACAGCTCGAAAAAGGCGTGTACAAAGAGAGCGATGGCGCAGTGATTTATGACGGCGAGAGCCGCGGATTACACACCCGGGTGTTTATAAATTCAAAAGGATTGCCGACATACGAGGCCAAAGAAGTCGGACTGAATCTGACGAAGTGGCGCGATTATAACTTCGATCAGTCCATCGTTATTACAGCTAGCGAACAGGACCAGTATATGCAGGTCGTGCTTCGAAGTATTTCGGAGTTCGAACGGACGGCAGTCGAGCGCACGAAACATATAAATCACGGTGTCGTAAAACTGCAGGGCGGTGTAAAAATGAGCTCCCGAAAGGGTAACACTATCGCTGCATTAGAGATTATCGAGGCTGCCCGCAAAGCCGCTGCCGAAAGCGGGTACGAAACTGCCGAACATACCGTGCTTGCTGCCATAAAATACGCGTTGCTTAGGGTGAGAATTGGCTCCGACGTGGTCTATGACCCGAAAGAGTCCATCGCCCTGGAAGGTAACAGCGGCCCGTATTTGCAATACGCCCATGCCCGAGCCCGCAGTATACTTGCGAAAGATACCGGCGAAACAAAGTTGTCCGAAGATTTTGAGCCGGGAGAACGTACGCTGGCTCGAAAGCTTAGTGAATATCCCGATGCCGTCGATAAAGCCGTCAACGACCTGATGCCGCATCATATCTGCGGATATCTGTACGAACTGGCCCAGTCCTTCAATGTCTTTTACGAACACAACCGGGTGATAGGTTCAGAACGCCAAAACCACCGCCTGGCACTGACAAGCGCTTACGCCGATACCCTCAAGCAGGGGTTGGGACTTCTTGGAATTACCGCTCCGGATTCAATGTAGTCTTAAGATAGCCCTACGAGCGAACACTGAGCTGCCTGGCATAATGACGAAGTCACTTGCATTTTAGTCACGCTTATGCTATTATTGATTATAAGTCAATAAAACAAAAAAATGACCAACAATATGCCAAACAACCCAAAATTAATACAAAAAGAACGTGCGACGATCATAAAAACTCCGTCGATTTTGCATCCCGACGGGCGGGTCGAGGTATTAGCGCAGGTTAAAAACGGCAAGATGCGCGGACGAAGTGTCACGGTGCTGCTCGATACCGACGAAATCGTTAAAGATCAGGTCAATGGTTTCGTGACCTTTCTTCGGGAAAAAGCGATTGTCGGTCTGGCGGTCGGTTTTGTGGTTGGCTCCCAGTCACAGGCAGTGGTGAGGCAGTTGAACGAAAGCTTCATCGATCCGGCTTTTCAGCTGTTCTTTGGCGGCGTAAAGCTCAGTGAGCGAACTTTTGTACTGAATCTTTGGCAGAATAGTGCAGAATTTGGATGGGGAGGCATGGCGTACGCACTCCTGAACCTTATTTTCGTACTGCTTATTATCTATACGCTTATTAAAGTATTCCATTTGGATAAGCTGGACGTCCCCAAGAAATCGGCAGTTGAAGAAGCTCCGAAAAAGCCTGCGCCGAAGCGTTCAAAATTAAAAAAATCAGTATAGTATTCTAATCGTAATATAAGGGGCTACATATGGATCCGAAACACACGACCGATGATGAGTGGCGCGCTAGATTAACTCCGGAACAATACGAAGTCTTGCGTCAAAAAGCCACCGAAGCTCCTGGAAGTGGCACACTGCTGCATAATAAAGCCACTGGTTCATACACCTGCGGCGCTTGCAAGAATGAGCTGTTCCATAGTGATACAAAATTTGAATCCGGTTCGGGCTGGCCAAGTTTTTATGACGTGATGTCTTCGGATTCCGTCGAGCTTATCGATGATACTACCCATGGCATGCGACGCGTCGAAGTAACCTGCGCCCAGTGCGGCAGCCATTTAGGTCATTTATTCGATGATGCGTTCGATCAGCCAACAGGGCAGAGGTTCTGTATAAATTCGGCAGCGCTCGACTTCAAGAAAAAGGATTAGGCTATTCCCAGGTACTGGATCCGCTTTCTTCGTATCCAAGTAGATTAGCGGGAGCGAATAGTTGATCCGTACTTAAATGTTCTTTGCGAGGTTGAAGAGGTATTGCTGCTTTTATAGCGACTTCTGGTAGTGTCGTTGCAGCTTCTTTTGTTGAACCGGAATCTTCAAGAGAAGGCACAGGACTATATGAATCTTCTAAGTCTGCAAAAGACAAATCTAACGTAGAGGACCGTTCATAATTAGGCATAAGCTAATTATATCATTTTACAATGTATTTGTATAGTATTTCTC
>JBGTMN010000054.1:0-3279 GCA_041743525.1 Saccharimonadales bacterium (SeqCode) | reverse complement strand
TCTGGTAAAAATCTAAAAGCTTGTGCTTAGAGGAATTATGCAATACACTCTCTTTATATAGTATAAATTTCTTATAAAGGGAAATATGGTGAAAAAACTTACTAGCAAGCCAAGTAAAAAAATATCACCCGTTGCGGTTTTTATTGTTGTCGGATTTGCACTTACAGGTTCAATTATCCATATGAGCACTAAAGCCGGTACGCCATTTTTTGGTATTGAGCCTGAAAACGGTACCCTATCGGCTCCCGCGACCAAAGTAACCGATACGGCTGCCTCTGGCGGGGTAGCTATTAAATTCGGTTCCGAGCCCATTTCGCCGCCACCTCCGACGACGTATTCATGTACTAAAAATCTGGCTGTCGGCGGCAACATTCAGTCGTTCTCTGATTCTCTTGCCAGTGGCCAAACAGGTTGTTTGCGTGGCGGTACTTACAACACGGGCTCTCTTACTTTTCGTAGCTCAGGCGCGACGCTTGCCAGTACTCCCGGCGAGAGGGCAATTATAAATATGGGCACAAGCGGCTCGACCGTTTCCTCTAGTACGTCTGGAATGGTACTGAAACGACTGGATTTTGTTACGACCAATGTGCACACGATGCGAATTTTCGGATCAAGAACCGTACTGGAAAACAACTACTTTACCAACAAGAATGCCACGACAGCCGGTGCATGCGTAGGTGTCGGCGGTAGTGCGGATCGCCCGGATGCTGTGATTATACGCGGCAATAAGTTTGATAAGTGCGGTGGAGACAAGTTGAACCACGGAATATATGCTTTGTCTAACACTAATATGCAGATAACGGACAATATTTTCTGGGGATCGGGCGGTTACAATATCCAGCTGTACCCCCAGGCAGACAGAGCGGTCGTTCGTCACAACGTTATTGATGGGTCAAGAGAAATGTCAACTCGAGGTGGCGTGGTTATAGATGGTACCTGGGGAGGCAATCATACGTTGGAGTACAACGTACTCGCTTATGCCAATTTTGATGCTGCAATTATACAGCGTGTCGTAACGGGCAATAAAGCCAACAGCAACTGTTTCTTTGGCAACAATGCCAATACGAGTGGATCGGGAATCACGGTAACGGGCAGCGTTAACGCAGATCCAAAATTCGTAAACCGTACCGGTCGGGACTACCGGCTGGCTAGCGGTTCCGGTTGTCTTTCGACGGTTCAATACGATACGGCTGCCAAAATAAACGCAGTTTGGTAGTAAAGAAACCTTCTGGTGCTTCTTTACTCTTATAATAAAAACGGGTATAATTAATGCAATCTTACAGATACGGTCTGCTCATGCCTTAGGCGTTATGCAGGTTAGTCTGTCGGAAATACATTCGAAGGAGGCACGTAAGAAATGCCAAACAATACAATTACAATGGATGAGCTGCTGGCGCAGTCAGAGCTCAAACAATTAGAATCAGGCGATGTCGTAGAAGGGGTCGTGACTTCGGTCCGCAAGCACGAACTTTGGCTTGACCTGGGGGCCAGGGGTGTGGGAGTGGTTATGCGCCGCGAAATCGGCCATGGTCAGGTACTCGAAGTCGGACAAAATATCACAGTGAGTGTCATCGATCCAGAAATGGAAGAGGGATACGCGCTTCTCAGCATGAAACGGGCTGCCAAAGACCGTGGCTGGGATGAGCTACAACGGGCTTTCGAGGCCGGTGAAGTCATAGAAATATCCCCTTACGACGCAAACCGCGGCGGTTTACTGGTAGAGCTGGAAGGTATCCGCGGATTCCTGCCGGTATCCCAGCTGGCAGCCGGACACTATCCGCGCGTATCGGGTGCTGACAAGGACGAAATCCTGCAGAAACTGAATGCCTTAATCGGGCAGATACTGCGGGTTCGTATTCTGGACGTCAGCCGTAAAGATAACAAGCTTATCTTCTCGGAAAAAGAAGCCGTCAAGGGCGACATGCAGGCAAGACTCGAAAATCTCAAGGCCGGTGATGACGTCGAAGGTATCGTTACTGGAGTCATCGACTTCGGTGCGTTCGTCAACGTCGATGGTATCGAAGGTTTAATCCATATCTCAGAAATTTCCTGGGAACGTGTCGACGATCCTCGCAACTACATCAAGGTTGGCGAAACAGTCAAGGCAAAGATTATTTCGATCGACAAAGATCGTTTGTCTCTGAGCCTGAAGCAGACCAGTGAAGACCCTTGGTTGCAGGACGTTAAGAAGTTCAAAAAAGGTGACAGCGTCGAAGGAAAGATTACGCGGATTACGCCATTCGGTGCATTCGTACAGATCAGCCCTTCGGTAGAAGCCTTGGTTCACGTATCCGAAATGGGTGGTGACGAAGGTGTAGATCCTGAAAAGATTTTCCAGTTGAACGAAAAGAAGCAGTTCAAGGTTCTGGATGTTGATTCGGAACATCGCAAGATTGCTCTTTCCCTCAAAGAATCTAAGTAAGCGGCCTCCCAGATACCGCACATTGCTACGTTAGAAGCTCCAGTCCGCGGTCACCGTATCATAAGTACGGCTCCCTTGCGGGCTTCGCTCCTGCCTTGCACTGCACGGTATCTGGAAACCCTTACGTCAGCCCATTCATGTATTATCCAATATAAGAATGTCATTCAGATATAAATAAAGGCTTACGGGCCGGAAAGGTGTCGATATGAGTAGCATAATTGAGATTGAAGACATGGTTACTGTCGGCACTTTGGCCGAAAAGCTGAATTTGCCGGTTACGAAGGTTATCGGCGAACTTATGAAGAACGGCGTCATGGCTACCATGAACGAGAGAATCGATTTTGATACTTCACAGATCATCGTCGGAGAACTCGGCTTGGATATCGAGCTGAAACGCAAAGAAACGGAATCGCCGATGGCAGTACGCGAAAAACGCTCCGTCGGCGAAAAAGCCGTCGAACGTCCGCCAGTGGTTGCGGTCATGGGGCATGTCGATCATGGCAAGACCAGCTTGCTTGATGCTATCCGCGGTGCCAAAGTCGCAGCTGGTGAAGCTGGCGGCATTACCCAGCACATTTCCGCTTACCAGATTACTCACGGAGACAGGGCAATCACATTTCTGGACACTCCAGGGCATGAAGCATTTGCGGCTATCCGTGAGCACGGCGCTTTGCTAACCGACATCGTTATTATAGTCGTGGCCGCCGATGACGGCGTTAAGCCTCAGACCATCGAGGCTATTCGGTTTGCCCGCAAAGCCGGCGTGCGGATTGTTGTTGCCATGAATAAAATGGACAAAGAAGGTGCCAATCCGGACAAGGTCAAACAGCAGCTGTCGGAAAACGATTTACTGATTG
>JBGTMN010000053.1:0-5539 GCA_041743525.1 Saccharimonadales bacterium (SeqCode) | reverse complement strand
TCATAGCGGCATTAAAAGCTGCTTTCATCGCTAAGTCAAGGTTATGCTTCCGATCATATTGATATGGATTATTACTTTGATGGCCTTTTCCCGACACAATGACACCATCCGATCTAAGCACTTCTACATAAACAGAACTTTTGTAAGGAATTGCCTCTCGGCCAGTATAGCTGTCAACTTCTCTCCATCCACCTTTTCGCTCTACTACTTCCTTTTCGATTAGCCAACCTTTTTTTGCGTATAAGAAACCGCTCCTTATATCAGGATTTACCTTTCTTGAAGCAGCATCGGCTACCAGCCTACCGCGCTCCTCCAATATTCTTCTGTTTTCTGCCTCATGCCGAATTATCAAGTCTTGCTGACGTGTTGCCTCCAGTTCATGTGCTCGCATTTCTGCAGCCAACAAAAGCCTTTGCGGTTCTTGTGCTTTAGCTTGTTCTTCTTGTATGGCTGATTGCTCTAGCCTGTCAGCTTCTTGTCTTAATGCTTCTTGTCTTTTTCTTGATATTTCTTGATTTACAAGATCAGAAAATCTAATTTCTTTCCTAGCCATATCAATTACTCCTGAGTTATTTATTTGAGTTATAACATATATTTTGAAAAATAAATAATATTATATTTGAAACAACTAGGATTTGTTATGTTGCGTTCGCTCTGAGCAGTCTTGCAATCATATTCTCATATTGAGCCCTTGAATCTGCCCCAACATCCGTAACTGGTCTGATATAAATTAATTTGTATGTTCTATTTTACAGACTCTATAGTCACCGAACTCAAACAATGTCGCCCGATAGTGTTCTTGCCGTCTCTGGTAATCACATATGAATCTATTTGGTCGTAGTTTGATCCGGTTTGGTAGAACGGCGCTCCCCTACTTAGAACCCCAACAACATTTTTATCAGTATTCAAGACAGGAGATCCGCTGTCGCCCATGCATGGCAACCACAAAGATGCTTCTTTTGACTTCTGATCGTCAGTAATGCTTTTTAGCAGCTCTTCTTGCAGTTGAGATATAGCTTGTAAATATACATTCTTCTGGTCGTATTGCATATTTTCTACATCGTATCGTGTTTCCACTTTCTGCATCATATTTTGTAGGTTTTTCATGCCTTTGTCGTAATCTAGGCCTTTATCGAGCACATAAAGTGGCACGAGCTCGGCAGTAGCTTGGTCCGTACTTACCTCCAATACTACAAACGGAATGTTTTCTCCGGAGTCCGCCAGCGGCATAGTCATAACATCACCGAACTTGCCTACGAGCGGTGCTTTCTCGGGAACTGAAAGTGTGCCCTGACTCTCGGCTTTCTGCAAAACATCTCCAATATTCGACGAAAGCGGAATTTCGGTATATCTATCTTCGACGGTCGTAGAAGTGTTATCTTGGGAGACTTCCGAGTCGTCCTGATCATGAGAACCGATAAAAACCGGCTCGGCTTCTAGAGTCACCATCCCGACTCCAGGAATATTAGCTGCAAGATCACCAGGCTCCGGTTGATGATTTTGTGACGGCTTAACACCAAACATCCCATCAGGAGTGTTTGATTCCATACCGTACAGTCCGCGTGCTACATGTTCAACTGTGGCAAGCTTATAGCCGTCATCATCTTTTACTAAGCTTCCCGACCCGACCAACGTGCCTTTGCCCAGAAAACTGACGCTCGTGGCTCTATGTCGAATATCTTCGCTCGGGTTTGCCGTCTTGTCTTCTGCTCCTTGTCCTATCGTCGTTCCATTAGGGTTAGGAGCAATCATATCGCTACCCCGATTCAAGAGTCCACCAGAACAAGCTGTCAAAGCGGTTGCAGATAGTACGATCGCAGCAGCTAATCTTCGGCCCGAATAAGCTTGTTCCTGATTTGAAGGGTCATGTAGGGAGTTTTGAAGTTCTATTTGATTGTGTGTTTCTGGCATTTCACTATCAATGTATCATATTTTTGAATAATAAGCAATAGCATTATGACTGATGGACTTAATTATACTTTCAGCGTCTAGTTTTTAGAAGATACTGACTTCTGCATCTTCTGCAGAGCCGCTACCGTAAGTTTTGACCGCTCCCGGGCATAGGCGCAAAATTCGCATTCCCCACCCATGATACTGTCACCGATTGGCGGCATGTCGTCGTTGTCCATACAGGACTTCATATTTTCCAACGCTTTTTCTACCCAGGAATCATTACCAACGTATGGAATGAGTTTGGTCTTGAACTCGAGCTTGTTATAAAAACCGTCGCCGTCCATTCGGCCGTTGGCGTACACGAAATAGCCCGTATCGCTCACATCCAGGCCGTTTTGACGAAGCAACCACTGGTACACCTCTATCTGGCGCTTATAGCTTATCTGCCAGTCACTGTCTATGGACACATCTTTGTCTTTGCTGGTAGCTTTGTAGTCCACGACTATCACTTTGCCGTCCGGTCCGACCCACAAGTCGTCTACTGCACCAAATACGTGCAGATTGGTTGGTTTGTGCTGCGCAACGACGCCAACGAAGTTTTCGCGCCATTCGCCTAGTTTGTCGTGCGCGAAAGGAATCGCCTGCAAAGAATATTCCAGCATGATGGGATGCGGCTCGCCCTTTGTACGGTAGCCGTCGAACTCTTTTTTGAATAACTCATCTATCGCCTTGTTGATGTTAAACGGCGGGCTGCTGGGCCGGGTAATCTTGAGCCGAACATCCAGCCAAAAACAACGCGGACACTGCATGAACAGCTCGATCTTGCTGCGACTGACCTTAAAAGGCGTCTTTTGACCAGGTTTGTACGGCTGGCTCCGTTCCCTCCAATAATTCATTAACTTTATTATAGCAAAGTAATGCTTGCGATTAGCGAATAGCCTTTAAGCGACATTCATACATATGCAATAACAGTATCTATGTAATTGTCATTTCATAAAAAGAGGAATCCGCCTCCAAATAATAAAAAAATAAAAAAGAGTGCAGGCGCTGCGAATAAGCATAGTACGATCCAAGCAAAGACTTTGATCCGATTACTAACTTTCTTATCTATTTGTTCATAATTTTTTGCTGCCAGGAAAAGCAATACAACGCCTAATGGAAAGAAAACGAATACTCCGATAATGCCACCTATAAGTAACGAACGAGCACGACTGATTTCATCATTACGCACCGTGTTGTTCCTTTCTACTTAATATTGCTAAAGCCTCGATGTGTGGCGTACGGGGAAAAAAGTTATAAACTTCGAAGAAATCTATACGGTAATCATTTTGGAGCTTAGCCAGATCTCGAGCGTGGGTTGCCGGATTGCAGCTGAGGTATATGATTTTTGGAGGATTTACATTCAGCACAGCTTCGATAACTTTGTTGTGTAGGCCGGCACGGGGCGGATCGAAAATCACCGGCCCGTCGTTGGTTATGTACTCTAGAGCTTTTTCGGTTGACGCTTCGACGACGGACACGTTCAGATCGCTCAGATGCGCGTTGTGCGCCGCCATCCGTACCGTAGCCGGATCCAGCTCCACGAGGGTCGCACCCCGACTCGCCACGCTCAGACCTATAGATCCAACCCCGGCGTACATATCGGTAATTTCTGGTTCAGTTATATATTTTTTGATCGCCTCGAGTGCCTGCTCGAATATGGGGATATTCACCTGGAAAAACGAATCGACATCGTAAAAAAACGGTTGGCCGAGTAGTTCATCCTGCAGCAAGACATCGCCCAGTTCATACAAGAGGTTAGTGGGTACCGAGGCCGGACTTTTGGGATTGGAATGATACACCCGGAGACCTTTTAACTCCTTTGGAAGTTCCATCTTGCTGAACTTTTCGAGTTTCGTATACAGTGCCGCTACAGCTTCGCCCTTTTGGTTGCAGCGAACAATAATTGTCTTCAAATCGCCTGCCCTGGTATTCAGGCTGCTGAGCTGAGCACAAATAGCGTTAGCAGCCGCGTCTATGGCCGACATCGCCAGCTTACTTCCAGTGACAATCTGCTTGCCATGCGAACCACGCAGGTGCAGCGCCAGATGCAGACCATCGTCATCACCCCAAAAGCTGTATTCCATTTTGTTTCGGTAGTTCCATTGCTCGATCGGATACTTGATTTCAAAATTTGGTAGCGTTATCTTTTCACGTTCAAACAGTTCGGCAACAATGTCGTGCTTATATGTGTTCTCTGCCTGATACGTCATCATCTGCCAGGGAGAAGTCGAGAGATAGTTTACTTCCGACGGCTCAACCCGTTCGTCAGACCGCGCCACGACTTCTTCGGCAATCGCCTCTACATAAGATTTTTTCTGCTTGATAACCCGCACCTGCACCGTTTCACCGGGCAGTGTGTTCCAGACGAATACCTTTCGGCCGTCCGCCATCGTGCCGAGCCCCTGTCCGCCGTGCACCATCTTTTCGATTTTTACTTCTTGTAGCATGAATATAAGTTTATCAGCAATTACCTATCCTTCACTAGCCCATCTATTGCCATTGTTGATTCTTCGAGATTTACCGTTGGATACCTTAAGAAAGTTCCTGCGTTAAACGCGTTAAACTATCAGCCGTGAAAGGACTTTCTAAAAAAGTCGGAGCGCCATCTTCAGTTCGTAAGTCGTTATCTACAACCGTAATATTCATTCTCCACTCGCCACTCTCATCGTAAGTGAACTGAGTATTTTGATCATCTTTGCAATAATCAGTTGGTGAGCAATGCTTTAAATTGAGATGTAATGCCTTCGCATTGACCACATAATCATCCTCATTTATACGATTCGCCGCATCGACATATTCTTCTTTGTCCATAATTAACGTGCCAGAGAAGACGTTTGATATTGCTGGGTTTTTGGAGTTTTTCTCAATAGCTTTTACATATATACTCACCGTATCATCGCAGTTGATTATTTTTGCATTCGAATTCTTTAGAGCACGAGGTGAGTTACAATCTGTTATACCAGGATTTAATGAGGCTCTGAGAATTTCCGCACTCCAGACGTTCGGTATACTCGATGGGTCATTATTAACCTGTGCGCCAGTATCATCAGGCATGAAATGTTCCACTAATGGTCCGGCATATTCCTGTAATGTTTCGGCATATTTATTGACTATTATGTCTCTAGCAACTGCAGCACTGGCCAATCCCACCAAACACAAGCCGATAACGGCAGCACTTCGTGATCTAGATCGTGTTCCGGGCATATTTTCTTTCATAACACTAACTCCATTCGACACACCCAAGTGCCCATGACACTATAATGAGCCGATTGTATACCAATCGGAAACTTTATTCAAATATATATTATGATTGTTGTCATATAGTTGATGAACTAAATTTCTTCGAGAATCGTCACAATATCCTGCGGTTTGTCGGCAAAAGCCGTCGGGTGTAGGCTTTTGAGGAATTCTTCGTCGGCGAAACCCCAGCCGACGGCTATGACGCGCATGCCTATCGCTTTGCTGGACACGACATCGCGGGTTTCATCGCCTATGTATACGCAGTCTTTGAGCATAAGGCCATTGCCCTTCATCAGTTTTTTGAGTGCGCGGGATTTGCCCAGCAGTCCGGCGTTGCCACGGACTTCAGTGAAGTACTTGTACA
>JBGTMN010000052.1:0-4591 GCA_041743525.1 Saccharimonadales bacterium (SeqCode) | reverse complement strand
ATTCAGCGTATGGCAAAAGCGGTTCTTTCCCTCAGCATCCTTGAACTTCAAGAAAAAATAACTATGATTTCTGGTAGTATTTGTCGCCCCACACGGCCATTTGTTTTAAAATAGGTATAAGATCGCGACCTTTTTCGGTCAGGGTGTATTCGCAGCGGGGAGGGACTTCGGCGAATGTCTGACGGGTAATAATGCCATGTTCTTCGAGGGCATCCAGGCGCTGCGATAGGGTGCGGGGGCTGATGCCGCCAAGAGAACGTTCAAACTCACAGAACCGCATTGGGCCGGCAGCCAGATCACGCAGAATAAGCGCGGTCCATTTGTTGCCGATAATCTCCATAGCTCCGGCGATACAGCCGACCTTGGGTTCCAGAGTTGAGGTAAGTGTCGTTGATTTCATACTTTACTTTGTATAGTTATGACTTTATACTGATGATTGCTATACAAAGTATACCACTAAGGTTATTAAAATTTCTAATCCCGTAAACTTCTGCAGCATTTGGCTGTCGATGTTTGTCACACCGAGAATCGCCATTATTTTGAAGGTTTTGGGCACGGAAAAAGGGCAGAGATTCTGAGCGGCCTGGAAATATACCAATAATAAATCGAACCGAATAAATACGGTTCAGACAAGATCAAAGGAGTACGAATGAAACTAGGAATTATCGTCGGAACAGTCCGCGAAGGACGAAAGTCAGATAAAGTAGCCAAGTGGGTGCAAGCTGTCGCCGCGAACGCAGAAGGTGTCGAAGTTACGATGATTGATCTTGTCGATCATCAGCTGCCGTTTTTCGCTGAGCCGGTATCACCCCGATATAATCAGAACCGTCAGCCGGAAGGTGCCGTCAAGTCATTTCTTGACGCCCTCGCTGCGCAGGATGCTTACATTGTCGTGACGCCTGAATATAACCATAGCTATCCGGGAGTACTGAAAAATGCGCTGGATTACATAGATTTCCAAATGAAGCGTAAACCAGCTGCCGTGGTATCACACTCTGTTGTGCCGACAGGTGGCGCCCGGGCAGGACTTCAGCTTAAGTTGGTCTTGTCAGAGCTATTTGCGGTACCGATACAGAATTCGATCGCGCTGCTCAGCGGTGAATTAGATGACGAAGGCAATTTGAATGAAGCTGCAAAGGCAAATGCATATGGTCCGCAGGGTAGCCTTGATGCATTGCTGGCAGAACTAAAATGGTACAGTGACGCATTGGCTACGGCCCGCACGACATAATCTACGGTTAAGTAAAAACCTGTACCAAACCCCGGCCGTAATTGTAGGCCGGGGTTTTTTGGCTCCACGGCGCTGCTAAGCTATAATTCTGTAAATGAAATGCAACAGCGAAACAACCGTATGAGCGACAAGAACAGTAAGCCGACCAAATTGCTCTGGGTAGACCTTGAGATGACCGGTTTGGATCCGCAGCAAGACGTTATTTTGGAAGTAGCGGTCGAAATAACCGATTTTGACCTGAAACCGTTGGCCAGCTACGAAGCCCGAATCCGGCAGCCGCGGGAAGTGGTGCTGGATCGCATGCAGAAGAACATCTGGTGGGCCGATTACCCGGACAACAGGGATGATTTTGTCCAGAAGCTTCCGGATGGAAAACTATCTTCCGAAGTAGAAAGGGAGCTGATCGCGCTGATTGAAGAACATTTCGACCGCGAACCAGCAGTTTTGGCTGGAAATTCCATTTACAACGACCGCAAGTTCATAACCGAATGGTGGCCGGAACTCGATCTTCGGCTGCATTATCGAATGCTGGACGTGAGCGCTTGGAAAGTGTTCATGCAGGGAAGGTTCGACGTAGAATTCGAAAAGAAGAATGCCCACCGCGCGCAGGACGATATCCGTGCGTCTATATCCGAGCTGGAGCATTATCTTGAATGGTTCGGCACACGAGCCGGCGAAGCTTAGTATGATTTCATAATTCAGGGATTAGTTTATAATTCAAAATATAAACTAATTAGAATGACGAGCACGATACGCAATTATGGTCTATATAAACCGGTTGAGCCCTGAAGATCAATCAATGTATAAGGAAGTTTATGGCTTACCTTACGACAGAGAAATATGTCTTGAACAGGGTGATGCTGCTGATGAATTTGCGATATTAAAGCAATCCGCATTAGCCCGTTGTGAATACCGTACAAAGCGAGGAAATGAACCATTTCCATTCGATGCAAAAATAACTTCTTCTCCCGATACCACTTCAAAACTTTTAGCAAATAGTGAGATGATAGCCGGCTACGCACAGTTGTTAAATGAAGTATCCGAAGTCACATTTCCGCTGGAAGATGTCACTGTAGCGTCTTGCATCTTTGATATTCGCAATTACGCACCTAAATTGGCTGAAGATATAACAATTTCCCAGGAAGCTACTGAAGAGTCATCTGGCTGGAACTTCGACAGTGGGCAACTTTTCGATTTCTGAAATCGCTACTATTTTGTAACGGGCACTAAATATCAATTGTAGATGAAAGCATAAGCGTTCGAAATGATTATCATCACATAGACAGAATAATTAGTTTAGTGTATAGTAAGCTCATAACGAAGAGGTAAACACTATGAGTGGCAATCCAGAAACGTCGGGCGAACGATATAGGGTCATATTAAATGAGGAAAGTTTGGAAGTCCTAAAATCTGTGAGTGCTGAACGAGCTGAGCACTGCGTGCGTCAAGATGACATGCCCAGAGATTCGGACGTTAAAATTCTAGCGATACCGGAATCAGAACCATTCTTGCTTATTCCAACTCAGCGCGACATACACGAACTGGCCAAACGTTTTCAGGAATTTGGTGATGCAACGGATTATCACGTAGACAGGTTAGCCTGTACGGCGCTCGAAGGAATGGAAGATGAGCTTATGGAAAAAAGAAGGGAACAAGGGGTCGCAGCATTGAGAATAGCTGATAAAACCAGAGCTTATGCTGAACTCTTTGAATCAGTTGATAGTTGGGGTCAAAGTTTTTAGCCGGACGTAAATGCTCGTTTGCTGAGGCAATAATCTTTATTTCGTGTATAATATGTATCTGTTATGAATCACAAAACTGTCGAAGACCATTTGCTCAGCATGCCCGGCGCTTTCCGCGACTATCCTTTCGGTGAAGGCGTGGCCGTATATAAGGTCAAAAGTCTTGAAGGCAAAGACGGCGATGGCAAGATGTTTGCCCTCATCGGCGAAAAGACGACGCCGCTGCAGCTGAGCCTGAAGTGCGATCCGCAATTATCTGTGGTGCTCCGTGAAAAATACGAGACGGTCATGCCTGGATATCATCTCAATAAAAAACATTGGAACACATTGCTTTTGACGGGCCAGCTGGAATGGGAAGAAGTGCAGGATTTGGTGAGGCTGTCTTATAATCTGGTAACTAATCTCGAAACATAAGCTTAACAGTCCAACAAAAAGCCTTATTCGGCAGATGGGCTGCTGGTATCAAAATTCTGCTGTGGGCCGTTCAGTTGTTTCATAAGGAGTAGAACGGCGTCGTGTTGTTTTTGTAAGACGTCTTTTTCTTGCTGGGTAAGCGCGGCTTGTATGGATTGGCTTAGTTTAGCTTCATATGACTTCAGTGTTGTTTCCATGATTCCTTTGAAGGTGCTATCGAATGTGTTAGCGGACTCGGCGGCCTCGAGCGCCGTATCGGTCTGAGGGTTTTTAGACTGAGTGAGTTGTTTTGGATCGACCTTTGTGCCAGTTTCACTGAGATATTTTACGAGTTGCTGATGAGATGTCTGGGTCGTAACTGTGGTGTTAACGGCGAAATTCTGAAGATTTGTATCGTCCAGGCTTTTTGATCCGAGGTCACTGACACGGATAATCTCCTGCTGGTCATTTGCTATTGCTAGCAGGTTTTGCGAGTTATCCGGAGTACTAAATAACATCGACGCCGCAAAAACGCCAATCATTGCAAGTCCTGCGAACCCAGCAATCACCATAAGAATCCGTGAAGCCATCGAACCTGGCGCTTTGACGAATGATTTTTTTTGAGCTGCAGCTGGATCGAGAAAAAAGTCGTAAGCGTTCGTACTGCCATCTGGATTCTCTCCCTGCTGCCCGGGGTTATTTAATTGATCCATATGATGAAGAGGAGTAGGGGCTTCTGGCGGTAATACCTGTCCCGTGCCAGATGTGGAGAAGTCAGGCGGGGCTACTGGATGTCTTTGATAGTTTTCTGCATGGAACTGCCCGGGTTGATAGTGGGCGCCACCTGGCCGTTCAAAAGTATTCGAATGGCCGTCTGTATCAGTTTCTGCAGGGTTTACAGCTTGAGTATGGGCGGAAACCGGGGGTAAGCCATCTTCGGGTTTATATCCTTGCGGAACCTGCTGATACGTCTGCTCAGGCTGTTCTGGCTGTGCGGAACCCTGACCGGGATGAGGAGATTTATTTGGCGGCATATTACTCTTATTTAATCATAAACGGTGTAGAATCCCCAATTGTCATAAGTTGACGCCAATCATTCCTACTCGAACACAAAAGTTTGAGTCTACAGAGTTTATTTTGGAAAATGGCGGAGCACTCACTGACATATATTCTAAAAATACAAACGCAAATTGTTAGGGTAAGAAATTGGTTGTAGGCCGCTCAT
>JBGTMN010000051.1:0-29679 GCA_041743525.1 Saccharimonadales bacterium (SeqCode) | reverse complement strand
GCAACCTGAGTCTCAAACCCACATTAACCGTTCACGCGCGGAAGGCATGTCACCTGAGCTGCTCGGCTTTGTAGCCGTAGCATCTCCGTGACAATGCCGTACCGGCTTCACTTCAGTTGAGTTGATGAGGTTTTGAGACTCGGGTTTGGCACTCTTGACTCTAGAGTGCTAGCGATTGTATAATGTATGTAGAAAGGTATGGCTATATATGACGGATCGCCAAAAGCAGATACTCGCCGCTATTATTGAACAATATGCAGAAGTTGCCAGTCCGGTTGGCAGTAAATTGCTAGCTAAAGCATTTAGTGTTTCGTCGGCGACCATCCGTGCCGAAATGGCCGATCTGGAAAGGGCGGGATATATACATCAGCCTCACACAAGTTCAGGACGCGTACCAACAGACAAGGGATACCGACTGTACGTAAACGATCTTTCGGAGAGCACCGATGCGAAACTACCAGCAACCCGTATGGAGAAGGCGCTTAGTTCTCGGCTGCACAATTCCGGTGTGCCGGAACGGGCAATTCGTAATGCTGTCGATACCCTGGTAGAGATGACACACAACCTCGGTCTGGCCACGATAGGTAATCAGTTGTACATGAGTGGACTATCTAATCTTTTTGGTCAGCCGGAATTTATGCAATCGGGTCAGGTAAAACAAGTCGCAGGACTTCTTGACAACCTCGAGCCATGGTTACGTGAGGCCGCCCCGAATCAGCCGCTCAGCGTTTATATTGGCCGTGAAAATCCTATCGGTAGGACGGCGGGCTGTACGCTTATAATTAGCCGGTTCAGAAGTCCTTTTAGTGACAGAAGTTACATAGGAACCCTTGGGCCGACACGGCAAAGCTACAAGGAAGTTATGACGTTGGTTCGATGCGCCGGTGAAGAACTTGAAGAAGCCCTGTACGCATAGCCTGTAATAAATCATAGAATAATATAACAACAATATGGAGGTACACTATGTCTGGCCACAAAAAAGACCACAACCATGACCAAGAGCATGTAACGGATAACGACTCCCGAAATGAGCACTCTCATGATTCATCCGATTCGTCGCAGCAGGATATTGAACAAAAAATAGGTGAACTAACCGAGGCTCTTCAGCGTGAACGAGCCGATGCCACCAATATGCGTCGCCGGCATGATGAGCAGATGGCTGGAATTCGTGTCATCGCCAAAGCCGGGGTTATCCGCGAACTACTGCCTGCTATAGATAATTTAGAACGTTCGCTCAAACATGTGCCCAAAGAACTCGAAGGCAACGATTATGTTAAAGGCGTGCAGAGTGTCGTTAAACAGTTCGAAAAGACTCTGAAAGATGTTGGCGTCGAGCGGATCAAGACGGTCGGTGAACCATTTGATCCGACTTTTCATGAAGCAGTTCAGATGGAGGAAGGTGATGGTGACACTGAAGTAGTCAGCGAAGAGCTCCAGTCGGGATACAGTATCGGCTCCGAAGTCATACGGCATGCTATGGTCAAAGTAAAATTACAATAGGCATCAACAGCTACAAATCATGAAATAGTTGAAATTAGCACTCTTGACATGTGAGTGCTAATTTCTTATATTATAAGTACGCTAGCACTCATAACATTCATCTGCTAAATGAAAGGATCAAATATATGGGAAAAATTATAGGAATTGACCTCGGTACCACGAACTCAGCCATGGCTGTCATGCAGTCTGGAAAACCCGAAATTATTGCAAACTCAGAAGGCGCACGGACGACCCCATCCGTTGTCGCTATCAATAAAAACGGCGAACGGCTTGTCGGGCAAGTTGCCCGCCGTCAGCAGGTTACGAACAGTAAAAACACCATTTACGAAGTTAAGCGCCTTATAGGCCGTAATTTTAATGACAAAGAAGTCCAGCGCGACTTAAAGCTTATGGGCTACGAAATCGTCAAAAGCGGTAACGGCGTCAAAGTAAAGATGGGCGATAAAGAACACAGTCCCGAAGAAATCAGCGCTATGATTCTCGGCAAGCTAAAGGCAGATGCCGAAAGTTTCTTAGGCGGAACGGTCAGCGAAGCTGTTATCACTGTACCTGCATACTTTGACGATTCTCAGCGCCAGGCGACCAAAGACGCAGGTAAGATTGCCGGACTCGAAGTAAAGAGAATTATCAATGAACCAACAGCTGCGGCTTTGGCGTACGGTCTAGATAAGGGCGGACACAAAGACGAGAAAATCGCTGTCTACGACCTTGGTGGTGGTACGTTCGATGTATCTATACTGGAACTTGGTGACGGCGTTTTTGAAGTCAAATCAACCAATGGTGATACACATCTGGGTGGTGCTGACTTTGATAGGGCAATTGTGAATCACTTTGTTGCTGAGTTCAAAAAAGAGCACGGCATCGACATTTCAGATGATAAAGCTGCTATGCAACGTCTGCGTGACGAAGCTGAAAAAGCCAAGATCGAACTCTCTAGTTCTCAGGAAGTCGACGTTAATCTGCCATTCTTGACGGCTGACGCCGACGGACCGAAGCACTTCGAATACAAGCTGACACGCGCCCGCCTGGAAGATTTGGTCGGCGAATTGGTAGACAAAACAGCAACTCCCTGCGAAAAAGCCCTCAAAGACGCCGGACTCAAAGCTAGCGAAATTGATGCCGTCGTACTCGTTGGTGGTATGACCCGAATGCCTGCCGTACAGGAAAAGGTCAAAAAGATCTTCGGCAAAGATCCAATGAAAGGTGTGAATCCCGACGAAGTTGTGGCTGTCGGTGCCGCCATTCAAGGCGGAGTATTACAGGGTGATGTTAAAGACGTATTACTGCTGGACGTCACGCCGCTATCTCTGGGAATCGAAACGATGGGCGGCGTCATGACCAAGCTCATAGAACGAAACACGACCATTCCAACCAGCAAATCAGAAGTCTTCAGTACTGCTGCCGACAATCAGCCACAGGTAGAAATCCACGTCGGCCAAGGCGAACGCGACATGATAGACGGAAATAAATCCCTCGGACGTTTTGTACTCGACGGTATTCCTTCAGCACCTCGAGGCGTCCCACAGATTGAAGTTACCTTCAATATAGACGCCAATGGAATTTTGCACGTTTCTGCCAAAGACAAGGGATCCGGCAAAGAACAAAGCATCACCGTCCAGGGTACTGGAAATCTAGACAAGTCAGAAGTCGAAAAGATGGCCAAAGACGCTGAAGCTCACGCCGAAGAGGATAAAGAGCGTAAAGAAGCCATAGAAGCCCGAAATCTCCTCGACAGTGCCGTGTATCAAGCCGAAAAGATGAAGCGCGACAACGGTGATAAGATTTCCGATGAAGACAAAAAAACTCTCGATGAAGCCATCGAAGCGGCTCAGAAAGTCGTAAAAGACGAAAAAGCATCAAAAGACGATCTAGAAAAGGCCGCAAAAGAACTGAACGACAAATTGATGCCGATTGGCGCAAAGATGTACGAACAAGCCGCAGCCGAAGAAAAATCTGCCGACGATGCTGCGGAAGGCGAAGAAGCTTCAGACGATGAAAAATCTGCCAAAGACGGACCTGTCGAAGGCGAAGTCGTCGACGAAGACAAAAAATAACGACCGACGTAAAACATTGACAACACGGGGTAAAACTGCTACCATAAGCAGTACACCCCGTGTTGGTCCTCTGGACCTCAGCGGGGCTTTTTTATAGCGACCAATTGTTGATCTGACATGCATGCCGCAAAGACTGATACACTACTATGAGTATGAAAGTATATATAGACGGCGAAAATCTGCGTCAACGACTCGTCACGACACTGCAACATCAAAAGCGCATTCATGACCGCGACGAACCTTTCAAATTCGAAATAAGGAAACTGGTAACGTCTGCATTAGGGGAGCGTCCAGACGAAATCATTTACTATACGACTAAAATCAGGCAACCTAAATTCGATATTCCGCCTCCATTGCAGCATAAGCTGGAGGGTATTATGGACTCGCATCGTCGTTGGATTGCCGAACTCACAAACCAGGGCATAAAAGTAATTAAAGGTGGGACTTTAAAAATCCATGAAAGCCGTACTTGCTATGAGTGCGGAAAACGCACGATGTTGTTGCAAGAAAAAGGCGTGGATGTGCGATTGGCAATAGACGTCGTGCAAGCGGCCATAGCCCATGACACCGACCATATCGTCATCCTGAGTTCGGATTCGGATATGATTCCTGCATTGGAAGTCGCAAGGAAGTCCGGAGTCAAAGTGACGTATCTCTGTGCCGAGAATGAGCAAAACCAGGCAGTAAGTCTTGTTTGCGATGCGACTGTGCTATATCAAATAGATGATGTAAATCGTTCGTTTAATGGGCCGTATCCATTAAAAAAGGACAACTAATTCTGGCAGTGTTGCATATGTATTTCGAACTCTCGTCTTTTGTGATACTTTAAAGTAACTATGATAAATAACGAACGCCAAAACGACAACGGCGAGCCGTCGGCTTATGAGCTGATGGAGGAGATTGCTTGTTCGCTGGATGACCCAGAGAGATACCCCTTGCAGCAGCAGGAAAAGTGGCATGTTCCTGAAGACGGCCGACTTGGTTATTATGCACTAGACCGGAATCAATCGGGCCTAAGCATTGCAAACTCGGATACGACAAGGCAGGCGACACTCCAATTGCTGACGTCCGACGAACAAGCTCAGACTACTCAGATTACCTGGAAGAGCGCCAGCCCCCGTTCTGTTAAAGTTGAATACCAGGATGAAGGCGAAAGGCCCTTCGAAAATGTGCATGCACAGCTGATTGTAAATGCTCACCGAAAATTCACTGAACATTTCCGTCGTAGCAAAAGTGTCGAGTAAGCTATACGGGTTGGCACTCGACATACGAGAGTGCTATAATATCGTATAGCAATCGCAAAGCTTTCGTGAGATTATATTCATGATAAATCATAGAGGTGCGCAGCAATATGTCCGAATCTAACTTTTGGGACGTAGTCCTTGATGGAGGATGTGAGGATCTGATACACAATGAGCGACAGATTGTTGTAACTACCGCGGCCGTTGACCAAACTTTGATAGATGCAGTCAAGTGGGATATGGCTCTAGAAGAAGATACACCGCCGACTGATTATGGTTTTGGAGCTGCCGTAGATGCTATCGAGAAGCGTTATGGCATGACTCCAAAAGAAACAGACATAGCTTTGAACATCTGCGAAAATACATTGAAGGACCAAGTTTATGACGAAACGTGATTATTATGAAGTGTTAGGAGTTGGCAAAAGCGCCAGTGCCGATGAAATCAAGAAGGCTTTTCGTCGTTCTGCCATTGAGCACCACCCCGACCGTGGTGGCGATGAAACCAAGTTCAAGGAATTGAATGAAGCTTACGAAGTCTTAAAAGACGACGCCAAACGCAAAAGGTATGACCAGTTCGGCCATGCTGGAGTTGGCGGAGCGAACGGGGGCGGCAATCCATATGCCGGTTTTGGCGGATTTGGTGCCGGCGGCCAGGGACAAAACGTAAACTTTGATTTTGGCGATCTGGGGCTGGGCGATATTTTCAGTAGTTTCTTTGGTGGTCAGCAGTCAGGCGGCCAGCGCAAGCGCCGTGGACGCGATGTCGAGACTAGCGTTGAGATAACTTTTGAGCAGGCGGTATTTGGCACCGAAGCCGAACTGAGTTTGAATCTCGAAGATAGCTGTACGCAGTGCAAAGGTTCAACCGTAGAGCCTGGTTTCCAGCTCAAAGGTTGTCAGCAGTGTGGCGGTTCCGGGCAGGTCGTCACGGTTACTAAAACCATCTTCGGAAACATTCAACAGGCGGCTATTTGTCCTACCTGTAGCGGACGCGGAAAAGTACCCGAAAAAATCTGTTCCGTATGTAAGGGTAGGGGCACGCAGGCAAAAGTCCAGCGGACAATGCTCAAAATTCCAGCTGGTATCGATGACGGCGCTACTATTCGGCTGCGTGAACACGGTGAGGCAATCGCCAACGGCCCGAAAGGTGATTTGTACGTAAATATCCGAGTCAAACCGCATAAACTGTTCACGCGGGAAGGTGAGCTGATTCTCAGTGACGAGCATATAGATTTTGTCGACGCTGCGCTCGGTGCCGAAATTGAAGTCGCGACCGTCGACGGGCCAGTCCGTATGAAAGTTCCAGCTGGCACGCAGAGCGGAGCGGATTTCAAACTTTCCGGTCATGGCGTGCCACGCCTGAAGGGTTCGACACGGGGTTCGCACATCGTAACAATAGTTGTGGATACACCTTCTAAATTGTCGAAGCGTCAGCAGGAATTACTGCAAGAATTCAAGGCTGAACTAGGGACGAAGCGGAAGTTTTGGAGCTAGTGATATCCTAGCTGTAAGATTAACGCCCCGGTGTGCCCCATAATTTGTGGAATCTATCTGCATCGAGTCCGACATGTCCTAGCTTACTTACGACTTCTTCACCTATTTGACGGACTTCCGGATCAAGCGCATTTCGGCTTGCTTCTTGTTGAGTGAGGCGACGTTGTTTTTTTACTTCGTACATTTCTTTGTCGGCTTCATCAATGAGCTTTCCTACTGGTTGCCCCGGATGGTGTAGCGAAAATCCTACTGAGGCAGGAACACCATTCTGTTCATACGCATCTTGAAGGCGCTGCGTGATTAATTCCATCTGATCGGAATCTTGTACATCAGGTATAATCGCAACTTGCTCGTCTCCAGAAAGTCGAAATGCTCCACGACCTGTCGTATCGGGCTGTTCACGATCAGTTCTGATATGAGCGTCTAAAACTTCCATGCCTTTACATATCAGCGCGTCGCCGGCTTTATGTCCAAGTGTGTCATTCGTAGCTTTTAAGCCATCGAGGTCTACAAAAATGACACCTACTTTTCCAGGTTGTGTCTCTGTGAGATTCTCTAGTTGTTCGACGAGGGCTCTACGGTTGGGTTTTCCGGTTAGGGAGTCTACCTTGAGTTCAGTTGACGTAATATCACTCTCAGAGCGAGCTATTTCGCCTAGAGCATGCAGTCTGTCCGCCGTGTCCGCCATCCTTTCTGCGTCTATACCATATGAAGGGACATGACTTATGATGATAGGGCCTGTAACAGCTCTACCTGGAAAAAATTCAAATGACTGAAGGTTTGGGTTTTCTGGTGTTTGCATTAACAGTATTATACACGAAACTAACAATTATACAAGTAATGCTTATAACAATTATTTGAAGTTTTAACTCAGTCTTAGATTTGTGAAAACTCGCTCTTTTAAGGCATAATAGTATACATGAACAAGCTTATGCCTAATCAAAGCGGCTTTATTCCGCTCATGCTCACCATCGTGGCGGTTATAGCTGGTATTATTTACTTAATTTATACCCGCGTGTCCAATGTCGGATAAAAATGTCGTGATATTTTAGTTTCAGTACTATTCGGCTGACTTATATAGAAAAAACTGTGCTTTTCATGGCATTATAATTATTTATGGGAAAAATAGTATTTAAAAGTATTTTGACAAGGATTGATTGGACTGCCGGTAGTTTAGTCGTTACACTTTACGTAGTATGAAATTAGTTCTTGCAAACAATCAGTCAAAGAAATTCACATCTTTTTATGAGCAGCTTTCCTCGCAGAGTGCAGTTCCATTAGATTATTCCGGCTATGAGTCGATGTTATTTTTGATGGATACTGATTCCCAGAAACCACTCAGAGCTGTCAATCTGGCTACGGGTAAAAGTTTGGACGAATATGACGGTGTGTACATCAATGGCTACCTTAATACTTACGAATTGGCGGCCGCAACGGCTATTGTCTGTGATGCTTTGGGTGTGCCATTCGTGGACCGGGAGCTTCACAATCCTCCATCACTGTCAAAGCTATCATCGTATGCAAAACTCGCCGCCGCCGGTGTCAGATTACCGAAAACTGCAGCAGGTACAAAAAATGCATTATTGCAGTCACAAAACCATTTTGAACCTAAATTTCCAGCAGTGCTAAAACGAGCGGACGCCGACAGGGGTATCGATAATTTCAAAATAATGGACGTCTCAGAAATGCAGGAACTTCTCGAGCTCCACGACTCCCGCAGTATTTGGATATTGCAGGAATATATAGAAAACGACGGATTTTATCGGGTAAGTTGCTTTAATGGTATACCAGAGTTTGCGATCTTTCGTTCACTAGAAAACCGTCCAGATGGAAATCTCCGAAAATCACATATGTATAAACCAAAGGGCGGAAGTAACGCTTCACTGATCGATGTAAATGAATTACCGGAAAGTATAATTTCCGAAGCAACCAACGCGATTAGGGTCATGAACAGGCAGATAGGAAGCGTGGACTGTTTATACGATAAGAAGTCGCTTAGAACACATGTGCTGGAAGTAAACTATAATCCACAGTTAGTAACAATCGAGACTTATAAAGAAGTTCGCGCGAAAGCATTCCTGGAGTTTATGTCACAGGACTGGGATAGATAGTTTTTGATCACCCGCTATTGAAACGTATTGAATAGTATGTTATAATAAAGAGAGAGTGACAGCATCTTCGGCTTAAGTATCATTCGTCCCTATATTAGGGCATGAACGGGCCGAAGTTTTAATTTGTATTACCGTAAAGTTATATCTGTAAGGAGTGGCGTATGGACGTTATGGATGATGAATATTCTACGATTGCATTGCTACGAGCAAACTTAAGGAAGCTCGGATATGTCAGTGAAACTATAGAGCTCGGCAACAGTGGCTTCGAAAAGTTCGTATCGCCTTCCGGAAGAATCTGGACGACCGCCAATAATCGGATATCATACCCGTTTCTGACTTCATCTGCCCGACCGCTGTGCGCCAGTAAAAACCTTTCTTATACTTTAGTTGAACGCTTAGGCGGTTCGATTCCTAAAACTTTTCCCATTGTGAAGGGCGATACTTCCGAAGCTGATATGTCGGAAATGCTTTCCTTGGCGCCACTCGTCGTAAAGCCGAATAAAGCGTCTCTTTCGAATGGTCTGACGCTGGACGTTACGACGAAACAACAGTTGATCGCAGCTATAGAACGGGCACGGCAATTTTCCCCGAAAGTATTAGTACAGCAGCAGGTAGAAGGCGAAGAAGTACGTTTCGTGGTACTGAACGGCGAAGTATCTGCCGCCATATTGCGTCAGAAGCCACGAGTAACCGGCGACGGGATACGTACCGTCGGTGAACTCATCGACCGCGAAAACAAGGCTCGACTCCAAATAGACGTTCCATATCTAAGATATCCTCAGTTGAAAAGTCCTATAATTCAGGAAGATGCGCTTCCGATGGAAAAGATACCCGCAAAAGGGGAGGTCATGATACTCGGTAAGGGGACGATGATCAGATCGGGCGCATCGATGTATAATATTACCAGTACGATCCATCAATCATATATAAATACGGCTACTAAATTTGCCCAGGCACTTGGGAATGGTTTTGTCGTGGTTGATATGTTCGTACAAGATACTTCAAAGCCTCTGACCAACGATAATTACACCTTCATCGAGTTTAATCTATCACCAGTTGTCAAATTGTTTTACAGCTGCCGCGACGGTAATCAGTATGATATTTTGAAACAGTTGATACCTTTGATCGACCAGGCAATCCAAGGAGATAAAAAATGACTGACAAGCAATCCGTAATTGGTTCTTTTGCAGATGTGTCTTTGCCGGACCTTGGGGTAAGTCATGAGCTTGCAAAAATTGACACGGGTGCGTATTCCGGTGCACTACACTGTGTAGACATAAAAGTGGTGCGACGGGGTATTTTGCGGAAACGGTACTTAAAGTTCACGCCGCTTGGCCGTCCAAAACTCGCTACAGAAACCGATGCATTCATAAAAACGTTTGTTCGTAGTGCTACCGGACACCGGGTAAGGCGGTATCTTATAGAGACTGTTATAGACATCAATGGTAAACGATATCCTATACGCATAGGCTTGTCGGACAGATCGGATATGAAGCGTTCGGTATTGATAGGCAGACGGTTCTTGCGCGAGAATAATATCCTGGTTGACGTAAGAATAGGACAAGAACATGATGATGAAGGAGAAAACTCACGATGAAGATAGCGATTCTTTCTAAAGGACCGGGTAATTACACGACAAAACGGCTCAAAAAAATTGCCGAAGAGCGTGGTCATGTGGTCCATGTCATTAATTACGCCGAATGTTATATGACAATGGAGCGCAGCAAGCCGGTCATTTATTATAAGGGCGAAGCGTTGCAGCGCTATGACGTCATCATTCCCAGGATTGCTCAAAGCTACACCAAATACGGCACCGCAGTCGTGCGTCAGTTCGAAATGCAAGGGGTTTATACGACCGCTAGTTCAATTGCTATCAACCGGTCCCGCGACAAGTTGCGTTCATATCAGATACTAGCGCGCCAGGACGTCAATATCCCAAAAACCGTCTTTGCAAGAGAGACTGCAAACCTGGACGAAATCGTTGAGCTGGTGGGCGGCGCACCTTGCATTATCAAAGTGGCCCGCGGTACGCATGGAAACGGCGTCGTACTTGCCGAAACCCGAAAAGCTGCCAAAGCCGTGATGCAAGCCTTTTATGTGGAGGGCGTGAACTTTATGGTACAAGAGTTCGTGGCGGAATCGGCTGGAACCGATATACGGGTCTTGGTTGTCGGAGGCAGGGTTGTTGCAAGCATAGAACGCCAAAGTCTGGATGACGATTTCCGTTCTAACACTCATCAGGGCGGCGAAGGCAAGGCCGTAAAGCTGACGGGCGAAGAAGAAAAGACTGCGATTAAAGCTGCGAAAGCTATGGGCTTGCCGGTATGCGGCGTTGATATGATGCGCTCTAAAGACGGCCCGAAAGTTTTGGAAGTAAATTCTTCTGCAAGTATAAAAACACCCGAAGTCGTGACAAAACGTGACGTAGCGACTAAGATAATAGAATACATAGAACGAAATGCAAAAAGTAAACCGAAAAAGGATAAAGTGGGTGCATAAAAGATTTTCTAGACGTTCAATCGCTACAACTCTTTTGGTACTGTTGCTTGTTGTGGGTGGGGTGGCTGTGTTTATGGACAAGTCAAATGACAGTTCAGCTCGTGAAGTCGGCACTACTCATTCCAAGCAGAGCCCAGCTGATAATGCCGATAGTATCGTTGCCGACCCAAGCACGGCGGTTGTCAATGCTTCAATCGGCGGACAAGATTTCAAATTAGAAAAAGCCGATTCGATAGAATCCCAGCAAAAAGGCCTGAGTGGCCGGAGCGGACTCGGAACCGGAGATGGCATGCTGTTCTCATCTGATATCGACGAAGAGTACTGCATGTGGATGAAAGATATGAAATTTGCGATCGACATCGTATGGCTGGACGCAGATCAAAAAGTGGTTTATATGGAACAAGATGTAAAACCGGAGACATATCCACAGGATTTCTGTGCCACCTCCCGATATGTCGTTGAACTTCCTGCTGGAACGATTGCCAAGGCCGGAATTATGCCAGGCCAAAAAGTCGACTTTTAGCAGTCGTACTCTGTTGTTTAAAGACAGTCATCAGGCTTATGCTATAGTTAGGACATATGGAACCGCTTTATATTCTTGTGGCGCTCCTGGCGCTTCCGATAGTGCTTGTGATGTGGCTTCGTATAAATGCGGCCCAGATTTTTCTAAGTTTATGTCTCGGTAATATCTTAGTAGAATTTGTCGGTGCAGACGCCGCCAAAATACTGTCGAGTACTTCGGCTCAAACCTATGGAACCGAACCGAGTTTGGCGTATGTAAATCTAGGGCTGTTGCTACTGCCGGTTGTCGCGACCGCCGTCATTATGATCCATTCTGTAAAGGGTAATGCGAAGCTAGCGTACAACTTACTCCCGGCCATCGGCGTCAGTTTACTCGGCATTTTGCTGGCTTTACCACTCTTACCCCCTCACTTGACCGGAGTTATACTCGACCTGCCTTTATGGCGCCAACTCGAGAATCTTCAGACTTTGATTCTGAGTATCAGTACGCTGCTAGTACTGCTGTTCTTATGGATGCAGCGGCCGAAAAAATCCGGCGGTGACGAGAAGCATGGCAAGCATTAGTATTGCTCGCCAGTAACCGCATTGACTTTTTGCCGAAAATACGGATAATGTAAAGGGTTAATCGCCGATCAAGGGTCCATAGCTCAGCCGGTTAGAGCACCTGCCTTTTAAGCAGGGTGTCGTGGGTTCGAGCCCCACTGGACCCTCCAAACAAAAAACTCCACCTTGCGTGGAGTTTTTTGTTTGGCAGAATATCAGTGAGCTTGAAATCACGATTTGGATTTTGCAAAGCAAAAGACAAAAGTCGTGAGTTCGGTCGGCAAAGCCACGCGCAGATGCTCGCATCGAGCATGGATGCAGTCGTGCGCTGCCCCACTGGACTCTCCAATTGACATATTATACTTGTAATGATATAATCTATTTTATTATGGCAATAGATGTTGTGAACTGCTTAGATTTTAATGTTTTTAAGGCTGAAAGACTGTCTGCTATTGAAGTTGAGCCTTTAACTGCTGATATTCTTGATGATAGTGTCCTACTTGATGCACCTGACGGCTCAATTGAATTAAATGTCAGAGCTGCCCAGCAATGTGTACAATTACACAGGTTGGGGGCAAGGCAATTGCATTAATGCAAAATTCAGAATCTTGTATCGCAGATAACCAATCCTGAATGCCATTCCAGGACAGATATTTATCAATAAAAAGCGATGAGTGTTCGATGCTTAGATCTTCAGAACATCCGCATGCTTCTTGTATGCCCGGTATATCTCCTGCAAAGTCAGCGTCACGGGTACGGCAAGAAGCGCTCCCAGTATGCCGAGTAAACTTGTACCAGCCAGCAGAGCTATAAGTATGGCAAAGGGGCTCATATGAACGGCTTGGCCCATCAGGCGGGGGGCTATAAGGTAACTCTCTACCTGCTGTATAACGACGTAAGCTATCAAGACAATTATGAATGTTTGAGGGCTGATAGTGATTGCTATGAGCAGTGCCGGTACTGCGGCTAAGATAGGCCCGAGCGTTGGAATAATTTCGAGGACGGCAGCGATTGCAGCCAGTAATCCAGCGTAGGGTATTCCTAAGATCAGCAACACGACCCAGGTCAGCAACCCGACCGCAACACTTATGAGCAATTGTCCTTTTATCCATCTGCCGAGCCGTGTTTCGACGTTTTCGTAAGCTTCAGAAGCAAATTTCTGTCTTTTGCGGTCACTGCCTCCCAAAAAACTAATGATAGCTTTTTTGGTCGGCACATAAAATATTAGCCAATAAACCGTGACCACCAATACGATAATGAATCCCAGGAATGCCTCAACGAATGAACCAGTCAGCGCAAAAGCATTGCTGATGATCTGTTCGGAATTATCTTCAATGCGGGACTGCGTTTCCTGGACTAAGTCGACATTATATCTGTCTTCCAGTTGCTGAGTGAGACTCGGAATGTTCTGAATGAAGCTGGCGCCCTGGTCAATTAGAGCTGGCCCGACGCTCGCCATTAAGGCTACAGGTGCAATCAGGATTGTCGCCACTAATATAAAAGCAGATAGAGAACGCGGAATTTTCTTCCTTTTAAGCCATCTGACTATCGGAAGCAGGCCGGTCGTGAGCAGGAATGCGACAAACATGATCAGCAAGAATTCGCGGAGCATATAAACGAGCCCTAAGATGGCGATGATAATTAATATACGGACATTCATAACAGTTTAATTATTAAACATTCATATTAATTTGGCAAATTACAGTTTTATCTTTTTACGCTGTGAAGGTTTCGAAATTCCTGAAAAATATTCAGGGAACGTATATTCCCGGGTGCATCATGCGGCTGCGACAAACAGAGCCAGGTAAAAGTCGATGATGTAAATCCATTAGACTGGGCTTTGACCCGTTCGGTCTGGTTGATGCTAAAGAAAATGTCTGAGGATTTTTTGAGATCGAACAGTCGTGTCGTTGGCTGGGAGCAATTATGAGCAACATAGGAGCTCGAAGCTTCGTGCTGATTGGTGGAATCGAGATAGTTTCCTTTGCTCACCGGATTGAAACTATAGAGCAGGGCTGGGTTTCTGGCGATCGTCATTCGCTGGGTTGCCGCCTGGGCATCAAGCCGTCCGTGTCCGTATGTCGTGTTATGCGGAACTCCCGCGGTGATATTGAACCGATTAGAAGTTTCGGTGAGTGCAGCCATAAGTTGAAGGGGCGTAGCGTTTGGTTGGTGGCTCAGAATTCTGGTTGCCATTCCCGCAACTAATGGAGACGCGAACGACGTACCATTGACACCTCCGGCATAGGCGGCCGTCTGGTTATACGACAGCCATGTCGTCGTAGTCAGGGAAACTCCGGGCGCAAGCATGTCGAGGTTTGCTCCGTATGAACTAAAACCTGCGGGCTGGCTATCGGTGCCGTTAGCGCCTACTGCCAAAACTTCCGGGTATCTTGCCGGGTATAACATGCAGTCGCAATTTTCATTGCCGCTCGCTGCCACGACTAAAATGCCAGCCGATAATGCAGCTTGTACGGCATTCTCAACGTATGAATCGGGCGATACACTGCCGAGACTTAGGTTTATAACGTCGACTTGGCGGTCTATGGCGTAATAGATCGCACGTCCGACACTGTTCGTGTCTCCGTATGAATCGTCATCTAAAGCTTGAATCGGAAGTATCTTCGTACCCCAATCTGCACCCGCTAAACCTCTGCCGTTATTTCCCGTTGCCGCCGCAACACCCGCGACCATGGTGCCGTGGGTCGTACCACTCCCAGTCGGGTTTATTTCTCCGGCTTGCGACGAATTGTCGTGGTTTACGAAATCCCAGCCTCGGACATCATCTATAAAGCCATTGGCGTCATCGTCTATGCGGTTACAGTTTTTATTGAGCGGGATCCCCTGAGCGGTACAGTTAAGCCTTGAGGGGTTTTGTTTGGTCGTGGCTCCGGATTCGTTGTCAACGATGCCATCGCCGTTATCGTCTATCAGGTTACAGCTCCTGTCTAACGGAAGTCCTCGGTCGGTACAGTTCAGTTGTGAGGCCGCTTCAGTAGTAGCAGGACCAGTTTCGCCGGCGTTCATGTACCAGCGCCCAGCGAATTCTTCGTGCGCCAGTCCGAAGCCGGTATCTATAATTGCGAGTACCGTCTCTGCAGACCCCCGTGGCGTATCCCAAGCCTTATCCAAGTTAGTATTCGTTACCCACCACTGTGAAGCCTGCGGATCGTTCGGTATCATAAGCGGCTTATATACTCTTCTTGGGAAAGTTTGTTCATCAATGACGACATGGGTATCGCGTTCTTGCGATTTTTGTGCGTCCTCGTGTGTCGGTTCGGCGATTGTAGAATCAGCTTTATGTTCCGGCGAATGCTTTGGTTCTGTCGATACATTTTTTGGAGTGTTCGATGTAGCCAGGGTTTTGGATTGGATCGAATCGACCATCCCAATTTTTTCTGGTATTGGTTTAGAAGGGCCGGCCGTATCGTCTGGCGGCATAGTGAAACTAGCCAAAAGGCATAGTGCGGCAAAGCCAAATAAAATAGCAGGGAGTACCTGGAGACGCTTTTTGTTCATTTTTGTTTTTTGATTGGTACTACATGTAGTATAGCAAAATCGTTAAAGAGGCCAATAGCAAAAAAATAATGATCAATACGTTGTATGTTCTACGGCACAATATTATAAGCACATACTAGAAAATAAACAGGTGTTACGGTACATAAACCGCTTAACTATACATACATTTACAGCATTTTGACTTTATAAAAATGTTGTATGGTCATAGCAAGCTTGTTACTATGAATGGGCTGCTTCTTGTAAGAAATCTCACAAGCAGACATTTCAATAGAGACAAAAGTGAAGAACAATAAACAGTGGCTGGGTTAAAAAGCCTTTTTTGGGCGTGTCCGGTTACGAGGGTAGGGGATTATACAAGCTAACAATCGGAGGAACATGAATAACGCGCGAACAGTATTACTAGCCTTGCAGGTAATCCTATTTAAGAGACTTGCGACTCAAAAAGTCCGTATTAAAACGATTGCAGGTATCTGCGTTCTAGCCATATCGGTATCGGCAGCTAGCCCATTGGCTTTTGCCGTTAGTTATAACGAGTCTATTCGTCAGCTTCAGTCAGAAAATCAGCAAAATTCAGAGAACAAGGAAGAGTTACAAACGGAAGCGGTTACATTGGAGTCCAAAATAGCCGAATTGCAGGCTACTATTTCCGGACTTGAAGCATCAATTCGTTCTAATGAAACCAAAAAGGTCGAACTTGATGTCAGAATTTCAGAAACTGAATTAGAAATCGCCCGACAAAAAGTTGTACTGGGTACGAGCGTACGCCAGATGTATATCGAAAACGATACCAGTATGATGGAAAAAATGGCCTCCAGTAAAAACCTGAGTGATTTCATTGAAAAAGAAGAGTACGGACTCTCCGTACAGGCCGAAATTCAAAAGACCATAGAGCGTATTGCGCAGCTTAGAAAGCAACAAGCAAGTCAGAAAGCGCAAGTAGAACAAATATTAGCCGATAACATCACCTTGCAGACAAAAGTAGCGGCCGAGAAAGTGGAAGTTGACAGACTTCTGGCTATGAACAAGGCCGAACAGTCTGCTTACTCTTTACAGATTGCTTCTAATTCTTCTAAAATCAGCGATCTTGAACGACAGCAGGCCGAGGAAAATGCCCGTTGGCTTCGACAGCAGGCGGCCTTGGTCGAAGAAGCTCGAAGAAAAGCAGCCGCACAACAGAATAACGCAGACAGTGCAGCTCCCGCACCAGTAGCTCAGCAGGCCGCGCCCGCAGGAATCACAGCTGTTGATGGCCGGGCTTATCCGTGGGCCGGCGTTGGATTCCCGAACAGCCGGTCTGATCCATGGGGTATGTACATGCGCCAATGCGTTTCATATACCGCCTGGAAAGTTGCTGAGTCCGGTAGGCACATGCCATATTGGGGTGGTAGAGGTAACGCTAAAAACTGGGACGACAATGCTATAGCTGCTGGCATACCAGTCAGTACAAGCCCGCGCGTCGGTGACGTTGCGGTACGTAACACCGGAACTTACGGCCACGTCATGTACGTCGAAGACGTCTACAACAACGGAACAATCCGTATAAGCCAGTACAATGCGTCGTGGACAGGTACATACAGCGAAGCGACCATTACTCCGGCCGGCCTGAACTTCATACATTTCCGTTAGTAACTAAAAAGTTATATAAAAACCGTGGCGACCCGATTGCCGCGGTTTTTATATATGCAAGTTCAATGTAGTTAAGCGAATACCATATAAGTACTATGCTCAGTACGGGGTTGGGCTCATGCTTCGGATTTAGCCGGCGAGCTGTTATTATCTGTCTGAAATGGAGAGGTTGCTCGGACATCGTTTTCGGCGATCTACTTTGGTGGCTGTGTTTTGTGCGGCCATTCTTATGGGTACTGGTTTGGCGCGGGTCGTGACTTTTGATATTACGTGGATCATTGTCTCGATATCGTTCCTGTTGATTTTGCCGCGGAGGCGATGGCAGTACGGCCCGGCGTTCATGGTTTTGTTACTTCTGGGAATAAGCATTGGCGGATTTCGCGGGACGGCAGTCATGCGGCAGGTTGCGGTTTACGACGGGTTATACGACTCTAAAATTGTTTTGATGGGTACAGCCGGAGAAGACAGTTCGTATAACAAGACCAAGCAGGTCAAGTTCGTGCTTAAAGATCTGTATTACATCGATGAATTGACGGAAGAAAAAATACCGCTCGTCGGCAAGATTGGAGTGAGCGGATTCGGTGAGAATGTAATTTTTCGTGGTGACACGGTGATAGTCCGCGGCAAATTACGCGATGGTATCGGCTCCTACCAGGGCTGGATGAGTTTCGCTCAGCTGCAACTCTTAGAAAGAACCGACTCGAATATAGAAAAAGTCCGCCGTGAATTTGGGGCTGGGATGCAGTCCGCGCTGCCGGAACCTTTGGCTTCGTTTGGCATGGGGCTGCTTATCGGACAGAATACGACATTGCCCGATCATGTATACAAAGACCTGTTGATGGTCGGGCTGGTTCACATTATCGCGGTATCCGGATACAACCTGACGATTATCGTCCGAGCCTGTGGGCGCCTGCTCGGAAACCGGTCGAAGTACCAGACGACAATTATTTCGGCGATGCTTATTTGTACCTTCCTACTTCTAACTGGCGGCAGCGCTTCTATCGTCAGGGCTTCGATTGTAAGCGGGCTTAGTTTGGCCGCCTGGTACTACGGACGAAACTTCAAGCCTGTAGCCCTTATTCTGATGGCTGCGGCCATAACCTGCGTGTGGCATCCTTTATATGTGTGGGGTGATTTGGGTTGGTATCTGTCGTTTTTGGCATTTTACGGGGTGATGGTTCTTGGGCCGCAAGTCCGGTTTCGAATGCTGCCCGAGAAGCTGAGAAATAATACTCTGGTTTTGGTTGCGGTAGAAAGTATGTGTGCCGAAATCATGGCAACGCCGCTTATACTGTACGTGTTCGGACAGACGTCTCTTGTGAGTTTACTGGCTAACGTCGTCATAGCGACCGTCGTACCTATCGCAATGCTCCTTTCGGTGATGGCGGGCGTTGCCGGCATGTTTTTTGCGTCTGTAGCCGGATGGATTGCCTGGCCTGCGGTTATGATACTAACCTACATGCTGGACATGGCTCATATTCTGGCAAACATTCCCGATGTATTCATCGAGAATCATCATGTAAATCTTTTAGGAATGCTCTTCCTTTACACTGTCGTGCTAGCCATGAATCTGCTGCTGTACTTCCGTATCAAGCAGGATCCTGGTATAATAATGGCATTAAACGAAGAACATACGCTGCTTCGGACTTCGAAAATATATGTGTCGAAGGATTGATAATGCGGCAAACGGATTGCGATCCGCGCAGTTGGTAATAGGGAGATAAATGCATGTCCGGACACTCCAAATGGTCAACGATAAAACGGGAAAAAGGCGCCAAAGACGCTGTTCGCGGAGCATTGTTTACGAAGCTTGGCAATGCGCTGGCAATGGCGGCGCGGGGCGGTACCGATCCTGACATGAACTTTACGCTGCGGCTTGCCATAGATAAAGCCAAAGCTGCAAATATGCCAATGGCGAACATTCAGCGGGCTATAGATCGCGTAAAAGATAAAAATGCAGCGCAACTGCAAGAAGTGTTATACGAAGGCTACGGACCGGGCGGCGTCGCGATTTTAGCCGAGTGCGCCACCGATAACCTGAACCGGACTTATCCTGAAGTTCGCTTAGCATTTTCCAAGCATGGTGGTAATATCGCCGAAAAAGGCGCGGTAGCGTTCCAGTTCGACCGAAAAGGAATGATCCGGGTCCGGGGCGGTGGAGACGATCTGCTCATGCAAGTTATTGACGCGGGCGCCGAAGACATGCAAGAAGAGGGCGAAGAGTCGGTTGTGTATACCGAAGCCAAAGATCTTGCAAAAGTACGGGACAGCCTAAAAGAAGCCGGTGTCGATATCCTGGAAGCCGAACTGACGTATGTGCCGAACAATACCGTAGAAGTGACCGACGCAGCCACAGCCGGAAAAATAATGAGACTTATGGACGCGCTCGAAATCCTTGATGATGTGTCGAGTACTCACGTTAATTTCGATATTCCTGAAGAATTACTCGATTCGTAAAATTTGACTCGGGATCAGGCTTTTTGGCCTTCAAAGTGCCCCGCGAATCGTTTTCACTGCTTCCTCGGCCAATTTTCCATCTGAACTTTTCAAAGCTATCTCTGCAGTCCCGAGCAATACGCCGGCCCGTACATAGTTATGGCTCCCAATCATGACACCTTTGTCGCTGGCAATAAGCTTGGCATGGACGAAGGGGTCTTGCCGCGCAAGGCCGTCACTGAACAACGATGCCGGATTACGTAACTTCTCGAAAGATATGCTGGCTTTCTGGCCTAGTCCGCCGAGCCGGCCATGATGACCCGGGTGGGTATAAATTATCTCTACTTTGACACCGCGTTTTTTTGCATTCCGCAAATGTCGGGCAGTCGTACTATTTGGAAAATACTGACAGGTCATCAAAATCCACTCTTTCGCGCTGTCGATCATTTTCATGGCTTCATCAAATATCAAAGATTGGTTCCTGGTGCCGGCATCTATAAAGATCGAAGCTTCATCATTCAGTATTATTTTTTTGTCAGTAGCTTGAAGGGCCTGTTTTGAGTTACCCTGTAGAACAATCGGCCTCAAAGTTCTATAAAGGATGTCAGCTTCCTTTTTGCTTTCCCAGCCTATCATCATATCTACGAAATGACTGTCCTGTAAATTGCATCCGCCAATGTAAATCTGGTCGTTAACCAGAGCGATTTTTATGTGGGATCTTCCGGCTATCGGCAAGCCGATGCTATTCCCGTGTTTATTTATAACTGCCGCTGTGCCGTGCGTCGTAGAATTGATCGTATCAATATAATGCTGCTTGTTTTCGGTACTTGGGTAGTTTTGTGAACTTTGACTGCCCGCATTGTAACGCGGTATTAATCCCGTCTTTCCGTTTGGTAGCATGAAGGCGTGGGCGTCTATACCTACCGTGACGTGTGCTCCTTCCTTTGCAGCCAGTACAACGGCGTCCATAATTTCCCGAATGGGCGGTTCTGTCGGATCGAACGTCATCGTCAGTAATAATACCCGATCTTCCTTGCCGATTTTTTGCAGATTTTTGAGTAATGCTGCACGGTATTCGGGTCCGGTGTAGAGCGTGTATTTTGCTAAAGCTTTATTAGTTTCAGACATTCTTCCATATACTATATAGCATGCGTATATTAGGAATCGATCCGGGAACAGGAATTCTCGGTTTCGGGGTGATTGACGTCGTACGATCAAAACCAATGTTCGTTGATGCCGGCTGTATTCGTACCCCGGTTCACGAAGACGATTCCGTGCGCCTGATGACAATCTTCGAAGAACTGTCCGAAATCATACAGGAAACGAAGCCCGATGCCATGTCTGTTGAAAAGTTGTTCTTTGCGCGCAATGTGACGACTGCCATGACGGTGTCACAGGCCCGCGGTGTGGTACTGCTCTGCGGTAAGATGGCTGGCCTTGAGTTGGCAGAATATACCCCGCTGCAGATAAAACTCGCTGTAACCGGCTACGGCAAAGCAGAGAAAAAACAGGTACAAGAGATGGTGAGGGTGCTTTTGGCTCTCAAGACGATTCCAAAGCCCGATGATGCCGCTGACGCCTTGGCCGCGGCCTTGTGTCATGGTATGACGATGCGTATTCCAGCTAGTATCAGGTAAGTTTTATGAGTTACTTTGTCGTTGTCGGCTGATTGGTCTAAATAATAGCTGTCTGTATGATGGTATACTTTTAGGATATGATAGCGATGCTTTCGGGGGTAGTGAGCGAGAAGTTTACCGACATGGTGGTTTTCGATGTGCGCGGCGTCGGGTACGGCTTGTATGTCACGAACGAAGACTACGGCCGAATGGCTGGAGGGCAGGCTTACAAAGTGTATATTTATGAGCATATCCGCGAACAATCCCATGATCTGTTCGGCTTTATAGGACGCGACACAAAAGAATTATTTATACAGTTGTTAGGTGTGAACGGTGTCGGCCCGAAAATGGCCCTCAGCGTATTGAGTGTCGGCAGCGCTCATGACGTGCGCGTTGCGATTGCCGGCGGTGACACGAAATACATTCAACAGGCTAGCGGCGTTGGAAAACGTGTTGCTGAACGCATCGTTGTTGAACTGAAAGACAAAGTCGGACTAGCAGGAGTCGACCTGGCTGCGACCGGCATGCTCCAGGGCGAAAGTATGCTCCGAAAAGACGATGCAGTCGAAGCATTGGTCAGCCTCGGGTACAGTGCGCAAGACGCTTCTGTCGCGTTACAGTCAATAGATCCGACTCTGCCGACCGAAGACCGCATAAAGCAAGCTTTGAGAGGTGGATTTTGATAGACAGGATCGTTCACACCGGTCAAAACGAGGGGGAACCAGAAGAGGTTGCTCAGGAAGAAGTTTTCGAAAACACACTCCGACCAAAAGATTTTGCAAATTATATAGGGCAGGACAGGCTCAAACAGAATTTGCAGCTGGCGATTGCTGCAGCCAAACAAAGGGGCGAGCCACTCGACCATGTGTTGTTATACGGTCCTCCCGGCCTCGGAAAGACGACGATGGCGAGTGTCATAGCCAACGAAATGGGGGCGCAAATCCGCATAACAAGCGGGCCGGCAGTGGAACGAGCGGGCGACCTAGCGAGTTTGTTGACCAATCTACAAGACGGCGACATTTTGTTTATCGACGAAATCCATCGGTTGCATCGAACGGTCGAAGAAGTTTTATACAGCGCCATGGAAGACTTTAAGCTCGACATCATGATAGGTAAAGGCCCTTCAGCCCGGAGTCTGCGGCTGGATCTGCCGCGGTTTACGATAATAGGCGCTACGACTCGCACCGGTGCGTTGAGCGCTCCGCTTCGGGACCGTTTCGGGATAATACATAGGCTAGAGTTCTATACCCATGACCAAATTGGTCAGATCATAGATCGGGCAGCAGACATATTAAATGTAAAAATCAAACCAGAAGCGACTAAAGAACTTGCGAAGCGCTCCCGCCTGACTCCCCGTATTGCCAACAGGCTATTAAAGAGGGTGCGCGATTATGCTGAAGTCCATGGCAGTGGAGTCATAGACGCAAAAACCAGCGGAGAAGCACTCAAATTACTCGATATAGACGAACTCGGACTGGATCCGGCAGACCGGCATATGCTGTTAGCGGTTATTGACAACTATAAAGGTGGGCCAGTTGGCGTGGAGACCATCGCCGCATTGACGGCCGAAGAACGTACGACTATCGAAGACTTTATTGAACCGTATCTTATGCAGATAGGCTTACTTGAGCGGACTCCTCGCGGCCGTAAAGTTACGCTAAAAGCGTACGCACATCTTGGCCGTACGTACGTCGAAAAGTCAGATTAAAATACTTCACTTTTAGTTGCAAACGCAGTTGTGTACGCGAGGACTTATTCTTTGAATGGACTTGAGCGGGCTTGTTCAAATAAGGTCTGAACGCTCACGCTGTTGTCTTTTAACTGTTCTATTTTTTTGACGACTTCCGGATCGACTTTTGGCACGCCGGCGGATTTAACTTGAGCCGAAACTGCCGAAGGGTCCGGGTCCATTTGCGTAAAGTAAACAACGCGCCAAGCTAAAATGGCGTATACGCCAAGCAGGAATAGTATAAAGAACAGCGCAGAATACCGGCTGGCCGTGTGGAGTATTTTTAGACCAGATTTTTTGTAAGATGTCGTATCGCTCATGGCTGTAAGTACTCCTCGATGGTCAGTGTAAACGCGACCTGATTCTTGTCCGTAGGACTCGGCTGAAGTATGATGCTGCTCACTTGGGAGGTACGCCTGTTTTGTTCCAGTCTGCTCAGAAAATCAAGGAATTTTACGTAAGGAACGGGAGCATTCGATTCCTGGCGTACGGTGATCTGCAATGTGTATACGCCTTTTATGTCTTTGACTGGCGTAAGCTGTGATAGGTTTGCAGTCTTGTCGTTGGTTGATTTGGCGCGTGGGGCAGTTCCGGCTCCGAGCGTAGAAGCAGGAAAGGTGACGGATGAAGGGTTTATTCCACTTTCTCCGGCAATTTTGATAATTTCTCGGACAGTCTGAGCTTGGTCTTTATCCTGAGGGACTATTGCCTTGGATATCTCGTTTAGTGACTGATAAGTTGTGATATCTTTTTTGGCCTTGATGAGTCCGATCTCTTCCTGTTCATATACTTGCGACTGCGTCTTTAAATCTACGAGTTTAGCTGATTGTTTCTGAAGTGTAGAATCCGCGACGTATACGCCGCCTATAATTGCGGCAAATAAAAGAAAAACGGCTGCAAGCATCGCAAAAAATACATGTTTATTCGTAATCATGGCCGTGCTGCCTTTTGATTTATAAACAGAAATGGATTGTCTGACGCGAATAAGGCCCGGATTCTCATGGTACAAGGATAGTCTGAGGATACACCAGTTGTGACGTTGGCTGTACAAGTTATTCCTTGTATGTCGGCTTTGCTGAATATTCTGTTGGCAGGGTCTTCGAGATTGACTTGAAGCTGCGTCGCGCTCGTGTAATCGACAGCGCTGGCCGTAAGTTCAATCGCGCCCGAAACTTCGGAGATACTCAGATCTGTCAGGGTGGTGTTCGCTGGAGTAACGGTACCGATTTGTTTGAGTAGCTCAGAAAAAAGAATCTCTTTGGATAGAACATCTATTGCCAGCTTCAGGTTTTTGGTTATTTCGTCAGCTTCTTTCTTGGTCTCGGAAAGTTTCTTTTCTTTTAACGATTCTTCGGCGGCGGCAACCTGGTTTGCATAGGTGTCGATGGATCGCTGCATATAGAATAGTCCCGAAAACGTTACCAGGCACGCGCCGACGAGTCCCAGAAGCATGGCCGTGGCCCAGCGTCTTAGACTGGAATTACGCCGACCATAAAGGTATTCTTGTTTTAAATCGGAAGGGAGTAGGTTTATCATGAAAAAAGCTCCTGCGGCTTTGTGAGGCTCAAGCCCATCACGGTAGCGTACATCATTTTGTCGGCTTTAGCCGGAGGTTGCAATCCTTTGTAATCACAATACTCCCATGGATCGCATGCCCTGACAGCCAGTCGCAAAGAATTTGTCATATATTCGGAAATACCTGGCATATTGGCGCCGCCACCTAAAGTAACGACCTGCGAAACCTTTCGCTTGGAGCCGTACCGGTCTTCGTAGTACCTGATCATACGCCGTATTTCCTGACAAAGCTGCGATAGAACCGGATCAAGCGCGGCGATTATTTCTTTTTGCTTTTTGCTCGGACCAAGTCCGTATTTAGTCTTGATGATCTGAGCTTCGGCTTGAGTGACGCCGAGGCTTTCACGAATGCGATCGGTGAAAACCAAACCACCACCCGTTACCGTTCCACTTACGAGCATATTGCGGTCGAAAATGGTTATATCCGCAGACAGTGAACCGAAATCTATGAGGACTGCTGGAACATCGCTCTGCTTATCTTCCATGAATAAAGTTCCTGCAGCGTCAATAGTGGTCAGTACGCCGACAGGCTCCAGTCCCATTAGGTTCATGACTTGCACGTGAGAATCTACTATTTCCTTAGGAACGCCTACGGCAAAAAGGTCGATGGCTTCGTTGCTTCTGCTGACTATATTGTAGTCAAGATACAGCTCAGATAATGGCATGGGTATGTATTGTTCTGCTTCCAGTTCTACGGCCTGCTGCAGATCTTTTCCTTCGAGCAACGGCAGATTTATGAGCCGCGAAAAAGTCCGGTACGACGGGATAGCGATAGCCACTCTGTTGGTAGTGATATCGCCTATAAGATGCTTTTCGAACAGTTTCTTGCTGGCCTGTGCGATAGCTTTCGGATCTTTTATGACGCCATCTTTTATGGCATCGGGGTCGAAATTCGTCGTACCATAACCTACAATGTGAGCCTGCTTGCCTCGCCGTTCGGTCTGCATGACTTTAAGCGACCCATGGCCGATATCAAAACCGAATACCGGCTTATCTTTGAAAAAATGTGTTGGCTTAGTCTTTCGATTACCCACCGTTTGCAGTTCCTTTGATCCTAAGTATACCACTTATCCTTAGTAGCGTGAAGTACATGAAAGTCCTAAAAAATAATCTGTTGTAATCATGCAAACATAAAAAACCCGGCTTCATGGTAAAGCCGGGTTTTTTATGTGTCGACTAAGTTAAATCTTAGTTCGAGCTTTCCATTACGATCAACGGGTCGGAACTAGGTTCTGGCGTAGCCTGAAGTACGTAGCCGTCGCAATCGCCGCCGGCAGTTGTGTTGTCACAACCGGTTGGTGAAGGAATGTACGCGTACACGTTAGGCGCAGCTGCGGTTGCAAGTCCGAATACGCCAGCAGCTCCCTTAGGATCGCGAAGTGCTTCTTTTGAAAGCCCTTTCATTTCGGCACTGATGAACGCTTCGGCGTTTGCTGCGCTTAAGTTCGCGCCTGTTGGGTAACGTCCGTTCTGAGCGTAGTAAGCTTCGACCTGGCCCTGTATTGCTTTAAGGTCTGTCTGGCGCTCGGTGTTGCGTCCCTTTTGCTGAATACCGTTATATGTTGTGATGACAAGAGCGGCCAATATACCGATCACGACGATCACAATTAAAAGTTCCACGATAGTGAAACCTTGCTGTGCGTGTTTCTTAAGTGAGTTCATGAGGACCCACCCTCCTTTTTGATTATTGTTTGTAAAGATCTTGGACTACCGTTAAGAACGGGTTTATAGCCAGTATCTGTCTATGATTATAGCCATAAGCGTGTATAGGTCAAGTTCAATCGTGAAACTTAGGCACCCATGTTCTGGCTCAGTGAAGCGATCGGTCCCATAACGCTTGCTGCAATCAGTCCGACTGCGCCTCCGAGGAATACGATCATGATAGGTTCTATAACAGATGCCAGTCCATCAATCTGTGTAGCGACTTCTTCTTCGTAGAAGTCCGCGACTTTTACCAGTACCGTGTCTATTTGGCCGGTTTCTTCGCCGACGGCAAGCATCTGCGCTACGATAGGCGGAAAGTATTTGCTTTTGCTAATCGGGTCACTCAAGGGTTTACCGTTCCGTACTTGCAGTGCGGCTTCTTTTAATTCTTTCTCTATGACTTTATTTCCAATTGCTCCTCCGGTCACTTCCAGTGCATCGAGCACGCTGACTCCGGCTGACATCAGAGAAGCAAAAGTTCGCGAAAACCGAGCGACCGCCATCTTGGTCGTGACATTCTTTATGACTGGCGCATTTATAAGCAACAAATGAAAATTATATTTGCCCTTCGGTGTTTTTATGTAACGTTTTACCGCATAAATACTTCCAAATACCACGATGCCAATAGGGATGATGTTGCTCGTCATGAAGCCACTGGCGTCTAACAGAACTTGAGTATAAATCGGTAATTTGGCATCTGGGCCACCCATATCCGTCAAAATCTTTCCAATCCGGGGCAGGACGCCCAGCATGATTCCAAAGAACGCAACTACCGTAACTCCCATAAGCACCATCGGATAGGCCATGGCGCTCTTTACCTTTTTACGAACGCTGGAGTCAAGTTCTACCTGTAGTGCCAGGCGTTTTAAGATCTCATCAAGGATTCCGCCCTCTTCTCCAGCTTTGACCATGTTCACATACACATCAGAAAATATATTAGGGTGCTTTGCGAATGCTTCTCCAAGTGGAGCGCCGCCTTCAACTTCTTTTGCTATTGCCGCGATTGCCTCCCGGAGCGTTTGACTTTGGCAATCAGCGCCTAGTGTTGCAAGCGAGCGGCCGAGCGGGACTCCGGCGCTAATCATCGTAGATAACTGTCGGGTGAATATGACGAGGTCGGCGAGCTTTACCTTTTTCTTGCCGCCAAAAGACATTTTTTTGGCACTGCGAGTTTCTTTGACGTTTACCGGATGAATACCCTGATGTACGAGTGCGGCGATCAGTGCATCTTTGCTCGATGCCTCCATGACTCCTTCAATGGCTTTTCCGTCCCGGGTTGCGCGGTATGCGTATTTCATAATGTTCTATCGACTTTCAGTGATATAGCTGTCATATTTTTATTCTTCGGCGGTGACCCTTAGCACCTCTTCGAGCGATGTTTGACCACGAAGAGCTTTGACGAGGCCGTCGTACTGCATGGTGACCATCCCGTCTTGTATAGCAGTTTTCTGGAGGTTTTCGCTGGTTTCGTTCGAAACAATCATCTTTTGTATGTTTGAACTGTTTGCGAGAACTTCGTAAATTCCCATTCTGCCACGGTAACCAGTGTGATTACATGTCTCGCAGCCATCCGGATGGGCTTTCCATAAAGTTTTGATGCCAGTTTCGGTACTGCAGAGCTGACTTCTGGTGCTGTCCGATGTCTTGCCGATGCCGCCTTCGAGTGCTTGGACTTCAAGATCATGGACATATTTCATGACGCCGTTGTCGCTTAGATGGAAACTGGTAGCTAGTCGTTTCTGGGTTGTTTCGTCGGGCTGGTAGCTCTCGCGGCAATCTACGCATATACGGCGAACTAAACGCTGGCCAACAACCACACGAACCGTACTGGCGATTAGGAAGGGCTCGATCTGCATATCCAGCAGTCGGGGCAGACAGGTCGCGGCGTTGTTGGTGTGGAGTGTCGAAAATACTAGGTGACCAGTCAATGCGGCCTGTACGGCTAAAGATGCCGTCTCGCCGTCTCGGATTTCTCCGATCATGATAATGTTTGGATCTTGTCGCAGTAACGCCCGCAAACCGTTGGTGAACGTCATGCCGGCCAGCGGATTGACCTGCGTCTGATTAGCCCCGAAAATCCTGTATTCGACTGGATCTTCGACGGTAGATATATTGACGCTTGGTTTGTTTAGAAGACTCAGGACGCTGAACAATGTCGTGGATTTGCCGGAACCCGTCGGCCCGGTGACTAAGATCATGCCATGAGGCTGCACGATGGCATTTTGTATAGATCGGAGCGCTTCGCCCCAAAATCCGAGTTCTTCGAGGGTAGAAGGCTTGCTCGATTCGTTCAGTATACGCATGACGACTTTTTCGCCGTCTACAATCGGCAGGGTGGATACACGAAGGGCGTAGACACTGGCGGCAACTTCGACTTTGAAGCGACCATCTTGAGGAGCACGATGTTCGTCAATCTTCAGGTTCGACAAAATCTTGATTCGGGACACGAGTGCGCCAAGCACTTTGCGGGGAAGTTTGTTAGCTTCGCGGAGCACGCCGTCTATGCGGTAACGGACGACGACGAATGCTTCCCGTGGCTCAATATGTATGTCGCTGGCGCCGGCCTTGATCCCGTATTCGATTATCAGATTGACGGTTTGAGCAATAGGGGAGTCCTCGGCGACTTCGTCTTCGGAGATGGCCTCATCTGCTTCATCTCCATCTATATCCGTAGAGATTACTTTTGTGAGTTCGCTTGATATGTTACCACGGTATTGGTCCAAGGCCGCTGCGATCACGCTGGCCGGAGCTATATGAAGCTTGATGTTGGCGCCGAGCTGTTTTCGCAGAAAATTGATGGCCTGAATGTCGTCGGGATCTTCCAGGGCCAGTAATCGACTGCCGTCGTCGTCTAGTTGGAAAACGACAGCTTTGTATTGGCGGGCGATCCGTTCCGGTATCAACTTCAAGATTTCGCTGTTCAGTTCGCGTGGATTGAACTCAGCGTAGGGTATGTCAATTTCAATGGCGTACAGCTTCGTCAGGTCTTTTTCGCTCAAGACGTTATTCTTTATAACGATGTCCTGTAGCGGTTTTTTCTCTGTTTTTTCCTGTTCCCGGAGCGGCTTCAATTGCTCATCGGTAAAATCGCCGGTACTTTTCAGTAATTTCTCTACAAGTGCGTCAGAAATCCGCATATGCTACCCGCCATTCGCCTCGTCTATTTGTTTGCTCACCCATATCTGTGGTTATTTTAACAGTTTGGTTATTAAACCAAAAGCGTTTTATAGCTGACTGTAATATTTACAGGTCCATACTAAGAGATAGATGCTTTTATGGTTTAACAAAATATTTGGCGTAAGCATGATGCGTTTGCTATACCTCTCCCAGACGCATTTTTTGACACTAAATTTAAAAATGACAGAACTCTTGGCTAGCAAGGATTTCTAACGTCATATTTAAGTTTTTGGTGCTCAACGAGTAATGCGTAACAGATGTAGGTGTGGTATAATTAAGCTAACGACTGAAAAAGGGTAACGACACAATTATGGAGGGAATTCTTATGGCTGA
>JBGTMN010000050.1:0-15370 GCA_041743525.1 Saccharimonadales bacterium (SeqCode) | reverse complement strand
GCGCACCGTAAAACAAAATCAACAGTTCCAGAATTAGTGCTACTCCACTGGCTTCCAAAGTTTCAATATTTCTACTAAGGTCTTCACCGATCGCCGGGAATTGCTGCACGGCGGTATTGATAATCTGGGCTTTGAGCTCCGGATTCCCGTCTATCAGGATACCGAGAACGGTAAAAAATATTAGCAGTAAAGGAAATAGAGACAAAAACCCATAGTACGTTATTAGTGCCGCTTGTTTACCAGCTTTATCTTCATTATATCTTTGAATTATTGCAACAGGAAATCCCAGCCAGCCGTGCTGCTGCTGAAAGGTATCAAATTTTCTGCCTATGGTCTTTAGTTTATCCACGTATGTACTATTGTCGCACAACTGATGTTAAATGAGGAATAGTAAGGCAGCGAGTGAGCCAATGATTGCCAAATCACGGAGCCCCACCGTCCAATGGTAATAAAACGCAAAAGGCAGTATCAATATCCACCATACCAGTGCCATGACTACCGATGCCGGTTGCTGGAATCCGCTAAATAGCAACACGCCGAGAGCAATGTTCGTAGTCCCGTGGAGCTTCATGAATGTCGTAGGCTCCACCGGCAATATAAATCTAACAAAACGCGGCATATACGTCAGCCAGCCAGCGGGAGACTTTATTTGATTAATTCCAAATATAATCATCACCAATGCTACGAAGGTCTGTATGATGAGCGAAGCGATTTCTTGATTTTCCATTACATTTCCTTTTATAAAAAGGTTTACTTAAATAGTATAACCATTCGTGTCATTGCCAGTCTGTGAGTATTTATACGGTCCTTTTAGGTTTAATGATCGAAATTAATATGACTGGCAAGATTTTTGGGAGCAGAAGTTTCATGAAGGATTTGTATAATGTTTGCGTTTTACGAGAACTATTACTTAAACCCTATTATCGACTCATTCAGTTTCAAATGATACAAAACACGACCCTAGTGTTATTTTGACAGTTTAAACACTATGTTAGAATGTGGCCATGTCGACTTATAAGACAAAAGTAGAATCATCTGCAATTGACTCTTTCATGCACAAATATTATGGTTTGAACTTTCTAGAATTCAATATGGTCGATGACGGAGAGCTGTCGCTAGGATGTGTCGTTGAAACTACGAGGGGCACAAAATTTGTGCGATTCAATAAGCATACTGATAGTGGCTTTCGCAGAGATAAGTTTGCATATGAACATTTCAGCGGACCTTACGTTCCTATTCCACGAATCGAAGAGATAAATATTCTGCCAAATGGTTTGTACTATGCGGTATCCGAATTCGTACCGGGAATAACCGCAGACAAGTTAACTTCTGATGATCTCGGGGATACGCTACCTTCGTTAATCCGTACTATGGAAGCTATACATCAAATCGAACCGGTTGGCAGCGGTTTCGGATCGATTCAGTCCGATGGTAACGGTAACGCAAACTCATGGCACGAAGCTCTGGACCGCAGCTTGGATGGTAGCAGTGATGTTATATTAGGTTCGCTTCCAATGTTCGAGCGAGATGTGGCCGAACGGTTCAAATCAAAAATGAAAGATTATTATGAATATTGCCCCAAGGATATCCGCAAGCTCATTCATAAAGATTTTGGTTTTAATAATACGATAGCTGAAGGCGGACAGATCACCGGTGTCATTGATTGGGATACCATGGCATATGGCGATCCGTTATACGATGTTGCGTGGCAGGGTTTCTGGTCGCCATCCTTTGATTGGGCAGATGAAGTAGACATTGTCGGTGCTATGAGGCAGCAATATGTTGATAATAATCGATTACCAGAGAGCTTTGACGAGCGTATTGACTGTTACAAAATGATAATTGGCGTAAACTGCCTTGGTTTTTTTGCCAAATCTGGACAGCAGGCCGGCTATGATTATGCCCGTCGTGAACTTATGAAGATTGATGCCAAAATGTCTAACAATAGGTCGTTGTGATTACGTTATGAGCTTTGTGAGCTGCTGTAGACTTTATGGCTACCCCTAATTGACGCACTTCGAACTTTCGAAGCTGAAGATAACCTAGTATTTGATGTCTAGATCGCCCAAATCTGTTTTGATATTTTCTGCTCTGTCGGCAAGTTCTGACAAATCAGAAGTTTTTTTACGTAGCCCATGCTCCAGCAATTTTAAGCATTGTTAGATTACCGGGAAGTTTTGTACCTTGCGGTCCAAATTCTGCAGCCGTTGGAACTTCAACAGTATATCGCTCTAAACCGTATCTCTCGTTTAATTCTTCTGCTGCAAGTTGTAGATATATTATATTTCGTTTCTCTACTACTTCACCAATATGTGCAATTATTGGCCGTCCTGATGGTGTTCTGAATGGGTCTCGGTCTATCATAAGCATATTATACGATGGAATGCTATTAGTGTCAATGTTATGGCTAACCCTAGTTTATGTACTTCGCAACTTTGCGGCTATTTGATAACCAACTCGTCAAAACCAGTTTGAGTGTCTGGTTCACGACTGAAGGTGATGTCATCTATTATTCCAATGACTAGCTCGCATGTTGTTCGAATGGTACAACCTGGTTTGATATGACCACCAAAAACAGTCCCATTTATAGCTGAAACTGAAATATGCAAATGACAGCCATTTGCTGATACGGTTCCATGGAGGTTATCTATTTTTAAATTTTCAGGAGTAATGTAAGCGACTTGCCCATATAAAACGGGAACTCTTATTTTGGATTCTTTCAAACTACCGACAGCAGACAATATAATTCCTGCTTTTATATTGTTTTCTATGCAGACCTGATTAATCTCTTCAACCAAATCTTGCCCATCGTGGAGTCTCTTTGCAATTGTTCTCATTAACTCATGATAGCAAACAAAAAGACTCCCCAATGAAAAGTCCTTTAAGCATAAGCATTATGGCTACCCCTAGATGATGTACTTCGAAACTTTATGGTTGAATGTACCTAGTCATTCACCATAATTTTTTATTTGAATGTTTGAACAGTACCTATATGAATATTTCTAGAGATATAAACTATAAATGGCGTATTGCACTATTGAAGCCTGCGCCAACTACCATTGATCCCAACATTACTGCTCCACCAAATTTCCATAATTCATTAGTGGTCACATTTGTGTCTATACATTCTGCCGATACCGAGTTCTCAGCTGCTAAACAATTTTCTACATTTTCTGACGCCGGCCCACCAACAAAACCTGCAAATAATGCTCCGCCTATCATTAAGCCACCCGCTAATGTTAATTCGTGTCCCTTTTTCATCAGTATGTGTCCCTTTATATTATTTAAGTAAAATTACTACATTAAAGACAACTAGTCAAATAAGTCAGTAAATAATAACAAGCATAAGACGTATGGCTAGGGCTCGTTTGCGAACTTCGAACTTTTTTGACTTTTAGATATCAAAGAATTTAATATGCGTCTGTATATCCGCAACTGTTCGCCAGAAAAGAACCTGTTTGATAATCAGCGGGGAGAAACTCTATGTCATAAAGGCTGTTTTTTCATAAGTAAAACTCAATACACTAGGAGTGTATGAATTAGCGCGAAGGGGTATTGTCGACAAAACGTTTTGTCCTTCAACTTTCCTTACTACAACAGTTGCTCCTGTATCTGGGTCAAACGGCGATTGATCTAAGCAGCTATCAGTGTCAGTATATGTTCTTTGAAACGCTTTTTTAGGATCGGTGATGTTACTATGCGTTATAGTAACATCTGCGAGAGCAATCGTTCCTGAAATACCCACTACCGATATTGCTAGGTTTCTTCGTTCCTTTTCATTGAGCTTGTCTATCGAAGTATTGAAACACAATGACGACAATAAAACAAGTAATAGGAATTCCACAAAGCTTTATGGATGGCCATCATGAACCAGGTTAGAACCTTAATTCTAGCTAGTCTTGCAGTACTGCATGCTACCTGATTATACTTATTTAGATTTTTTGAAATCCACGGTCTATAATATGTAATGATGGTTAAGTTGACTCGTAAAGTAATCGTTCGCGCTATAATCGGACTGCTTGTGCTCTGGGCACTAGTTATCCCGTTCGTATGGCAAAAGACGTCGAATGAAAAACTCTCTGACATACCAGCCCAACAAAACGGAAAGGCAGCCAACAATTCGACTAACGTGAATGAACAATCCAAATTGAAACAATATGCAAAGGGTAGTTTCCGTGGACTGAGAGGTCAGAGTAGTTCCGGTGACGTTTCGCTCATAAAAACAGGTGACACATATTTTATTCGGCTCGAAAATAACTTTAGAGTTAGCAATGGACCAGATTTGCTGATTGGTTTTGGTGCGAATGATAAGGTAGTAGAGCTACGCGATAAACTCAAAGCCAATTCAGGTGGCCAGAATTACGAACTTCCCGAAGATTTTAACCCAGAGCAATATGAACAGATATTCATTCATTGCCGCGCTTTTAATTATAGCTTCGCGGTAGCCGACCTCACGAAGCAATAGTTAATATAATAGTGACTTGATAAATCAAAATGTAATTGATGCAAATCGTGGCTGGGGCTAGCATACGAACTTCGAACTTTTTCAGTATTTCAATAAACCTATAACTACTAATGCTTGTGATGATACCCATAGTAACCCCGAAATGATTAAAGGCTTATCCTTACGATATATCCCATAATATAGCCATATACATGACGAAAAAGTGTAAAGAGTCCACGTCGTGATTGATACCCCTTCTACATTTTCATTTTTGTAGATCTCTAAAATTTGAGGAATTGTGGCTATCGGCTCCACTGTCGCAAAGACAAGCATGAAACGTTCAAAATATTTCTGGTGCATAAGGTAATCATAACAGATGAGTTCTCGATGAGTCATAAAGCTTATGCTTGGCTGGCCATCGTTGACGTACTTCGTAACTTCCTACTAGTTGATCAAAAACCTTAATAGATCTTATGGCAAAAAATACTGGTGAGTTTGGGCGGCCTTAAGTGTTGCGTCAGCATCCCAAGTTACTTCTTGTAAGTCTGCTCTCAAATCACTAATCTCTTCACGTCCGAATATTGTTTTTTTAGATTGGCCTATTTGCCAACCATAAAAGACGATTCGCTCTGGGTCTACTTCGTACATGTATTGTTCGACACCAGAATCTGCTTTTTGATATGACAAATGCACTTCCCCTACTAAAGCATTTTCCGAGGCTATACCCCAAAGTTGTATAGTCATTCCTTCATCTGGTACGGCTTGAAGAACTACCTTGTCTTTTTGTCTCAAGAATTCCGGCAAGTCAGGATTGGACATATTTACGCCTAAAATAGCAGTTTGTGAAGCTACTGTTTCTAGTAAGTCGCTCCAAAGTAGAGCATGTTCTACTGCTGCTTGATCATCTTCAAAAGGTGATTGTTCCCTTGTCATTGAAATATTATAACATAGAATTCAAAATTAATTATAAACTAAGCATAAGCTTTGTGGCTGGGGCTAGTGTATGTACTTCAAACTTTGCAGTTCAGCTAATATAATTAAAGGTTATTTGTTTTTTTCTGAAATGATAGTATTAATGCACCAATTGAGATAACCATTGAAACAATAGAACCGATAATACCGGCTCCCAAACCGTCAAAAGAGTTACATGTTTGAGACGGTGGGCATACGGGATTAGCTAGCTTGTATGTAATGAAAAAGGTTATTACTGTTGCCGCAAACAGTATAAGGACAAGTCTTTTGTTTTTACTATCTCTAAATAGCGCAATAAACATTGCTGCAAGACTAAATACCAATGCTAAGCCGATCATTATCTCAATAATAGCATAACGACAACGAATTGCTTATACTTGGCTGGGGCTAGTATACGAACTTCGAACTTTATATTTTGATGACGTTAGCCAAAGCTACACCTGCTAGTAGCGCACCCCATACAAATGCTAGGCAGTACAGATAGGCACTAATTCCAGTTGCAGGTATAAGATTATATTTCCGCTGAATAATATTGTCGGGGTAAAGTAACGATATCCAAGCAGTAGGCACAGGATAGATCCTGCCAGTTTTACGGGCGATGGTGTTGGTGATTATTCTTAAAACTACAGACCCTGCACTGATTCCTACGAAGAACAATGCTATGTGTCTTATCATTGCTGAAGAGTTTATTGTAGAAATCAGAGCGAAAGCTATAAGCGATATCATAAAAAAGCTAAGATATATAGTGGTATCAAAAAGCAGAGGAAAAGCGTTGTAATTCTTTTTAACTTTTAACATAGCTGTATCATACCAGACTCAGTACAGTTTTTGCGTAGCTAGATAGGCGTAAGTTTTGTGGCTGGGGCTAGTATACGAACTTCGAACTTTTATTCTCCAATAAAGGAGTCGTCATGGGCTTTTATGTATGTTCTACTTAACGGACGGTATGCTGAAATTTCACCTCCATCAATATTACCCCAAAAACGAATAGTCTTTAATGCTTTGTCGTCCCATATAGCAAAAAATTCCAGCTGATAATTTATGCCAGAATTTCCCGTTAAATTGAATGATTGTTTAGTGTCCTTTTCAACCCAATTAAGTAAGTCTGAATAGGGAATAATGCGCCGATGAGTAAGCTCGGATTCCAGTAACCCAATAGCCTCAGATTTATTATTCAATTTATTCTTCTTTGGGAGCCACATATAGAAATAATACCAAATGTCATCTAAATGATAGAAGCTTATTAAGCATAAGCTTTATTGGCTGCCCTTAGTAGACATACTTCGCAACTTTTTAGAAACTGACAGGCTCACCGTTCTCTAAGCACTCCGCTATTGTGCATGCAATTTCCAGCGGCTCCAAATGTTCATTATTGATGATAATAGCGTCCGGTCGATCGGCATAAAACGCAGTTACTTCATCATATAAAACAGATACCTTTTCAGGTGTAAGACGACCGCCTATCCTATATCCTCTTCCGGCAGCACGCTTTTCAATAACTTCTTTAGCTGCTGTAATACAAATGTCAGTTACTGTTGCGCCCATTTCTTCACCGAGTCGTTCCCACGGTGCAACCCATTCGGTCTGATACTTTATACTATCAACTATTACCGGTCGGTCCTGGCTTAAAGCCGCACGCGCAATATTCCTTCCAACAATATTGACATCCCACATTAATGCCATAGCTTCGCTGCTCCCTAATGGGTCCGGAAACATAGGCAAGGTCATGCTCTTTCGTAGCGCGTCAGTTTGAATAAGTTCTGAACCGGGTAAATATTCAGCCAGTAGTCTTGATGTGGTGCTTTTGCCAGCTCCGCATGGACCATTTACTAGTATAAGATTCATACAGTTATAATACAATGAACAACCAACTCAGTCAAATAGAAGAAATTTACAAGTATAGTGCTTGTGCTTGGCTGGGGCTAGTATACGAACTTCGAACTTTTGAGTTAAAGGAATCTGCCAGATAGTTGTAGGTTTATGGTTGTCTGTTACGATATTTTAAGAATAATAACATACTACTTATAAAAAGTACGAGCGCTATACATATCCATAAAATCATTTGAGAGTCATACCGTGAAGGATCGCAAAAATAAGCACTCTGCTTTGTCTCGCTACAAGTCGGGGAACCAGCATTAGTATAAGTTAACGAGTAATATGCGGCTGGGACTGAAGACAACAAAGCTGTAGCAAAAAACAAATATGGAATCAACCTGACGCGTTTGTTTTTCATAAATAAATCATAACATGCTTATGCTTGGCTGCCCTTAGTAGACGTACTTCGCAACTCTAGCTGTGTTCAACAATATACTTAACAGCGTCCATTAATTTAGGTGCAGTATATATTGCATTTGGAGATTCTACATTCTCATTAGCAGTTTTAACTAAGATCCCACCTTTGCATCCAGCATTTCTCGCAGCATCAATGTCAGACTGATTATCTCCAACATAGTACAATCGAGAAAGATCCAGATTAAAATCTTCCGCCGCCTGTAAAAGCATTTTAGGGCCTGGTTTACGCCATTCCGTATTGTCTTCACGCTTCATTTCGCCGTTCATATACGACTTGAGTACATTCACGCCACTTACGGCTAAGCGTCTCAAAACTTCTTCATGAATTTGCCAAAATTCCTGTTCAGTCAAGCGACCTTCTTCTATGCCCGCCTGGTTAGTAGCATAAATAACTGAAAAGTCGTTGTCGGCTAAATATTTGAGTGCGGAAACAGAATCGTCAAATAATTCAATTTTTTTCAATTTGTCTACTCGCAAATCGGGCGGATCAACGATAACCGTGCCATCTCTGTCTAGTAATGCTACTTTCATGCCTGAAGTATAGCAGAATATAAAAAGACTACCGAAGAAGTCTTTCATTGCACTTATGCTTGGCTGGGGCGGAGGGATTCGAACCCCCGAATGCATGGACCAAAACCATGTGCCTTACCGCTTGGCCACGCCCCATTGTGTTAATTTTAGAGAAACTATCGAGTAGGCCCGACGATTAGCGATTATACTAAAAAACCGAGATGTTTTCTAGTTATAGTTTGCAGATGCCGGCAGATTAAAATATTCCTCGAGTGTTTGGACGCTGCTGGCTTGCAGTTCGTAAGCGAGTTCTGAACCCACGAAACGTACATGCCACGGTTCGAATATATATCCAGTTATAGCAGTTTTATTCTGCGGATAACGGATTACAAAACCGTATACGTAGGCATTTTCTGCTATCCATTTCCCTTCTATGGTATCAGTAAAGCATGCTTCTATATCACATGCTGTATTCGAGATGCCACCAATATCTGCGGCAAGACCAGTTTGATGTTCGCTGTGTCCCGGGCGCGCGCTTTCCAGGTCGGCAGTCGCTTGGCCTTGGATGCTGACGTATCGGTTGTATAGTGCATTCTGAAAGGCGTACGAACGGTAACCACTGAGCAGTTTGAGCGACACGCCATCTTTTTGAGCGGCCGCGAACATTTCTTCTAGAGCGGTCGCAGTATCTTGTCGTAATCGACGTTCATCTCCACTTATAGGCTGGCGCATAGCAACTGCCGGTACGACAAGTGGCTCCGGAATATAGCTTGTGGGTTGAAGTGGCCTTATTTTATTGGCGATAACCCATATACTATCGGCCGCATCAAGAGAGTGCATTTTTTTATCGAAGCTATTTTTTCTTTGATCTTTATCTGAACTGTTCGGCCGCACACTATTATTAGCGGCATTCGTGTTGTCGGTCGGTCGCACGGCTGCGCGGCTTTGCATGAGCATGTAGCTTCCTATGCCCGCAAATCCAAGAATTATAATTGCCCCGAACAGTACCCTTTTCATGACTCTTAGTATATATGTTTGCGTAGATTTGTAACATTATTTCGTAACTTCGAATTACATGGCGCTGTCTTAGTTTGATGTCGGCAAACGCTTGTCGGTACGGTGCAAATGCGCTACAGTTTGAGTAATAATTATGAAACAAAATAGTCATAATCCGGCAGATTATATCGTGCCGTTATCTATCGACGGTCTGAATGGTCGTATGATGCGTGTTCCGGCTACCACGGATAGCAAACGCGAGATACTATTCGTGTACGGCCATCACTCGTCTCTCGAACGCTGGTGGGGGCTTGTAGAGGTTCTCAATCGCTATGGGTCGGTTACGATGCCGGACCTGCCGGGATTTGGCGGAATGGATAGTTTTTATACGATTGGCCAGAAACCAACCATTGATGCGCTGGCAGATTATCTGGCGGCATTTATAAAATGGCGCTATAAACGCAAAAAAGTGACTATCGCCGGTATGAGCTTTGGGTTCGTGATCGTCACTCGAATGTTGCAGCGTTATCCTGAACTGACTTCTAAAGTAGATTTATTAGTTAGTATCGTCGGTTTTGCTAAAAAAGATGATTTTACATTCTCGAAGCCCCGGTACTGGTTTTATCGGCTTGCGGCCGGAGCGGTCACGCATAAAATGAGCTCGATGATTTTTCGCAGAATGTTTTTGAACAGGCATGTACTTCGTTTGGTATATGCCCGGACACACAATGCCAAGAAAAAATTCGAAGCAGCCGAAACCAAAGAAGATTTCGACAAATTGATGGATATAGAAATACAGCTTTGGCAGAACAACGATATCCGGACGCATATGTATACTTCGGTGGCATTTTTGACCTTCGACAATACGAAAAAAAGAGTGGATCTGCCGGTCTGGCACGTGAGCGCTAAGAACGATCACTACTTCGATAACAATATCGTGGAGCAGCACATGCGACGAATATTCACTAATTTCCATGGCGTCGAAACTGCACTCATGACCCATGCTCCGAGCGTCATTGCGAATGCCGAAATGGCCGAGCCACTTATTCCGTTAGAGCTTAGAGAATTACTCTCTACCCCCGTTAATTAATATCTATGATATAATGCTAGTAATGAAAATCGGACTCGTTTGCCCGTATAACATTGCAAAAGGGGGCGGCGTCCAGGAAATTGTCCGCGCGATGCAGCATGAGCTGACAGCCCGCGGACATATAGCGAAAATCCTGACACCCGAACCTCGCGATGTTGAAGATCATCACCGTACTGATGATATGATTTTTGTTGGCGGCGCCGCCGATTTTAAGTCACCATTACACACGACGTCACAATTCTCTATGACTGCAGATATGTACGGTATTGAGCAGATGCTCGAAGAAGAACAATTCGACATTTTGCATTTTCATGAACCATGGGTTCCGATGCTGAGCCGTCAAATCCTGAGTCGCTCTACGAGTGTCAATATTGCTACATTCCACGCAAAACTTCCGGAAACTATGATGAGCCGAACGGTTGCGAAAGTGGTCACGCCGTATACCAAAGCCGTTTTAAAACAGCTCGACGAACTTACGGCAGTATCTGAAGCTGCCGCCGAATATGTCTGCAGTATGACCGATGAACCGGTGACTATAATTCCGAACGGTATCGATTTAACACAGTTCAAGGTAGGTCCCACTAAAGCCATCAAAAAAGATGCAAAAAAGATGCTGCTTTATGTCGGCAGACTCGAAAAGAGAAAAGGCGTCGACTACCTGATCTACGCATTTGATTTGCTCAGAGAACGGAATGATAATGTGCGGCTGGTTATTGCAGGAGACGGCCCCGACCGTCAAAAATTAGAACAACTTGCCGCCGAACTCGGCTGCAATAATATTGAATTCTTGGGATATATAAGTGAATCCGAGAAGCAACGATTGCTTCTTGAGGCAGATTTGTTCTGTGCGCCGGCATTGTACGGTGAAAGTTTCGGTATAGTACTTCTTGAAGCGATGGCCAGTGGTTTGGTGACGGTTGCCGGTAATAACCCGGGCTATGCATCACTTCTGCAGGAGCTTGGATCGTTATCTCTTGTAAATCCCAAAGATACTGATGAATTTGCACGGCGACTTGACGTCATGTTACACGACGAAGACTTACGGAAGCTATGGAAAAAATGGGCTAAAGAGTACGTTCAGCAATTCAATTATCCGCGCGTTGTAGACCAATATCTAGAAGTCTATGAGACGGCGCACAAGCGTCATACGCTTCTATCAGAGAAAGACTGAGCGTTATGAAAATCGGCTTTGTGCTTGATGATACGCTTGATTCTACCGACGGAGTGCAACAATATATTTTGACGGTCGGTGATTGGCTCCGAAGTCAGGGTAACGATGTTCACTATTTGGTAGGTCAAACGACCCGAAGCGACATTCCCTCTGTCCATAGTTTGAGCAGGAATATGAAAGTGCGGTTCAATGGAAACCGTATGTCTATGCCCCTGCCATTTTCTGCCAAAAATATCAGGCAGATTCTGGAGACCGAAAAATTTGATATCTTACATATACAAATGCCATACAGTCCTTTTTTAACTGGCAGTATCCTACGCGCGGCTCCTGCTGAGACTGCTGTTGTCGGGACGTTCCATATTGCACCGAATTCTACTATCGTACGTATTGCGAATAAGGCACTTGGATTGTATGTAAAAAAGAGCTTGAAGCGTTTTGATGAAATTGTGGCGGTCAGTCGTGAGGCGGCTATATTTGCCGATAGAGCGTATGGTATTTCGGCTTCCGTCATTCCCAACGCGGTTGACATCAATTTTTTTGCAGCCGCAGAGCCCATGGAGAGCCGAGACGAGCGCCCGCTCATAGTATTTGTAGGCCGGTTCGTGCCGAGAAAAGGCGCGCATATCCTTCTGGAAGCAGTTAAGCTTCTATGCCAGGACAGTAATCCTGTAAAGCTTCGGGTTGTGCTGTGTGGTCGCGGGCCTATGGAGAATGATTTACGCAGGTTTGTTACCGAAAACAACTTAGAAGACAGCGTTGAATTTGCGGGGTTCGTATCTGATGCTGACAAAGCCCGATACCTCAGAGCAGCTGACATGGCAGTGTTTCCAAGTTCTGGTGGCGAAAGCTTTGGCATCGTGCTGATAGAAGCGATGGCTGCCGGAAAACCAGTGGTAATTGGAGCTGAAAATCCTGGTTACGCGACCGTACTTGGAGTGGGTCCGGATGTTTTGGTGCCGGTTAACGACCCGTTAGCTCTGGCTCAAAAGATACGGTATGTACTGCAAGACGACGTCTCACGCAAGACAATTTTGGACTGGCAGGGATCATATGTTGGCCAATTCGATATTCAGGTGGTCGGCAGTCAAATAATAAAAATGTATGACCGTGCATTGCATAAGCGGCGAACCGTGTAATAATGATGAGTATGTTTAATATGCTTAAAAAAGATAAGAATCAAGAGGTCGAACTAACTATTAGTACGAAGACCGTTCTAAGGGTTGTATTTGTCGTGTTTGCGGCAATTATATTCCTGGCCGCCGTTCAAAAGGCTATGTTCGCAGTCATTCTAATATTCACTGCATTTTTCCTGACACTTGCGCTCGACGGTCCTGTGAGCTGGATTGCAAAACGTTTGCCAGGTACGTTCCGTGATAGCCGGGCCATGGCAACTGGCGTAACATTCGTGATATTTCTTTTGTTGGTCAGTTCATTTTTGGCAAGTGTCGTGCCGCCATTAGTCAAGCAAACTGAAAGCTTTATTAGTGCCGTGCCTAGATTAGTAGAAGACTCACGGAATCAGGATAGTGAAATCGGTGGATTCATCAGGCAATATAGGCTAGAAGGTCAAATCGAAAGTGCCTCGGCCGAGCTTGGTACAAGATTGCAGAATATTGGGGGATCGGCCATAGAAGGCGCCAGCCGGATTGGCAGCAGTGTATTCGCAGTACTGACTATATTGGCGCTAACGTTTATGATGCTGTTAGAAGGCCCTAAGTTCGTGCAGTTTGGACGAGAATTGCTACCAGCGGGACGACGTCGTGATATAGAACGAGTCGCTCCAAAAATGTATCAGGTTGTTCGAGGATATATAAATGGTCAGGTTACGCTTGCGGCAATAGCTGCAGCTGTGATACTACCCGCCTTTTTGGTACTTGGTATCGGATATCCTATTGCTTTGATGGCTATAGTGTTTATCTGCGGGCTCATCCCGATGGTTGGTCATTTCATAGGTGCGACTATCGTGACTTTAGTTGCACTGACGACTTCACCCGCCGCTGCACTTATTATTCTTGCTTATTACATCCTCTATCAACAGATCGAAAACTACATCGTTCAACCCCGAGTACAGGCTAATACGACGAATATGTCGCCTTTGCAAGTCTTTGCTAGCGTTGTCGTAGGTGTTAGTTTTGGTGGCCTATTCGGCGGACTGTTCGCGATTCCATTAGCCGGTTGTCTCAGGGTGCTTATTCTAGATTATCTTACGAAGCACGATTATATCGATGGCAACCCTGTCGTCGAAGAAGAAGCAATCAAAGCCAGTGCCAAATAGAGCCGTCCGGCGTGTCGTTTATCCCTATTCCTTGATTAGCTAAATAACTACGAAGTTCGTCTGATTTCTGCCAGTCTTTATGCTCTCTGGCTTGCTCCCTCTCTTTTATGATTTTTTTCTGCTCTGTATCTATGTCTGGCGTCTTGGCTGCTAGCGTAATGCCTAAAAGCTCTTCAATGACTTCCAGTATTTTTGCAAGTGAATCCGAATCGACGTTTGAGCCGTTTTGCTCGAAGCCTGTTAATACATTTTCGACTGTCATCAAAGCCGATGGCGTATCAAGATCGCTACCAAGGCATTGTTGCATGGCCTCATAGAAATCGGCTTTGATTTTTGCTGCTTCTGATGTATTAGAACCATCTATCAAAGATTGATGACGCAGAGCTGCTATCTGGAGCCAATGTTTTAACCGGTTCTGTGCTGCGTCAAGAATATCCCACGTAAAGTTACCTTCTGTTCGGTAATGCTTGGACATCACAAATAATTTGAATGCTTCAATATCATAGCCACGTTCTAAAATGTCTTGTAACGTATAAACATTTCCCACTGACTTTGACATCTTGCCGCCGTCTATCTTCAAATGATTGTTGTGTAGCCAGTAATGAGCAAATGCGTGGCCAGTTACGGCTTCTGTCTGAGCGATCTCGTTGGTATGATGCACGGGTATGTGGTCTATGCCGCCGGTATGTATGTCGATTTGGTCACCCAGGGTTATGCGTGCAATGACTGAACATTCCAGATGCCATCCAGGAAAACCTATGCCCCACGGGCTGTCCCATTCCATGTCGCGCTTTACGTCTTCAGGGCTAAACTTCCAAATAGCAAAATCCGTAGGATTTTTCTTGCCGTTTATAGCCACTCGAGCTCCAGCTTGCAGGCCTTTTATATCCAATCGAGCGAGCTTGCCATAATCACTAAGCTTAGACGTGTCGAAGTAAAGTCCTTCTTGGGGGATGATGTAGGTAAAGCCCTTCTTTTCCAACTCTTCAGCAAAGCTGATCTGTTCTGCGATGCAATCCGTCGCCCGTACTGTATGAGTCGGAGGTATAAGTCCGAGCAGTTCGTAAGCTTCAGTATCTGCGATCTGAATGTATTTTTGCGCAACGTCCCATGCGCTGAGGCCTTCGCGTTTGGCCCCAACTTCTAATTTGTCTTCTCCGGCGTCGTCGTCACTGACCAAATGACCGACATCAGTGATATTCTGCGTCCGCTCTACTTTTAGACTTTCAGATTTTAGCGTGCGCACGAGTATGTCCCAATAAATGTAACCTATCCAGTTACCGATATGAGGCTGATTGTAGACGGTAAGTCCACAGGTATATAATTTCACCTGTCCCGGAGTATGTGGTTTTATTTCATCGATATGTCGAGTTAAGGTGTTGTATAGCTTCATAATAATTATTGTATCTTAAAGGCGACTATATGGCTCAGTATTCTTGGTTCTGGTAGCAGTCAAGAGCTCGCCAGGTGTTCGTCGAGTAGTTTTGAAGTTACTGCAATGCATTCTTGTTTGATGTCTTCATAGCTGCGGCCGTCAGTAATTTTGAAACCGCTGGCATACGGATGTCCGCCGCCGCCAAAGTGTTTTGCGATCTCGCCAGCTACCGCCTTGCCGTAATT
>JBGTMN010000049.1:0-27698 GCA_041743525.1 Saccharimonadales bacterium (SeqCode) | reverse complement strand
GCACGTGAATGAGCTTGAGGTAAGTCTAAATCACGTGTTGAATATTTTCTTCAGCTTATACCCCATATACAAACTGGATTGTTTTGAGGCAGATGAAACTAACGTTATGTTATCTTCATGGAAACTAGAAGAATATGCGCGTATGCAAAAGAATGCTACGCAACCGGATTTATTCTTCGTTGGAACCGATAACAATATCGCTGTCGAACTAAAAACTAAATCAAAGACCAGCTTAGAGCAGCTAGCAAAGTACATCAAATTCAATAATGCTATTTCGAATGGCGATGCGAAGCCACTGAGAATATACTTTTTATCCAAGGTGACTGACGTCAATCGGGTTTTTAAAGAAAAATTTGAGAGTATCAACGATATTCATACGGCATTAAGATCTGAAAGTAATCTTCGACCTGATATAAAGTTAATCAGTTACAACGACTTATACATATCAATATCTAAAGTGCAAACGTCAGAAGTAACTGAGAGCCGTTTGGTAGGCGGGCTGTTATCTTATTTATCCAAGCGATCCAACGAACTGCAAATTATTATTCAATGACGACTAAATCACCAAGTATTAAAGCCGGGATAGGGTAAATAAGCAAAATTAATATAGTGCTGGAGTGAAAGTTCTAGTTCTGCGGGGTAGGGTATCTGACCACCGTGTTGACCCCTAAAAGCTGATTCCATCTGATAATGTCCTTACAGATGAGGTTCCAATTCGACTGCACGTACACTACCAAAGAAAGAGTCCCACGCCAGTAGGGCTTTTACTTTGTCGGCCTGTGTTTATTTTATTTGTGAGAGTAGCTGTTATAATCATAAAATGAATGAAGATTTACATGCTATGGCCAAACAGTCCGGTGATGAACTCATAGATATGAGTTTCAAACTCGCCGACAAATTAGATACTTGGAGCAATATCGCAGCCGGCAACGAGGGGACGTTAAAAAACACTGATCGTGCAGGTTTTGTGAATAAGACTTCGGCTGACGAAGGAATTGATATGGTTATAGACGTGCAGGCTCCTGAAGATAGCAACGAAGCGGTTCTGCGAACCTGGGCCATCGAAAGTGATTCTGTGGCCGGCGACACCAAATTGTTCAATAATATTCAGCTTACGTTTGCTGCAGATTACTCCAAGACAAGATCACTGACAGAGCGGTTCGATACCGTGCTAAAATCGATAGTCGTATCTAACCAATCGGGATTCGACGATGCGGTTCAAGGTACAATTGGTACACGTTACGATCTAAACGTAGATGAAATCGAAGAACAAGGCAGTGCCGATGAAGTCTGCAGAAACCTTCGTGAAGTGCTCGAAACGTTGCAGCTGGCCGCAGATTAAAGAAACCCGTTAAGGAATGCTGGAAGCCAAAAAGCGTAACGTAGGTTGCCAGCGTATGCCTAGGGTGCTGTCCGTACGAGTATATCGGTCAAAAATAAAATCTGACCTGCAATGTATTTTTGGTATAGTGAGCGTATAAACAACCTAATTCTGTATGAGTAGCGTCTCTATGAAAAATGACTCTAAAATTTCAGACGGAAAATCTGAAAAAGACAGCATCGTACTAACGAACCTTACCAAGCAGTACAAGGGTACGTCTAAGCCCGCATTAAGCAACATGTCTCTGATGGTAAAGCGCGGTGAAGTCTATGGATTTCTGGGTCCGAACGGCGCCGGCAAATCTACCGCTATCAAATTGCTGATGGACTTTATCCGACCCACATCGGGTAACGCTCGGATTTTGGGATTTGACTGCATAAAAAAGTCTTTGCAGATAAAGCAGCGGGTTGGGTATCTGTCGGGCGATATCGCTATGTATCCGAACATGACCGGCCGGCAGTTTCTGGAATACATGCAAGATCTGCAGCCGATGGAATCTACGGAATACAGGGACGAATTACTGAGACGGTTGCGCGCAGAACCCACCAAAAAACTCGGTGAATTATCACGCGGTAACCGTCAGAAAATTGCAATCGTTCAGGCTTTCATGCACAAGCCTGACGTACTGATCCTGGATGAACCGACAAGCGGCCTTGATCCATTGATGCAGGAAGTGTTTTACGAATTAGTCTTAGAAGCAAAAAATCGCCAGGCGATCGTATTTATGAGTAGTCATATTATGGGAGAAGTACAGAAGACTTGCGACCGGGTAGGGATAATCCGTGATGGCAAGCTGGTCCATGAGTTCGTGGTTTCCGAACTGCTGGATAGTGGCGGGCAAATATTTGATGTGACTTTCGCGGGCGCACCACCGATTAAGCTGCTTGGCGATGTCAGAGGCCTGAAAATCATTTCGGAAGATCAAAATACAGTCGTGATGAACATAAAGGGCGAACTGTCGCCGTTCTTTGCGATCTTGGCTTCGCATAAGGTTTTGAAGATCAAAGCCCATTCAAGTGATTTAGATGATTTGTTCATGCAGTATTACAAAGAAGGGGACGGAAAGTCATGAAATCGATACTTTCATGGACACTGGGAATGCGGAAGCGAGGGACTATAGGGTGGTCTATAGGTGTTGCGGCATTGGTGTTTATAAACATGATTTTTTATCCATCATTCAAGAATGATGCCGAAGAACTCCAGAAGAGTTTTGAAAATTTACCAGAGGCGGCTCTTGGTCTTTTGGGCGGAAGTAACGATTTCTTTTCGCCAATCGGTTTTTTGAACAGTCAGATTTATTTTTTGATGCTGCCGCTGCTGTTGATAATACTGGCGATTAATTTGGGAAGTAATCTTTTAGCGCGCGAAGAGCAGGACGGTACGATCGAGTTGTTGTTGGCGCGACCGGTATCTAGATCGCGGTTGTTGCTCGGGAAAGCTGCAGCAGGATGTGTCATATTGTTTGTCGTATCGGTGGTCGGACTGCTCGCGACGCTTGTGGTTGGTAAGGCGGTAGGTTTGGAAGTGGCTGCGACATCCATAATCGCCGCGTCTTTTGCATGTTTTTTGCTGGCGTTAAGCATAGGAGCGATCGCATTCTGTTTGTCGGCTTTTGGTAAAGCTCGAAAAGCTAGTTATGGAATAGCGGCAATCGCTGCTTTGGGAGGTTACCTTGTAGTATCTTTGGCGGGAACGGTTGATTGGCTGGCTGGACCGAGCCGGGTATTCCCGTTTCATTACTACCAGTCAGAGTCTATACTGCGCGGGGATTACAATTGGTTGAACATACTATTTTTTGTAGGAGTAATAATGGCTGCATGGTTACTTGCCCGTCGAGCATTCAACAATCGGGATATAGGCTGAAATAGTTCGTGCTCGTTCAATCGGTACCGTTCGGTGGCGACTATTAGAACACAAATTTAGAGTTTGCGAGGTACGTCCTTGCATGAAAGAGCATCCGACGTATGCGGATGCTCTAGATGGTTGCTCAGAGAACTTGCTGAGTTTTAGATTTCTTCAGTAACTTCTTCGTCGCTGATTTCGTAGATTTCAAATTCTAGTATGTCTGAACGGACTGTTTCGCCGTCTCTTATGCTGACTTCTACGGCGTAGTAACCGATTGCCGCAGTGTTATCAAACTGTATAGCCAACATACCGTAGTCTGCTTCTTTTTGTCCTGCATGACATAGAACTCCATGATTGTCAGTAGGTGCGTCGATAAATTTGCAGTCAATTGAACCATCGCCACTAAAAACGTAGCCTTCGTCATGGATAATGTCGAAAGGTGTAACCACACTGATTCTATCGCTGCCATACATACTCAAATCCTGTACGTATGCATCTTCCTCGCGCAAACTGATGGTGAAACTTGGCTGAGGCTTTGGCTCTACTGGTTGTGGGTGGACGGGTGCTGGAGTCGTAATTGGGGGTGTAACCGGTGCGGGTTTAGTGGTTGTTTCTTCGACAGCGGGTGGGTTTACAGCAACTGGCAGAGTGTCGGCTGGCGGCGTTACAGCGGCGGGGACTGGTGTAATGACAGGCATATTAACTGGCGCACTAACAGTTGAAACCTGTGGTTTTGCTTTGGTAGCTGGCACGGACGCGTCAGTGAAACTATCCGCAACCTGATCGGCTACAACGTCAGTAGAAGTAACTGCCGGGGTAGGCTCGTTCGGATTTGCGACCGGCTTGTTAATAGCTGTCGTATCCTTAACGGCTATAATATCCGTGTTGTTACTTGTTAATAAAATACTGCTCGCAATAGCTGAAACTGCAATGACGCTTACGCCTGCAGTTGCAAGCTTTATAACATTTTTTGACATCAAAACTCCTAAAGTCAATAATAATAACTAAGTAGCATAATAACATAAGATTGTTAATATGTCAATAAGTTATGATATATTACGTGCTTCTATCGAACAATAATAAAAAGCTGATTACTGAGTTCTATACGTGATAGAACTCTATAGGGTGATAATTTATTCCTACCATATGCACGTATGAAATTATTGTTGTGATTCTGGTTTACGCGCCAACAGCAGCATGATGACACCAAGAACCGCTGCCAATGCCGATGCTATGAAGATACTGATCTTTGCAGTTTCGACTAGCTGAGGATTGCCGCCGAAAGCCAGTTCCGTTATGAAGATCGATACCGTAAATCCGATACCGGCAATAAGGCCGACGCCCATCACATGGTGCCAGTTGACGCCCTTGGGTAGCTCTGCGCCGCCGAATTTTACCAGCAGCCAGGAAGCGGCAGTTATCCCAACGAATTTACCGTACACGAGTCCCAAGATTATTCCCGGCATGACCTGCATTGAAAGCGGATGATTGAAAGCGTCCAGCGAAAGGACTACTCCCGCATTTGCGAACGCGAATAGCGGCAGGACGATGAACGTAGACAGCGGCAATGCGCCTTTTTCGAGTTTTTCGGAAATAGCCCGTCGGTTGCGGGTTGTCGTCATGGGAGCCAATAGGCCGATTGCCGTACCGACGATGCTGGCATGAATACCCGATAGATGCGTCGTAATCCATAGCACCGTAGCGACCGTCAGGAATATGGGGATGGTATCTGCCAGATAACGCCGGAATATCCAGATAGCAGCGATTATCGCGAACGAAGTCGCCAGGAATCCGTAATGAATGATTTCGGCATAGAATAGCGCGATGATAAAGATCGCTAGAATGTCGTCGGCTATGGCCAGTGTTAGCAAGAATGTTTTAAGGGCCAGCGGTACTCGTTTGCCCAGAATTGTAAGAACCGCCAGTGCAAAAGCGATATCGGTTGCGATCGGTATTCCCCAGCCGCGAGCAGCTTCGGGATCATTGAAATTAAGGCTGAAATAAACAAGCGCCGGAACAACCATACCGCCGAACGCAGCGCCGATCGGCAGCATCGCTTTTTTGAATTCACGAAGTTCGCCGTGTACCAGTTCCCGTTTTATTTCCAGGCCCACGACCAGGAAGAACATTGCCATCAGCAGTTCGTTTACCCAGTGTCGTAGATCCATTTCTATGATCCAGCTTCCAAGTCCGGCGCTGGCTTTTATGTGCCAGAACGATTCGTATACTCCTTGCAACCAGGGAGTGTTAACGACAAGAAGCGCACATATCGTGGCAGCAAGAATCAGCTTGCCGGCGATTGTCTCGTCTTTCAAGAACATGGAGACAATATCCGGTACTTCGTTGAATCTTATTTTATGGACGAGGTGTTCTACTTTTTTCACGGCTGCTTTTCTCTTGTTTGATTTTTCTGCCCATGAGGCAGGAGGGAATACACTAAGCATAACAGAAATATCTGCTGATTGCATGCTTGTGATTACGGTATTGATGCCGGACAATACACCTATGAACATTGCAGTTATCGGCGCGACAGGAAAAACCGGCAGGGAATTTATCAAGCAGGCAATAGACGCCGGGCACCATATCCGGGCTGCCGAACGAAGGCCGGGAGGCATTACTCTAGGTGCTAACCTCGTTCCCGTGACCTGCGACGCTCAAAACCTCGACGACGTCACAAATCTGCTGTCTGGCTGTGACGCTGTCGTCAGTTTAATCGGACATGTCAGAGGTTCACCTGATGATGTACAGACGGTCGCGGTTACGAATATCATTACAGCGATGCAGAAGCTGAGAATTGTGCGGATTATTAGTCTCACTGGTACCGGCGTGCGGCTTCCGGGTGACCACATAACAATCACGGATCGGATTTTAAACGCTTCCATAAAATTGATAGACCCCAAGCGCATACAAGATGGCATACTTCATGCCAAAGTGCTGCAGGCTAGCGACCTCGAGTGGACATTACTGCGGGTCTTGAAACTGACGAATCAATCGGCCGATACTTTCGTGTTACATGACCATGGGCCGGCAAAAGTGCTTGTTCCCAGGGCTGATGTGGCTCAGGCAATTCTTGATGTATTATTTAGACATGCACATATAAGACAAGCGCCCATCGTATCCCGGCATAAAGACCAGTAAAAATTTACATTTTGTTTACAGGCTTTAGGGTATGCTAGGGGTGATGAAAACAATAATTGTCTGGTTCAGAAATGATTTACGGCTGCATGATAATCCGGCTTTGCATGCGGCGATTCAAGACGCCGATATGGTCGTTCCGGTTTTTGTGCTGGACGATACGCTGCTCAGTGGTAAACACGGCTCGCCGAACCGAAATAGATTCCTGCTCGAAAGCTTGGTAGATTTGCGACAGTCGATGCAAAAAGCCGGCGGTAATCTGATTATTCGAAGCGGTAAACCTTCGGAGGTACTACTCGAACTCGCACGACAAACCGACGCCACAACCGTCCATGCCGGTATCGATTACACGCCCTATGCACGGACGCGGGACGGCGATGTCGCTACAGAACTTCGCGCACATAACATTGCGTTCGAAGCTTTTCCAGGCAGATTGATCGTCGATAGTATCAAAGACATCGTCACTGGTGCGGGCAATCCATACAGCGTTTTTACGCCGTTTTATAAGAATTGGTCGCAAATTGACCGCCGACAAGTAATATCTGCGCCGGAAAATATACGGATTCCGGAAGGCCTGGAAGAAGGTGATGTACCATCGATCGATGAACTGGCTCGAAATGAGCAATTATCTCCTGATGCAATAAAAGGTGGTGAAACTGCCGGCCGAAAACGCCTGGAACAATTCATGGATAACGGGATAAGCCATTACGCCGAAATGCACGACTCGCTGACTCCGGACGGAACTTCGCGGCTGTCGCCATACCTGCATTTCGGGTGTGTGTCGCCGCTAGAAATTGAATCTATGCTGCCGCCTGGTGATAGTCCGGCGCGGTTTGGCCGTCAACTGGCATGGCGTGATTTTTATAATTATATTCTGTTTCATAACCCGTCCAACGCAAAACAATCTTTTCAGGCGCGTTACCATGACTTGCAGTGGACTGGCACCGAAACGATGCTCCGAGCCTGGCAAGAAGGAAACACTGGATATCCGGTCGTTGATGCGGCGATGCGACAGTTGCAACGCGAAGGCTGGATGCACAACCGTGCCCGCTTGATTGTTGGATCGTTCCTTACAAAGGATCTCGGACTAAACTGGCAGGACGGCGAACGTCATTTTATGAGAATGCTCATAGATGGCGATCAGTCCAGCAATAACGGCAACTGGCAGTGGATCGCGTCGGTGGGCGTCGATCCGGCGCCGTTATTTCGACGATTGTATAATCCGACGACGCAGCAAAAGCGGTACGATCCTGACGGCGCGTACGTCCGGTTTTACGTCCCGGAGCTTAAACATGTGCCGGACGCATTCATCGCAGAACCATCGAAAATGTCAGACGAAGAACAGGCCAGAGCAAACTGCATCATCGGCAAAGACTACCCTGCACCGATAGTCGATCATGCCGCGGCGCGCTTGCAAGCACTTGATCGCTACCGGGAGGCTTCTGTTGCCGTTTAAAGCGCAAGTTCCTGTAGCTGATGAGCGTCCAGCGGTTGAATCCGCAGTCTGTCCAGTTTGCGGGTCAAAAAATCCTGCAATATTTTGTAGGTATCAAGGTCGAAATTGCGTGATTTCTGCTGAATATCCGGATCACAAAATTCCTGTTGGTTTATCTCGGCAATGACGCACCACTGGTCTATGACGACCCCGCTATCGCTGTTACCTTCACGAACAAGGATAGGGCTGCTGTACGGCCAGGTTTTGAGTCGTTGACGCTCGAACGCCAATGCTAACCGGACGTTGTAACTTTCCGGTGATTCTTTTCCAGTACAGGCGCCGCGGCACCTGCGAAGCTGAGACATAAAACATGCGCCCTTGAACTTTTCGAGCCCCAGCAGTTTTGGACATAGATCATACAGTTTTTGCAGTTCGAGCAGGGAAGTTTTGGCCCGGCTGCGCCGGTCGTATACGGCAAGCGTATTTCCGATATCTGCTGTCTCGATCCGACTGGCTTCTTCCAGTGTGACACGGCTAAAACCTTGTTCGTCGCTACTCAGTTTTGCCAGCATCAGCTTTTGGGTACGGCGTAATTTGCGGTTGTACAGCGGCTGCATTTCTTTGACAAGCCGTGACTCAAGCAGCAGTGCCTGAAGTTCGCCGCCAGTCGTGATGGTAGATATGTGTCTTATAGCTTGGGCGATCCGATACTCTTTGCCGTCATCATGATCACGCCCAAAATGCGACAGCACCCTTTTTCTGATGTTGATGCTTTTGCCGATATAAAGCGGCCGCTGTTGTTCGTCTTCAAAGATATATACGCCTGGCTCGTTCGGCAAATCTTTAACGAGATCCGGCTGCAGCCCTTTAGGTAAGGCTGGTTGCCGCAACTGTTTCGTAATGGCGGCATTGACGGTTTCTACAGGGAAATCCGTGTAAGATTTTTGCAGGAATTGCCAGAGCACATGAGCGTCGTCGTATGCCCGGTGTCGGTGTTCGAAACTAAAACCATGGCGGGCAATCAGACTCTCCAATTTATGGCTTCGATGTTCCGGATGCAGCGTGCGCGACAGCTTGACGGTGCAAGCTTGCTTTGGTAAAAATGTGCGGCTGACCCGTTTGAATTCCTGTTTCAAAAAAGAATAATCGAAACGGACGTTGTGGGCTATGAATACCGCACCGCTCATAACGTCCTGAAGTTCGGCAGCAATCTGACGAAAAGATACGGCCCCTCGCAAGTCTTGGTCCCGAATGCCGGTAAGGTCTGTTATGAAAGCCGGGATTTTTGAGCCGGGATTTATAAGCTGATTAAAAGTTCGGGTAACCTTGCCGTTTTCGACGCGGATTGCAGCGACTTCAATGACTCGTCCGCGGATATGGCTTTGCCCGTTCGTTTCGACGTCGACGAACACTACTGGAATTTCCCACCCGTATTTTTCGATGATACCCATCACCACTAGTATAATACAAGGACTTTCGCAATATGCACATTTTAGGCAAAAAACATGCGCTCCGCAGTCACCGTTCAGAAGTACGGCTTCTTTACAGTGATTGTTTTTTATCCTGAACTGCACTATTTTGCGATAGGCCTGAAATATCTGACGTGGTTGCTGCTCTAATTAACCGCAAGCATAACCTTTCCTACAAGTGAACATAATATTCAGACACAACAAACTACACAAACTTACAAATAATAGTGCTTATGTATTGACAAAAAAATAAACATGTGTATAATAGTAAGTGTTGAGATCTCAAACAAAAACCATCAAAAAATAAAAAAACAATTAAAATAAACCAACGACAAGGGGAAATTATTATATGAGAACTAATAGCGGCATGGCATTCGAATTCGTTACAACGAAAGACGAAAAGATTACTCGTTTTGACAAATTCTTACGCAAAGCATAAAGAGCATGATCTAATTTTTATCCGATCAAAAGATACAAGTTCATAGGTCGGTCAGTCAACAAAAACCCCGGGTGGTTCGCCAGGGGTTTTTGTTTGTTCATAAATATTATATTCGTAGTTTACTTTTTTAGAATTATGTATAATTATATATTATTGTAGTATCTAATAATTGGAGATATCATGGAAGGCTTAACGACGCAGAATACACTAGGATGTGTAGGACTAGAAGGTCTTACGGAACATGTAGGTGATACAGAGAGTAGGATATGTGCTTTGAGTCATGAGATGGCTAAACTGATCAGAACAAATGAAAACCCAGAGATGGTAGAAGCTGTACGCACTGACTATAAAGATGCTTTGCGTGAGCGGGGAAGGCTCATGCGCGAAATACTCACGCAACAATAGTCTATTTAGGCGACACCACGGTGTTTCTAAATGTGGAATTATAGATGTTATGTCAGCATTCTCGGGCTGTCATAATTATTAAAAAACCCTTGCCGTAAATGCGTTACGACCGCAAAAATAAAAATTTTCGCACTGTAATAAGAGAGTCGATCATATACTGAGTTGATGATAAAAGGCATACTGTTCGACGTAGACGGTACATTAGTTATGAGCAATGATCAGCATGCTCTGGCGTGGCAGGAAGCATTCGCCGAATACGGCTATCCGATAGCTTACGATGATATACGAAAATTAATAGGCAAGGGCGGCGACAAGCTGATATCTGAAATAAATCCAGATTTAAATGAAGAAGAGGGCGATGGTCGGAAAATCAAAAACCTCCGTTCAGAAATCTTCATGAAAAAATATGCAAATACGTTGCATTCAACACCGGGTGCGAGGCAGTTGGTGATGGCTATCCAGGAAGCGGGTCTCAAGACAATCGTAGCCAGCTCAGCGAAAGAATCCGAACTTGAATCGTTGCTTATTGCCGGTGGTGTGCAAGATCTGTTGACCGAATCAACGACGTCCGATGATGTAGATAACTCCAAACCGGACCCAGACATCGTACAGGTAGCGCTTGGTAAAATTGGCCATAAAGCAGATGAAGTAATTATGATAGGAGACACTCCCTACGACATTGAGGCCGCAAGTAATGCTGGCGTAAAATGTATCGCCGTACGCTGTGGCGGCTGGACGGATGATAACTTACAAGGCGCAGTTGCTATCTTTAAAGACCCTGCGGACATTCTCGATCACTTTGATATTTTGGGAGCAAAAATTTAGAATCTTCGATCCTGCTGTTCAAGGTTATTGAATGTCTCAATGAATATCTTTGGATTCTAAATTGTAGATAAACGACTTAAATAATTAGACATCACGAGTTTTATCGGATATATATTAGGTTATGGGATTTCGTGATCAATTATCCAGCATCCAGCTTGAAGACACGCAGCGAGCGGTACAAGTATTCCTGGATACGCGGAGCGATCCGGATCGACTAAAAGAGGACTTCGTTAATTTCCCGAGCCTCATGAGCATCGGTACTAAAGTTGAGTGCGCGGTAATCGATAAACACGTGCTTCACGAAAAAGAAATTCCCTTTGATGATATAAAACTTCTTTCACACGGAGTTGCTGTTGGAGTACAAGTTGTTAAGCTGTGCGCCGAATTATCGAGTAGTGAATTGAAAAAATCTTTGGCTGCCTTGGAAAATTACCAGATAGACGAGGCTATACAAAGTGTCCTGGAAACATCAGAACACGATATGCTACCGGGATATAAAAATCCGCAAGATTTTCCCGGACTGGCTTCGGTTGGTTTGCAGATGTTTCGTGCACTCAGAGAGCGCCAGCAAGACAAGGATGGAGCAGTCCACTATAGTACTGGCGCAACGTTGGGCGTCGAAATCCTCCGCAAGTGCGCCGAAGTTGATGATCTTCGGAAAAGCTGCCTGGGTTTCAATGATTTTGATTTATGAATAGACTGTCTTCCGTACATTTGTAAAATGTATACCAGCAACAAGCCTTTCATTTGTTTCGAATTTAGATGAAGGTTAGAAGAGCGTAGAACATTGCGACGAACACGAAAAACTCCACGACAAAACCCCAAGGTCTTTCGCACCATTGGATTGAAATATGTAGCCTCGAAAGCAAACCGTATCGGGCCGTGAGGTTTTTTCGTTCGTACTTTATGTAATGGTAGACCCATACCACGTCCGGAGTTACCGCCAGTAGACCTCCAAATAATGCCATCCAATAGGAGTTGCTGATTATAACTGCCAGCACGAGTATTACGGCTACAAAGTCCGCTGCAGTTACGAAAAAACTCAGTCTATGTCGGAGCCATGTATCAAATCCTTTGCGGTTGTATCCGTAGTGAGGTAAGGCGTCCAAAGCAAAATGAGATAGCAAGGCTAAGGGCAGCGCGACGTATGGATTTTTTATAGCCATCACAATGAGCGCTCCGGCTAACAGGTGATTGCCAATAGACATGAGTAAAGTATAAAGGACGTCGTTTTTTTATCCTAAAAGGCATAAGTTTTTTAGTGACAAGAACCATATGAACTCAAATTGCTAGCTTCTAATCAAGAGAAAAGTATGGATATAAAAATGGTAGCGGCAACTGGACTTGAACCAGTGACCTCCGGCTTATGAGTCCGGCGCTCTAACCAGCTGAGCTATGCCGCCATGGCTATGACAACGGAGATTGTATCACGTACCGCCTCTGTTGGCTAGAACTTAGCCCACTTCTTTATGAATGCAAGATTGTGCGGCAATCGATTAAGCTAAAGTCATCGTAAAACAAAGAGCAGAGACTAGCTAGTGTTTTTTCCAAAAAGACTGTTTTTGGGTGAATAGCCCGTGCACGGCCGGATCGTGTGTTGGCCAGTACTGGTCTACAAGCCAGCCGTATCTTTTATGTGCGTATCCGGTTCTGACGGCGTGCGGGTTAGTAGAAGGGTTGTTCGGAGATGGAGATACGCCGAACATGGCTTGGAATGTCGAATCGGTGATCTGGTTAGTCCGTCCTCCGGTTGAGACTACGTCCGGATCGGTGTGGCATGTTCGTGTCCATTGCGGCCCGGGCACTCCCTGGTCGGTATTCCAGAGCGCTACATGTATCGCCCTGTGGTCGCCATGTTTGTATATACTGCAGGCCGAATGACTCGCATTATAGTAAGACGCGCCAATGACAGCGTACTCCGGCAATACAGGAAAGTGTTTGTCACGGTTGCTTCGTACGGTCTGAATCGCCCAGTTAACTTCTTCGGGCTTTAGGTCACCGTCGCCGAGATTAAAAATTACCCGGGCTGACTTGCCGTCGGCCCACACTTCATACGTACGGGAAGTAAAAATCGTACTATTATTTATTCCATCTTCACGTCGGGGAGGTATATTTGCGGATGTATTACCGGCCCCTTCGTATGCTCCTTTGTACGGAGGTTTCGAAAGAGCGGAGTCAATTCCAGCCATGTCATCCAGAAATCCATTGAAAGAATTGATACGGGCCTGTTCACAGTTGGCAGTCCATTTGCCACTATAAGGATTCGGCGATGGCGAGATCTCGCCAAGATTCGCCTGAAGAGCGCGCGGCCCTAAAGATGGGTCGCAATAACCCGTGGATTCACCTTTGGTAAGAAGGACAAAAATCGGATAATTGTGTACCGAGTTTTCTATGAGTGACCAGGCTTCTGTTTCGTCATCCGGGTGGGGAATTATGACGTATTGGATTTGTTTTTTTGTAGTTGCAAGCGGTTCACTGTTCATAGTTGCAAGCGGCTCACTAAAAGTTACCTTTTGACCTGCACTCGCAGTGATATCCGCGTATTTATTGGTGGAGCCGATTAGTGTACCTGTTTTTGGCATATTTGTTTCAGGTACGATTGACACATACGGTGTTGCAGCTTTTATGTTGTTAATAGCTCTTGGATTGATGACCGATAGAAATCCGGCAACCATAGCAAATAAGCACACGATAAAAATCAGTGTATGTTTCGAAGAGAATGATCGCCTCATGTATTTAGATTTATCTAATATCATCACAAAGCTTATATAGTAACACAAAATGTTAAATATTACAAGTTAATATGGATATATGTTTAGATTAATCGGTAATAAAAAGCACTGATACAAATAAAAAGCCTATAAGTACTATTCCGAGATGAACATGTGACGGGTTTAATTTTTGTGCAATATGCGAGCCGACATAGCCACCTAAAATGCTTCCAAGTATCAGTGCCGGAGCGACGTTCCAGGCAATCAGGCCGGAAGAGCCGAGATATGCCGTACAGATTATAGTTATACTGGCACTGGCCAGATTTTTTAGGCCGTTAATCTGATGCAGATCGTGCAAGCGGGTGAACCCTAAAAAGGCGAGCATCAAAAATCCGAAACCGGCTCCGAAGTATCCGCCGTAGACAGCCATTGGGATTAGTGCCAGACCGAGTATGACAAGCGGTGCATTTTTGTGCAGCCTTAGGTTAATGGCAACGTGCCAGTGCAATAATGGCTGAAACGTAAAGAGCAGCACTGCCGCAAGCACAAGCCAGGGTATATACCTTTCAAAATCATCACTCCCCGTATTGGAGAGTAGTACCGCCCCGGCTAGCGCACCAAACACGCAGGGTATAAGTAAGAGCATGTATTTAGCCGGAAGTTTCAAAAGATATTTTCTGTAATTCCAAGCCGACATGAGTGAACCGGGCCATGCTGCAAGATTCGTCGTGGCATTGGCCACGATTGGCGGTAATCCAGACGCGAGGAGTGCAGGGAACACTAAAAGCATGCCGCCTCCGGCTATAGAATTAACGATACCTGCAAGAAATGCGGCAAAAAAAAGACTGGTTTCAAGCACAAGTACTATTTTGACATAGATAAACGGTGAATGCCATTAATCGTTTTGCTTAAATAGTTCCGGTTTTACTTTGCGTAAATTGTCCCAGCAGGGCTCGAATAGTGGTGAAGGTAGTTTGCTTATACTTTGCCAGTTTACGTTCTTGCATTTATCGGGTTCTGTGATTTGCGGTTCACCGCTGAACCAATCTGCTTCCATCCAGATAGAAATGTAATGTTTACCCTTCTCTTGGAAAATATCGTTAGTCAGAGCCAAAAATCGAACATTATTTATCTGTACGCCGGTCTCTTCTAATACCTCTCTTGATGCGCAATCTTCTAAACCTTCTCCAAATTCCAAATGTCCGCCGGGTACGCTCCATGTTCCCTCGCCGTGAGCGCCGTACCTTTGTTGCATGAGTATTTGTCCGTCTTTCCAAACAAAGCATGCAACTCCAACTCGTACATGTGAACTGTCCATTGCAATATACTACAGTAATTTTACAATTTTGGCATTGTCGAAGGCCTTACTCGGATAAACGGGAATGTCCGGGTGGAGAGCGTGACGTACCGCCCGGCCAATGGCTCCGTGACCTACGAGTAGGATATTAATGGTATCAGTTGTTCGCAGCTGTTCCAGTAATTTTTGAGCCCTTTCTATAAGGCTTGCTATAGTTTCCACGCCGTCGAAATCATCTAGATTCTGTCGTGGTTTATATGGTTTTCCCTCCAAAACGCCGAAGTGTCGTTCCTTGAGCAAATCGGTCATTGTAATACTCGTTTCTGGCAGGCCGATTTCTAAGGCGATAATTTTCGCGGTGTCATAAGCGCGTGCAAGAGGCGAGCTGAATATCTGGTCAATGTGCAAGTTTTTGGCTTGCAGGCCGGCTTCTTTAGCCTGTTTGCGTCCGATATCTGTCAGTGGCGTTTCAATGCTGCCCGCCCATTTCCCATCAACATTGAGCTGACTTAGTCCGTGTCGGCAGAAATAGACATGTTTCATGCCAACTTGTTCTTTTTATACCAGGATGCGAATTCCCGCCATACGACTGCCGCATCGCGGTCGTTATAATGCGCCGGATTGTTCTGCAGGGCTTCGGCCATACTTAGCCCGTCGTCGCTATCAAGTGAAATAATAGAATGAACTGAATCACTGGAAGTTCCTCGAGCTTGCGACAGCAGGTTACCGTGGACTATTCTCTTTGTTGCATAAGTTTCTTTGCCGTCGAAATACGCGACGAACTGTATGATTTGGGCCCGCCTGTCTTCAAGATCGGAAGTTAGTCGCAGCCAATCATCAACTGTAAACCAATGGCTCATGGATTTCATGTAAGCTCCAGGAAAACCGTTCAAGCCAGGGAATGACCAGAAATCATCATTTACAGCCACTGGTTTGCCTATTTTTTCGTACGCTGCTTCGCATTTCTTTTTGGCGACGTAATGGCCGTCTTCTGACTGAACTTCATCAATATCTATCTTCTCTTGAATAAGCTCAATGCCGGCATCACAAAATGCCGTGGAAGCCATGTTGAACTTCATTTCGTTTCCAGTGGCAAAAATAAGCTGATTCATAAATTGATACGATCCTTTAGTTTGATAAGATTGTACCAGATGAAAATAGATATCAAACCAGGTACATATGTCGTGGCTGTTTCGGGCGGCGTGGATTCTGCCGTATTGTTGCATCGACTTCAGGCCGAACAGAAGTTGCAGTTGATCGTGGCTCACTTTGACCATGGTATTCGCGCCGAATCCAAACAGGACAGACTTTTTGTCGAAAAACTGGCACATGAGTACGGATTGCCCTTTGTATATGATGAAGGAAAACTAGGTGCTGACGCGAGCGAGGAAATTGCGCGTTCGGTCCGTTACAAATTTCTACGAAGGGTTATGGCGGATTACGATGCCAGCTCTATCGTAACGGCGCATCATAAGGACGATGTACTCGAAACCGCGGTTATTAATAGTATTCGCGGTACCGGCAGAAGGGGGCTTTCGAGCTTATCGAGCACGCATGAAATCGCGCGGCCGCTGTTGCAGTTGTCTAAAAGTGAGATTTTGAAATATGCAGCTGGTCATAAACTGGAATGGCGTGAAGACAGTACCAATGCTGATAGTAAATATCTGCGAAATCATATTAGGCATAATGTTTTGCCGCTCATAAGTCGGGAAGACCAAGACGAATTGCATCGTATCATCAGCGAGTTGCACACGACAAACGATAAAATCGATTTTGAACTACAATCCGTTTTGAAAATGGTCGAATCAGAAAACATGATTGACCGTAAAAAGTTTATCAATTTACCTTATACGGTATCGGCTGAATTGTTACTCGCGTGGTTAAGATCGAACAATATTTATGCCTATGATAAAAAATCCACAGCCCGTTTAGTACAGGCCGCTAAAATAAAAGCAGCCGGGAAGCGTGTAAACGTAACGGAAGACGTATGGATGAATATCAGCAAAGACTTTTTGGCACTCAGTCGGATTGAGCGCTAGAAAATTGAATTACATAGGTGTATAATGGCGGAACATATGGATAAAAAGTCATTCAGAAGCAACAAGACCAAGGGAAATAAACCCACAGGCAAAAAAGGCATAAAGAACTTAGTATTTGTGGCGCTTATACTACTGTTCGCTGTCATTATATTTGGCGCCTATGGTCAGCAAAATACTTTGCGGGAAATACCCGTAACCCAGGCCGTATCAGAGGCAAACGAAGGCAAATATGCAAAAATATTGCGAAGCGGTAACGAGCTGCGTATTACGCCTGATGATGAAGAGCGTCCGACTATACAGACGTACCTCGAACCAGACACATCACTTCGTGAACAGGGCTTTAATGTCAACGAATTTGAGCTGACGAATACTGCTCAGGCGACGCAGGGAAGTCTGTGGAGCAGCCTGCTTATAACGATGTTCCCAATACTTATCATTGGTGGGCTACTGTACTTTATGCTTCGAAGTGCTCAGGGCCAGGGGAACCAGGCTATGTCATTCGGCAAAAGCAAAGCCCGTTTATACGGCAACGAAAAGGGCAAAGTTACCTTCAGCGAAATTGCCGGTCAGCATGAGGCCAAGCAGGATCTCGAAGAAGTTGTAGAATTCCTGAAATTCCCGAAAAAATTCGAAGGACTTGGAGCGAAGATTCCGAAGGGCGTGTTGCTTGTAGGTCCTCCAGGAACTGGTAAAACTATGTTGGCTCGTGCCGTAGCAGGGGAGGCAAACGTTCCTTTCTTTAGTATCTCCGGTTCGGAATTCGTCGAGATGTTCGTCGGTGTCGGTGCTTCTCGGGTGCGTGATTTATTTGCGAAAGCTAAAAAGAATGCGCCATGTATTATATTCGTTGACGAAATCGATGCCGTCGGTCGTCGTCGTGGTAGCGGAATGGGCGGTGGTCACGACGAGCGTGAACAGACTCTGAACCAGATTCTTGTGGAAATGGATGGATTTGAACAAGGCCAGAACGTCATCGTCCTAGCTGCTACTAACCGGGCAGATGTCCTTGACCCAGCCTTACTGCGCCCTGGTCGTTTCGACCGCCGTGTTGGTATCGGATTGCCGGACCGTAAGGACCGCGAAGCGATTCTTAAAATACACTTTGCAAAAAAGCCTCTTGCCAAAAATGTAGACCTTGACGCGCTTGCTGCGAAATCTGCCGGATCATCCGGTGCTGATCTCGCAAACATTGCCAATGAAGCCGCGATCATTGCTGCCCGAAACGATCACCCCGAGATTAGTCAAAAAGACGTTACTGACGCCTTCGAACGTGTTGCAATCGGACCGGAGCGCAAGAGCAAGGTGATGAGCGAAGCCGACAAGGTACTTACCGCTTACCACGAAGCAGGCCATGCTTTGGTCGGACACATTCTGCCCGATAGCGATCCCGTACACAAGGTAACTATCGTGCCGCGCGGTGGCACCGGTGGTGTGACCTGGTTCATTCCGCCAGAAGACCGCTACTACGTTTCGCTTATCCAGTACAAGGACATGCTCGCCCGAGGTCTGGGTGGACGCATAGCCGAAGAAGTAATATTCGGAGTCGATCGTATTACGACTGGTGCCAGCAACGACCTGCAGAAAGCGTCTGAACTGGCCCGCGACATGGTCGTGAACCAGGGAATGGGTAAGGCACTCCGCGACCAGGTATTCCACGTCGACGAAGGCATGATGATGGAGCGCATCGTTCACGAGCGTTCATATTCCGAAGACACTGCCAAAGTCATTGACGTAGAAGTTGAATCACTCATCACCGAAGCTGGAAATCGTGCTCGCGCCGTCATCACCGCAAATCCGAAAGCTCTTGAGGCTCTAAAAGATCAGCTTCTCGAAAAAGAGACGGTCGATGCAGATGAGATTGACGATATATTCAAAGGTGCCGAGCTTCCTAAAGATGCTGCCCTATATTAAGCTTTAATTCTTAAGCCGTAATCACCCCTGCGTATCTTGATTCAGTCCGTAAGGACGAAATTACTTGCGCACCATAACAGCCGAAGACTTAGTCTCGTAGAATCATAAATATTTTGATTATCTCCGGAAGTAATTATTGCAAAATCCTCATTATATTAGATTGCAATAAAAGCCAAATAGTGCGACAATACGTATACGTTTATTTTTGTAAACGAAACGAATTACCCGAAACTTATGTCTAAACAATCTTCTAATGAGAAGCAGAAAAACAATGCGCCTAAAAAAGGCGTTGTTTTATTGCTGCAGGTACCTCGGACTAACGACAAAAAAGAACTGGCCGCCGAGCAAATGTTTGCGAGTCTATACGGATTACTGACAATTCCCGCGCAAGGTTTGTTTATTACGACCCTGCGTGAACGCATCAGCTTCGAAATTTCTGTCATACATAAACGAATCGGCTTTTATGTGTGGGTTCCGGATTACCTGAAGGCATTTGTCGAAGAGCAGATTTACGCTCAATATCCTTCTGTCCAGATATCTGAAGTTCCCGATTATACGATTACTGCAGATACGAATTTTACAGCCACGCTCGTTTCCGAGCTCAAATTCAAAGCGCCCGATGTTCTGCCTATCAAAACATTTCAAAGTTTCGAAGTTGACCCGTTGGCTGCAATTACGGCGACGCTAGCTAAGTTCGAAGAAAACGAAGAAGCCTGGCTGCAGTTGATTGTTAAGCCGGCGGCTACGAACTGGCATCGTAAAAGTGAGAGATACATAGCCGGAGTGCGAGGCGGAGCCGGTTCGTCTGTTTCCGAACTCATGAGGGCGTTTTGGACTCCTCCCAGCGGCAAGGCAGATGGTACGAAACCTGCTGAACATGAGCAAGTCCGTGCTCGTGCCGCCGAAGAAAAAAGTCAGAAATTGGCTTTTGAAATTCAAGTCAGAGTCGTATACCGAGGCAATGCCGGAGTCGAGCACGCCAAATTGCGCCTTCAGTCTATTATAGCCAGCTATAAACAGTTCAACACGACATATTTAAATGGTTTCGAACATAAAAAAATCACTGCTGACCCCGTAATACTGGCTTTGTATCGCTCGCGACTTTTTAACCGTAAAGGGTATATCGCTAACATTGAAGAAGTCGCAACGCTGTATCATCTCCCACATACGACAGTAGAAACGCCGTATATATTATGGGCATCGTCCCAGACCGCCGAACCTCCTGCGAATATTCCAATGGTAACCAAGGATTTCCGACAGGATCTAAGTCCGGTAGCGACAACCAATTTCCGCGGCCATAGCATGATGTTCGGCATGCCACGGGCAGACCGCAACCGGCATGTCTACATCATTGGTCAGACAGGGGTGGGAAAGTCCGGGTTGCTCGAACTTTTGACTATATCGGATATTTACAGTCCGTACGGTTTTGCAATCATCGATCCGCATGGAGATTACGCGATCAATACGATGCGACGGATTCCGGCTGATCGGGCAGGGGATGTTATTTATTTCAATCCGGCTGACACTGAGTTCCCGATGGCCTTCAATCCCATGGAAGTGACCGACCCGAAGCTCAAATCTCATACGGCATCTGAGCTTATAGGAGTTTTGAAGCGAATGTTCGAGAGCTGGGGGCCACGCTTGGAATATATTCTGCGTTACAGTCTGCTGGCTCTCTTGGATTACCCGAATGCCACCATGCTCGACATCACCCGTATTTTGACCGATAAAAAATTTCGTTCAGAAGTGCTGAGATATGTAGAGGATCCGGTCGTTCGCAATTTTTGGATGGTGGAGTTTGCCAGTTGGAATGATAAATTCGCCGCCGAAGCGGTTGCGCCTGTTTTGAATAAAGTCGGCGCATTCACTGCCAATCCGTTAGTACGTAACATCATAGGACAGCCAAAGAGCAGCTTCAATGTCCGTAATATCATGGATCAGAACAAGATTTTGCTGGTTAATCTTTCACGGGGCTTAATCGGCGAGGATAACGCTGCTTTACTGGGAGCTTTGCTGGTCACAAAAATACAGCTGGCGGCCATGAGCCGGGCTGATATACCTGCCGAACGGCGCACGCCATTTTATTTGTATGTCGATGAATTCCAGAACTTTGCGACTGATAGTTTCGCGACAATTTTGTCCGAGGCCCGGAAATACGGCCTGAACTTAACGGTAGCTAATCAGTATACAGCCCAGATGTCTATCGATGTTAAAGACGCCGTTTTTGGAAATGTCGGGACGATCATAGCATTTCGTATGGGTGCCGATGATGCCCGGTCTATGTTGCGCTACTTTGAACCGCGATTTGAAGAATACGACCTGGTGCATATGCATAACCGGCATTTCGTACTCAGCATGACTATAGAAGGCGAAAAAACTCCGGCATTTTCTGCAATCAGCCTCAACCTTCCGCCTCAGTTAGTTGATTATAGCAACGCGATTATTGACAACAGCCGGGCGCAGTATGCTTCAACTCGCGGTTATGTCGAACGTTCAATCGGTGAAAGATACCACCTGGGACTGCCGGGAGTACAGAAGGTGATTGAAGCACCGGCTTCGAAACAAAAGCCTCATCAGAGCAATAAATCATCATCAGATATAGAGTCGGTCAGATCAGCGGCCGTCAAAAAAAATCCTCCACAGTCTGCGGCGGTTCTTAATTCGCAGCCAGATAAGCCCAAAGCGTCATTTGCCGGTGAGCTCTCTATTCGGAATCAAGATTCAAAAGAAAATGTGCAAACTATTAATCAGAACGGTTTTTCTGTCAGGAATCCGGATCATCATGCTGCAAATGAGGTTGTTCAGACACCGGCGTCTTCCGAAACACGTGGCTCTAACGACAGTCAATCTGGTCAGACCAAACCGAAAACTACGGCGCAACATGAAAATATTGAACCTAGCCGGTCGACAGAAAATACCGACAAACCGAAACGTAAACGATCCAGAAATCGCCGTCGCAAAAAACCGGTTGCACAAATATCCGAAAATCAGACCAATAGTCCCTCTTCGAGTGTACTACGTGAGATGGTGGGCGAGGAGATCATCAGCCTAAAATAAACGGCAACATTTATGTGTGTCTAGATACGTTAGTCCTTTATACTAAGTAGCTAGCAGAGCGGTTTAGGCGATGCCCGCGAATATTTATGACGAAAAGTTCTACTACCAAAACATTGAAGCGTATCTCGGTCAGTAATGTTGCCGGACTGCTTATTGGCGCCACGCTTATTGGCCAGATATTAGGCTTTTTACGTACCAAGCTGATTAACGCCAACTTCGATAACCCGAACACGCCACTCGATGACCGTGCCGGTGTTTATTTTGCGGCCTTCAATATTCCGGACTTCTTCTTTTACACGATTGCTGCCGGTGCATTGGGCGTAGCGGTTATGCCGTTTTTGGCAGATAGACTGCATCACGGTGATAAAAAGGGAATGTGGGAGCTGTCTACTAGTATTCTGAACTTATTGGCGCTTATCATGCTTGTAGTGGGGCTGATAATCCTGATATTTGCGCACCCGATGATGGATCTGTTAGTGGGCAACGGTCTGACGCCGGATCAGAAACACAACGCTGCAACAATGATGAGATTCCTGGCATTAAATCCGTTCCTGTTTACAGTTGCAGGTATTCTGACCAGCGCCCAACAAACGCTGGGCAGATTCTTTTTCTACGCCATGGCTCCCCTGTTTTATAACCTGAGCATTATTGTCAGTATATTCGTGTTCAAAGACACAAGTATTGGGATTGTCGGACTGGGTATAGGAGCTTTGGCGGGGGGTATTTTACAGCTGATTATCGTAGCTCTTGGGCTGATAGGCACCGACTTCCATTGGAAGCCAAAAATCTTCTGGGGAAGCGAAGATTTCCAAGCTATGCTGCGCCAGCTTCCACCGCGGTCGCTGGACCAAGGTGCAGACCAAATCCAGAGTATCGTCGATACTCGTTTTGCCGCAGGTATCGCAGGTGCGACCGGCATCAGTAACTACAATAACGCCTATATTTTGCATACTGCACCCATATTGTTGCTCGGTACGGCAATATCTACGGCAGCATTTCCGCGCCTAAACGCCAGGCTTGCCGAAGGTCGTGTCGATCTATTCCGCAAAGAGTTCCTCAATACCTTAAAAGTATTGATGTGGCTGACTATTCCGGTTGTCATTGTCGCGTTCTTTTCCAGGGGATATCTGGCCCGCCTTATCTTCTCGCAGAATGCACCGGATATAGCCCTGCTCTTCGGGTTTCTGACCATCGCGATTTTCTTTAGAACGGTGTATGCAATTATATCCCGTTGGTTTTATGCTCAGAAAGATACCGTTACACCGCTGATAGTTTCGGTTTTTGTAATCATATTGAATATAATTTTGGCATATCTGCTATCCAGGCCGACGGCATACGGACTGGCCGGTTTGGCGATTGCTCAATCTATCATCGCGACGATAGAAGTTGCTATTTTGTTCTCCGTGATGATTTACCGCGACCGGGGACTTTTGAATATGAAGTTTTGGTCAGGGGTCGCCAAACTTATATCCGTTTCAGGATTTACGCTCGTTGCCGGATTCATTATGATCACCCTTCTTCCGCTTGGTATAGACGACCGCGGCATGGCCTTGTTCGTAAAACTCTCCGCTATTACAATCGTCACGCTGTCGACCCATGTCGCAATCTCGGCGCTGTTTGGCATGGAAGAAGTCAAACCGATATTCAAACGGCTCAAAAAGATCATCTTCAAGAGTATCGGGCAGCCTTACTAGCTTAAAAATCGTTCTTTACTGTTATTTAATTTCGAAACAATTCGTCATAGATGGCATATACAACGCAATCAAACATAGTATAAGACAAATATTTGCCGCTATCTGTTAAAATAGAGAGTAATGACTCAACAACACATAAGAAACTTCTGTATTATTGCGCACATAGATCATGGTAAGTCCACGCTTGCCGACCGGTTGTTGGAAATGACCGGCACTGTCGAAAAGCGTAATATGAAAGCTCAGCTGCTTGACCGCATGGACTTGGAGCGCGAAAAAGGTATAACCATCAAGCTGGCCCCCGTGCGTATGGAATACAAAGGGTATGAGCTGAACCTGATAGATACGCCCGGACATGTCGATTTCAGTTACGAAGTGTCGCGGAGCCTGGAAGCCTGCGAGGGAGCTTTGCTGGTCGTTGATGCGACTCAGGGAATACAGGCGCAGACACTGGCGAATGTGTATTTGGCCATGGCAGCCGACCTCAAAATTATTCCAGTGCTAAACAAGATAGATCTGCCGGCTGCCGATGTGGACAGAGTCGGAGCGGAAGTCATGAGCCTGCTTGGGTGTGAAGCCGAAGACATCATCCATATATCTGCAAAAACCGGTTTTGGTGTCGATGAAGTATTAGAACGGGTCGTTGCCGATGTACCTGCGCCGATTGAAGCAGTTAGCCAAAAGACGCGGGCACTTATATTTGACAGTTATTACGATGATTACCGTGGAGTGATCTTGTATGTCAGGGTTTTTGAGGGCAGAATTGCAAAGAGCGCTCAGATTACCATGATGGCTACCCAAGCTGGCGGCATAGCCTTGGAAGTCGGCGCTTTAAAACCAGACATGCACCCCGGCTCTGCGCTCGAATCCGGAGAAATCGGCTATATTGTCACGAACCTTAAATCTACCCGTGAAGCCAAAGTCGGTGATACAGTCACGCTCCAGGCAGACCAGGCCGCTGAACAATTGCCGGGTTATCTTGACGTAAAGCCGTTTGTGTATGCTGGCTTTTTTCCGGACAGCAACGAAAATTACCAATTACTGAAAGACGCTATAGAAAAACTCAGCCTGAGCGACTCTGCTCTGCAGTTTGTGCCGGAAAATTCGCCGGTGCTCGGTTTCGGCGTACGGGTCGGGTTCTTGGGGCTTCTACACATGGACATTGTCCGCGAGCGGTTAGAGCGCGAATACAATTTAGATTTAGTAGTCACCAACCCTTCTACCGATTACCAGATTACACTTTTAAATGGCGATGAAATTGACATTCAGAGCGCAGCAGATCTACCGGATCCGGCAAAAATCAAAGAAATACGCGAACCATGGATAAAGGGCGAGATCGTCGTGCCGCAGGAGTATGTTGGTTCGGTGATTCAACTTATTGCTACAAAGCGTGGAATCCACAAAAATCTGAGTTACGTGGAGCAGCGGGCTTTAGTGAGTTTTGAGGCGCCGCTCGCCAATCTTTTGACAGATTTTTACGACCAGCTCAAAAGTGTCACCAGTGGCTACGGATCGTTCAATTATGAGCTGGACGATTACCGGGCGGAAGATCTGGTAAAACTGGATTTTTACGTGGCAGGCGAAATAGTCGGCGCACTGAGTGTTATGACACACCGGTCCGAAGCTGACGCTCTGGGCCGCGAAACAGTCAGTAAATTAAAAGAAGTCATTCCCCGCCAGAATTTCCAGGTAGCTTTGCAGGCAGCGATCGGTGGTCGTTTTATAGCCCGAGAGGACCTGAGCGCGTACCGAAAAGATGTAACAACTGGTCTATACGGCGGTGACGTATCGCGTAAAAAGAAAGTCCTAGCCAAACAGGCTAAAGGCAAAAAACGCATGAAGCGTTTTGGGAAAGTTGATATTCCAGCCGAAGCGTTCACCGTTATGCTTAAACGAGATTAGTTTCGTACTATTGCAATAACATAATTTACATCTTTGCGAGGTACGTCCTTGCAGTAACTTGCAGGCAGAATTTTTATGATTTAAATAAATCGTTAAAGTAAAATATCTTAATACGTCGTTTAGCGAGTAGGTCTAAAATATACCGTATTACTAAATGGACACAAATATGCAAGAAATTGAACAAACGATTCCTATTATTCGCCGAATACTCCTTCTAGCTGGAATCTTATTATGGGTACTGATGATTGGCCAGATTTCCAGCCAGGCATGGAGCAAGGAAGCGGTTCGTGGAAAAATTGACGATTCCTCTAAAATCACAAATTTGAAGACTTTTTAAGATTGGTACAGGCGTGGTAAGCTAAAGTGATTGCATGAATGATTTAAAATACTTGGAAGATTTCGAAGCAGCACTCAAAGATTATCGGCTTTCTGTCGAAGCCAGGTCTTTGCTGAACGACATGAGATTAGTGCTACTGGTAGCGCCTTCTTCGAGCGGACGAAACACCATAATCCGGGAATTGTTAAAGACAAAAAAATATCATTTTATAGTTTCAGATACCACCCGAAACCCCCGAACAAATGACGGCGTTCCGGAAAAAGACGGACAAGCTTACTGGTTTAGAGATGAAAAGCAAGTGCTCGAAGATATTCGTTCCGGTCATTTCCTTGAAGCGGCGGTTATTCATAAACAACAGGTTTCCGGCATCAGTATTCGTGAGCTAAGAAAAGCTCACGATGATCAAAAAATAGCTATCACAGACGTTGAGCCAGTAGGGGCATCGAACATACAGCACCTAAAGCCTGATACGACGATTATTTTTGTCGTTCCTCCAAGTTTTCCGGTATGGATTGAACGGCTTCATCACAGAGGAATTTTGCCAGAAGAAGAAGTGCGTAGACGGCTCGAAAGTGCGGTCCAGGAGTACGAATCGGCATTACAGGAATCTTTTTATACTTATGTTGTTAATGACAGGCTGGAAGATTCGGTACGAACAATTCATGACATAAGTGTGGGTCGGCGAGATTCTACTATTCAGCAGGCCGAGGCGAAGGAGCTGATTAAACGGCTGATAGATGATACGAAATCTTATTTGAGCTCATAAAACACTTCTGTAGTTTTATTTACATTATTATACAAAAAACTTCAAAAATATTGGCATTTTACAAAAAGTCTGTAATACTGATGCTAATAGTAATGCTAATGCTAAAAAAAGAAATTTAATATGAAAACAAAACAGTTTCGTAAGAATCAAATCAAATTAGCTTTTGCCGGCTTTCTGTTTATGGCGATTCATCTGAGCGTCTTTATAATGCCCGCAAATGTTTCGGCTCAAACTTGTGTTTCGGCGCCTCCAACGACATTTGGTCAGGTTACTCAATCGGTAAGTGTAACGACTTCGGGTACTTATAGAGTCTGGAGTCGTATTAAAGTCCCTAACACAACAAATAATTCTTACTATTTCCAAGTTGGAACGGGATGCGCGGTGAATGTCGGTGACTCGAGTTCTATTCCGGCTAATACATGGACATGGGTCAATTATCAAAACGGTGCGACATCTTCATTGACGAATGTTACTTTGAACGCAGGAACTCATCAGTTAAAGTACACGGGCAAAGAAGCCGATGTGCAGCTTGACCGTATTTTACTACTCGGTGACACGAACTGCGTACCAACCGGTACGGGCGATAACTGTGCAGTTACTCCTCCTCCCGCCGACACCACCGCCCCCACCGTCTCTCTGAGTGCCCCAGCCAACGGCTCGAGTGCCGCGGTCGGTTCCACGGTCACCGTCAGCGCCAAAGCCTCTGACAAAGTCGGCGTTGCCAAAGTAGAGTTCTACAATGGCTCCACTCTCCTGAACACTGATACAACCAGTCCATACTCCTACGGTTGGCCTACCTCCGGACAAACTGCCGGCTCAAAGACCCTGACTGCCAAAGCCTACGATGCGGCCGGCAACGTCGCAACCTCTGGTGCTGTTACGTTGAATTTGACAGCTCCGACATCAGGTAACGGTGATGCCAACGGCGACGGTCGGGTAAATGCCATAGATCTTTCCATCGTCATCAGCAAGGACGGACTAAGCCATCCTCCTGCTGACTTCAACGGTGACGGCACGGTCGGTGCGGCTGATATGGCGATACTGCTCAGCAAG
>JBGTMN010000048.1:0-2177 GCA_041743525.1 Saccharimonadales bacterium (SeqCode) | reverse complement strand
CAGATCTATATCTTCCATGAAGTTTTTTGCTGGCTGGGCGACTTTGTGAGCTTTTATTATCCAGCAATTTTCTCCTGGTTCAGTTCGCATAAAATACTCAGCATTGACGTATTTATCCGGCACAACGTCGAAATTGCGCGGTCCCGACCCGGCGTCCAGCCGAAAGTTTCCGCATAATTCATAATGTCCGGGGCTTTTTAGCAGCTCATAACCAAGGCGGGAATCGGTGTTGAGGACTTTCCCAAGCTCACTTGGCAGAGCCATACTGGTATCGGTATACGTCCTGATGGCTACGACCGTCGAGATCATCGATGATCTGGTAGATTTATCCAGCTCATACTGAAGCGTCTTGGTGAAAGAGAACAAAAAGAACGGTAGGAGCACCGATAGCAACAACGTGGGCAAAGTGTGAACATACCGCCAATGCAATCCGGACGCCTCCGATGGAGATGATTCTTTGATGGTAGCTAGAATGACGAACAAAAACACAAGGAAAGACGCAGGCAGACTAGAAAGTAACAGATAGGAATGTTCAGAATAAACATTTAGCGAGATCAATCCCACCGACAGTATCAGCCCGACAATTCCTATGATATGAACTATGAGCGTCCTGCGCCGCCACTTTGTCTCCAGGCGGTTAGCAAATCCAAGTGCTGAATGATTTATGTGGCGTACATAAGCCAGCCTGAATAAAACGAACAGCAATGCCTGGACGCCGACATATATCACGAATTGCACCCACGACGGCCCACCTTGTCTAAACAAGACGATAGACTGCGAGAATGCCAGTGCGGCGCTGCCAAAAGTAAACAAGGTCAGCAGAGCGTAATGCACTGCAGGTCGCTGTACCCACAGCTGCAAAGTCGAATGCTGAAGCGGTGACCCTTTCGGCTGTTCAGTCGCTTCGACGTGCCTAACGGCCCCCGTCCGATACATCTCTACTGTATTTTTTGTTTCTAATGGCTTTTCATGAGATACATCAAGTTTGATACTTATGGACTCATGGGCGCTTACATCTGCAAACTGCTTCTCGTCGTATGCCAGCAGTAAAGCCTCGGCCTTTTCTGCCGTCAAGCCCCGTTTCGTGAGTTCACTTTCGATAGCTGCGTCGTCCCGCCCCTGCTGCCGGGATTTGGATATGAACGATTCTACGGTTTCCATATATTGCTGCCTGCCACCACTTACATCTGTAATGTCTTTGGTTTCAGTATAACAGGTCGCTTATGCTTAGACCATATGGCGCGATTGTTTGGTTTTTGGCCGCCGGCGTTCCGACATGTCCTGGTTACAATTTTTGATAAGCAACGTGACACATGCCCCGGCCGGTACGTTCAGTAAATTTTTGATGATATTCTTCGGCACGGTAAAATGGGCCAGCCCGCTCAATGACGGTAACTACCGGATTTTCGGATGTAGCTGCAACTTCCTTCATAATTTTTTCGGCGGCTTCTTTCTGGTCGTCAGTCACAAAAAAGATAGCCGACCGGTATTGATCGCCGATGTCCGGGCCCTGCCGGTTAAGCTGCGTTGGATCATGCATCCGGAAGAATTGCTTACACAAAGTACTGACCGTCACCTTAGAAGTGTCGAACTGTATCTGCACTGCTTCGGCGTGACCGGTAGATTGCGTGCAGATTTCTTCGTAAGTTGGATTATCAGTGCCTCCACCTATATAGCCCGCAGTCGTGCCGGTCACCCCTGGTACCTGATCGAAGTAGTACTGTACGCCCCAAAAGCATCCCGCCGCAAATATAATTTGTTCCATACCGTCTAGGATAGCTGAAATTACGGATTACAAACCGAGATATTTTACTCTGGTAACTGAATCGTACGAGTCGCCGGTTATTGTTTGGCGTTTAAAATACCTAAATTGTGCATCAATCTGCACAGAACTATCACGAGAGAGGATAAGGTGTGCATAAGCATTGTGCAAATACCGCACAACTAATATAATGGCCATATGACTCCTGGTATATTAGCTTTGCGCACGTATTTTGCCAAACTTGGCCTGGCCGATGAAATCGCCGATATCTACTTCGCCCTGCACCAGCACGGCCCGCAGACGATGTCTGCCCTGACCCGCACTTCCGGCGTAGAACGGACGCGCATATACCGACTGATAGACCAACTCATGGAAAGTGGACTAGTAGACGTAGACACCCGTAGCAAGCGAGGCA
>JBGTMN010000047.1:0-4035 GCA_041743525.1 Saccharimonadales bacterium (SeqCode) | reverse complement strand
GAATGGCTTACTGCGCTCGGGCTACCAGAAGACAAAGTTCATGAACTGGAAGTACCGGAAGACGACAGGGCTCACTACAGCAAACGAACCATAGATTTCGAATTCGAGTACCCGCATGGCAAAGACGAAATCCTAGGGCTGGCGTATCGCACCGATTTCGACCTCGGTAACATTCAGCGTGTTAGTAAAAAGAGCATGGAATACCGGCCGAAAGACGGATCCGCACCGTTCGTGCCGCATGTCATCGAACCAAGCTTTGGAGTGGAGCGGGCGATCATGGCAGTGCTTATATCGGCGTACACAGTCGATGAGATAAACGGCGAAAAACGATCAGTCCTCAAGCTGCCAAAGCACTTGGCTCCCATAAAAGTCGCCGTATCGCCGCTTCTCAAAAACAAGCCCGAACTGGTCGAAAAGGCCCGCGAAGTGTACCTGCAGCTCAAAAAAGAATTTGGCGCCGTGATGTGGGACGATAACGGCAACATCGGTAAACGCTACCGCCGCCAGGACGAAATCGGTACGCCGTACTGCGTCGTCATCGACTTCGATACACTCGTAGACAATGCCGTTACTGTTCGCGACCGTGACACGACAGAGCAGAAGCGCGTAGCCATCAAAAATCTAGCCAATGAATTAGGACTTAATTCTTAGCCCGTTCTTAACTGTTGAAATTGAGTAAGATAGAAAAAATTAAACCACTACACTTAGTTTGCATCATGACTCATGTCGAAAAATTATATCAGTATCTGCAGCAATCCAAGCTCATGCAGCTCGCCACCGTCAAAGCTGGTAAGCCCTGGATCTGCACGGTTTATTTCGTGGCCGACGAAGACGGTAATCTGTATTGGCTCAGTCTGCCGACCAGGCGGCATAGCAGGGAAATAGACGTACAGAACAATGTGGCGGCAGCGATTGCCGTTAAGCAGGACATGCCGGTTATTGGCATTCAGGTGTCGGGTAAAGCGAATGTGGTTACAGATGCAGACACAGTAAAAAAGATGATGGACTTGTACGTCACCAAATATGCGACAGGACACAATTTTTACGAAAACTTCGTAGCGGATAAAAATGATCATCAAATGTACGTACTGAATCCGGAATTTATCGTGGTATTCGATGAGGTCAATCACCCTGAAAATCCAAGGTCAGAGTATGCTTCGAATGATTTTAACTGAACTGGTGGTACTATAGAATGATGAAAAGAGTGATGGCTACGAGAGGAAAACAGAAATGATTACCTATTACACCGACGGCTCTGCCAGTCCGAATCCTGGACCAGGGGGATTTTCCGTTGTAGAAGTTTTGGATAAGCCAGATGGCACAAAAGATTATAAGCCGGCGGTGCTTGGTAGTGAACCAGGTGGCTCAAAGACGACCAATATCCGCATGGAAGGCTTTGCGATAGTCGAAGCCCTTAAGCATGCAAATGGCCAGGAGTGCGAGATTTACACTGACAGTGAATTCTGGATAAATGTCATAACCAAATGGTCCATCCCATGGGAAAAGAACGGCTGGAAGAAAAAGGGCGGCGAGATAAAAAACCTGGATATCGTACAAGAAGTTTGCCCACTGTACCGAAGTTCAAAGGCCAAGTTGATCTGGGTGCGTGGACATAATGACGATCCAGGAAACGAAATGGCCGATCACTGGGCGAACGAGGCCCGCCGAAAACATATGACTACTTCTTAGACAGGACTTGTATATTGCTCGCCTAAGGAGTACATTCATAATAGTATGAGTTTTAAGTCAAATTTAGAAGCATGGAGTGAAAACTCCGATGCCCTTATTCCAGTAAGCGAAGTGGCGGCTGTTCAGTCGCTGGCTATGGGCATCGTCAGGGAACGGCACAATATCCGTCACGCGATGAGGGAGCCATATTTGTTTGATGCGGCAGCTCGCGCGTTGATGAATAGTATGAGCACGATGCCGAAGCGGCTCGTGGCTCTTGGCAGCGAATCAGATGTCAGTGATTTTGCGCCCGGGCAAACAGGCGACAACAGCATAACACTTGATGCGACTGCAAAACGCAGCCTGCCTCCCGGCAAACATCAGTTCGTCGTATATGACGGAGGTTCAGACGATCCCGCGACAGAGCCAGGCCATGAGACGTACATCGGTATCTCTGTCAAAAAGGATTTAGAGCGCCGCGACAACTGGAGTATGCTCCTGACTGTTCGGCATATACCACTACAGGAGGAAGCAATCCCGGAGCCCGACATAACTTCTATGACAACTTGGGAACGATACCGGTTCGGTTGGCGCCGAAAAGAGCCTCTATGTGAACAAGCGGACCTGCGCATCGTCGAAAAGGAATACGTATTCGACGAATCGAACCGCGTAGAGGTTGTCGGCCATCAGGTCACAAAGCGTCCTGTTACACTAAACGACTGTGAAGTGCTCAGGCATAAGCTTCTGGGTGTCGCTGAAGCTATAGACATCACGCCGGATGACGAGCTGAGAATGATAGGCAAGGACTGCCGCAGCATGCTCTTTGCGGTGTCAGCCAAACAATAATGATATGATAGAAGCATGAAATTCCAACCAAAACGTCAAAAAGGCATTCACGCTTTCATAGACAGCCAAAATCTTAATATCGGTGTTCAGAAGTTTGGCTGGAAGATGGACTGGATCAAATTCCGCAAATTCCTGGCCGAAAAACACGGTGTTACAAAAGCCTACATGTTCATAGGATACGTACCCGAATTCGAAAGTCTATACGACCAGATGCACGATGCCGGGTACTTGGTGGTATTAAAGCCAACCTACGACATGACCAAAGCGCAGCAGGAGCCGCACGAACCTGGGCTGGACAAAGACGGCAAGCCGGAAGAGCCGGAAGAGAAAAAGCCGGTGAAGGGCAACATAGATGCCGACCTTGTGCTCTGGGCTATGAAAGAGATGTCAAATTACGACAAAATGATCCTGGTTTCCGGCGACGGCGACTTTTATTCGCTTATAGAATATCTCGAAGCCAAAGGCCGCCTGCATAAGGTCCTGACGCCAAGCTTCCAGTACTCACAGCTATTCAACAAATACGACAAATACATCGAACGTCTCGACACGCACAAACAAGAACTGCGGTATTACGACCGCCGGAAAAAATCCTAGTTCTTGTTCGCGTCCATGACGCTGAGCAAGGTGGTAGCAGCAATACCGACGCGCGCGTCAAAGTTCTCGGGGGACTGGCTCATGTCCAAGCTCATTTTGACGATTATAGGGTTGCGCTGATGAGTTACGAAGCCGGCAGCTTTTTCGCCGTCAAAAATGGTGTAGGTAATAGGGAAGAACGCCATAGCCAGATCCACTGCCCAGCCTACGAAAGGGATTAAATCTGTGTATCTTCGGAGCAAAGCCAGTCCGCTGCTGGTTTCACGTACGGTTCCAATTTCCTTGCCATCGTTGTCCAGGATAAGCCAGTGGTCACGCACGAACGTTGAACGCAGTCCTTTTCGCCTCAATGAAAATAGCTGGCCATTTCCTGCATATACGTCGTATGTCGCGCCGAAATCGATGACCGATCGGGCGTGGATACGCATCAGTTCTAATTTTTTGTCCGGACCATCGTAGAGCCGGATATCTTCCTTTAGTTTGAACGCCTTCATCTGAATGTAGCCAACTTGTGTATCGTTGCCGGCATCTTTGACATCTATAGAGGCACCGAACAGCTTAAAGAACTTGCGTCTGAATTCCAATCGTTTTACCTGTGTGATGTCCATAATCTGGCCTCTCCTCATTAGATATCGTATTGTTGGTTAAGCTCATTGTACCGCATCGGCGTGCCTGGGTGGATATAGTTATCGGGTGTTGTAAAACTCAGTAAATGGTTTGATGAGAATAAAATTTCGATTAGAATAGAGGTTACGTTTACGAATAAGGCTCGAACTATACGGCCGCTAACTTACAATAATAGCCATCGAAACTGCATATAGTCAGAATTAGAGGCCAGACGGAGATACACGCTCATGGACGAAGACAATACACAGGTAGCAAAAATAAATCCTGACGCAGAAGAGGCTGAAGCCATCGAAGCGGCTC
>JBGTMN010000046.1:0-26394 GCA_041743525.1 Saccharimonadales bacterium (SeqCode) | reverse complement strand
ACGATAAACCTGACCTCATTCAAAGTGCCGATCTGCAGTTATTTTATGACGGCGAAAAAAAGACATACCAGCCGGAGTCAGCTGAACTGATGTTAGATAACGGCTACCAAATAGTCATTCATAGAATGAGATCATTTAGAGGACAATCTCTTGAGTTGAGCGATGGTATGTATTGGGTAGCCTTGATGGACCCCGCCAAAAAACTGGCCGTAAGAGGAGACCAGACCTACGCTTTACCCAGAACATTGATAGACGACATCCTGGAAGAAGCCGGCATTATGCTGCCCAAAAGCGATCAAGAAACAGAGCTTCGTGAAATAGCCGCGATTCTCGACTGCTCTCATAACTGGATAGGCGGAGTCAGACATTCTGTTCCACTTTGCGGAACAGAGACACTCACCGTCAATGACCGTATTCGCGGTAAAGGTGTCGATGATGATGGGTTCGCCGACGAGTCATCCATCACAAGAAAGCTCACATTATCTGTTGACGAATCCATAAATCCCGGAGATCTACCACACACATCCTGGCAGATTCACACGGTAACCCGTGGTGAACTTGACCCCTTGATTATTGAGGACATGCAAATTGTACCTCTAACTTTCGAAGAAAAAATTTTCATGGAAGATTCAGATTCAGTGCTTTGGGATAGACATCCGCCAAGAAGAATCGAGCATCCTTCAGAGGCAAAACCAATACCCGTTTGCGACGTTACACTTCAGATTTTAAATGAAGTCATAGAAACCGCACGGGAAGCTAATTCGTAGTTTTAGTCCTACTGCAACAGTGCTTTGATGCGGCGTATGCCTGCGCTTGATGATTCCTCTTTGATAATTTTGAAAGACTTATTGTCTTCAGCAAGTTGACCGGTTCTCTCTACATGCGGACCGCCGCAGATTTCAAAGCTAAACGGCTTATCAGCACTTTCTGCCTGCATTCGATAGATTTTAACCGTGTCCCCATAGCGGTCACCAAATTGTCCTAATGCCCCGAGTTCGTCGATTGCTTTTTTGGTAGGGTGTTCTTCCCAGGTCACGACGAGATCTTTCATAATTTGCTCATTGACGATCTGCTCCACTCGGCTTATTTGTTCGTCCGTCACTTTTCCGTCATGCGAAAAATCGAATCGTAAACGTTCTTCAGTGATATTACTGCCCCGTTGCACGACATGCTTGCCCAGAACGTCACGAAGCGCCTGGTACATGAGATGAGTCGCTGTGTGGTACTTTTTATGCTGGATAGTCTGACCACCCAGTCCGCCCTTGAACGTACCTTTGGCGGCAGTCTGTGAACGCTTTCGCTGTTCATTCATTTTTGCTTCGAACTCTTCGCGCCAGTTTTCGGACATTGGTACTTGTCTTTTAGAAGCCTCTTCTACGCTCAGTTCTACCGGAAAGCCGAAAGTATCATATAGCGTGAACACGTCTTCGCCATTCATCGCGACTACTTCGTCGCTGCCGGATGGCCTGGCTTGTTTATCGCCAACTTTCTGACCCAGAATCGAACGTCCAAATACCAAAAGTCCCTTACGAAGCGTTTGTCGAAAAGCCTTTTCTTCTTTTACCAGTACCGCAATAACTTCGTCGCGCTTTGCAGCCATTTCAGGATAATCATCAATGTATAGTCCGGTTATGACCGGCACGACTTCTTCGACGAAATTTTGTTCGATGCCAAGATCGAAAGCCTTTACCATAGCCCGACGCATCAGACGGCGCATAACGTAGCCTTGCTCTTTGTTTGAAGGCACGACTCCGTCTACAGCCAAAAACGTCGCGGCGCGCAGATGGTCGGCAATGACCCGCATGCTTTCGGTATGGCTGTCGTACGTCTTGCCAGATATGGCTTCCAGTTTGGTAATGATCGGTTGCAGAATGCTGATTTTGAAAACATCAGGAGAATTGATTCGGGCGGCCGCAATCCGCTCCAACCCTCCACCGAAATCCACGTTCTGTTTCGGCAGCCTGTCAAAACCGCTCGCAACCCGCACATACTCCATAAAAACGGAATTGCCGATTTCCATATAGCGGCCGCAGTCGCAGTTCGGATGACATTTTTCTCCCCATTTCGGGTCGTGAGCTATCTCTTCGAATTCATAAAAAACTTCACTGTCCGGCCCGCCCGGTTCGCCTTCCGGCATCTGGCCTATTTTACCGGCCCGACACCACCAGTTTTTAGATGCGTCATAAAAGAATATCCGTCCGCCTTCTGGCATACCCGTTTTGTAGCCGTCCTCTTCGCTGCCAACTTCGACCTCACGCGCATCAATACCGCGCCGTTCGAACAGACGACGCCAAATGTCGGCACTTTCGGTGTCTTTCGGAATATCGAATTCGCTATCACCCTGAAAACATGTCACATATAATCGCTTCGGATCGAGTCCGACTTCATCAATCAAAAATTCAAAAAACCACGGCAGCTGCTCTGCCTTGAAGTAATCACCCAAAGACCAGTTGCCCAGCATTTCGAAAAAGGTCGTATGACGGTTATCGCCGACCTCTTCTATATCCTGGGCGCGCAGACATGTCTGGCCATCCGTAAGTCTCGTGCCGTCCGGATGATTTTCGCCCAGCAAGTAGGGCAACAAAGGCTGCATGCCAGAACCAGTAAACAGCGTGGTCGGGTCGTTATAGGGCACCAGCAGTGCACGCGGAATTACCGCATGGCCACGATCCTTATAAAATTCAAGATACTTTTTTCGGATTTCCTGTGCGTTCATAGCGTCTATTGTACCACTGTCCGGCAGATGCGCCACTGAGGGTCTACCACTTCAAGATTGTTGACTTTTTGATTTAATTGTGCTATAATTAGGAGATAGGTGTGTAGAATTTGTTTATAGATTATATGAAGAGTTTTATATTTGATGTCTTATGGTCGTTCTACCAGGATCTCCGGATACTGGTAATGCCGTGCTACATCATCGAAAATGAGCTTATCGGGATGGCCCGCAGCACTAGAAATTCTTAACGTCCATAATTATTCGATTTATTGCGCTATATGTTGAGGGTCGGCAAAACTTTGATCGCATATAATATGCTCATGCAATCCGAAAGTGTCAATTATATAGGATAATGTTTGCGAGAGCAGTCTTTATATGGTTGAATTATTATCAGCACTACACAACCGTAAACCCAACACAGTTAGGATGTGATAGCAGTGCTCGCACCATTCGCTCAGGGAACCATTCTCGCGCTGGAGCCAACTCAGCTCTACGCTGAGTACTCCATTAACGTGGCTCAGGCATCAGTTCTGGGAACCATCGGCATCGTGATCTTCCTGAAGCTCATCGACAGGCTTTTGCCGAGGTTCAGAAAGGCGGACAACGTCATCACGTTGATCGCGGCCGTGTTCGGCATCGTCGGCGGGCTTGCCCTGACTCCGCGATTCGCGGCCTACAGGCAGTCGCTGCTCGAGATGCTCGGACAAGGAACCGAACAGACTGGAGCCGGACAGCTGGGACTGCTCCTCGTGACAGTCATCATCGTTGGGCTGGGGATGTACGCGTTCTTCAGCTATCCGAACATCGGGACTGGCCTTCTGCTGATCGCTACTACTTCAGTGATCTACGTCAACCCTTCCCTTTTGGGACTTGCTGACGCATGGCTACCCATCGGTACAACGCTGTACGACTTCTTCTCCGGCATCATTGGATGGTTCATGGACTTCGACTAGCACCCTCGAGCAGTAATTGAAGGGGATTTGCTATGTACGATCCATCCTACCAGAAGAAGTTATCCGCGCCAGCCAGGCACGGACCACCATATCCACGTGGGAAACCACCCGAGCTCGAGTGGTGCGAACCCTGGCCGATCAGTTGACTGCATCCAGCAGTTTTGACAGATCGGCCAGGTAGTAACACATCGTGATTATTTTGATTAGACGACGATGCCACCGCCAACAACTCTGTCTCCACTATAAATAACGGCGGATTGTCCCGGCGTAACTGCTTTTACCTCATTGGCCATCTCTATTTTCCAGTTCGATTCATCGATCTTATTCTGATTCTTTATAATAATCAGCGGCGCCCGATAGCGAGTACGTACTACTAAATCATCGCTATCGGCAGTAGGCTCATCGTTTATCCAATGGACACTCGTCAGCGACAAAGTAGATGTCCAGAGCCGCTCGTCGGTCAGGTCGGTCGTAACGCAGACTTCGTTCCTGTTCATGTCTTTACCGACGACATAGTATGGCAGACCACCACCAACGTTCAGTCCATGGCGTTGGCCAATGGTATAAAACAGGGCGCCGTCATGCTCGCCAATTACTTTGCCCGCGCTATCTACGATGGGTCCCGGCTCGGTTTCCACGAACTGCTGCAAAAACTCTTTTATACCAACCTTTCCTACAAAGCATATTCCCTGGCTGTCCTTTTTTTCTGCTGTTGCCAAATTGAACTTCCGGGCCAGTTCGCGTACTTGCGGCTTCTGCAGGCCGCCAAGGGGCATTAAGCTGCGGTGCAAAGCCTCTGACGTGACCCGGTACAAAAAGTATGATTGGTCCTTATTCGTGTCGATTCCAGCCAACAATTGTCCATCAACAGACCGAGCATAATGTCCAGTGGCTATCAGATCTGCACCATCTTCTATAGCTGCTTCCAAAAACAACTTAAACTTGACCTCTTGGTTACACATGATGTCCGGATTCGGTGTAATTCCCGCCTTGTAGCCGTCGAGCATGTATTCCACAACTTTTGAGCGGTAATCAGTTTCGAAATCATACATTTTAAAAGGAATGTTCAACTGTACCGCCACGCGCTTTGCATCTTGATAATCCTGCTTCCAAGGACAGTCAAAGCCAGGCAGATCCTGGCTCCAGTTCTTCATGTATACGCCCGTCACGTTATATCCCTGCTCTTTAAGAAGCGCTGCGGTTACAGAACTGTCGACACCGCCGGACATCCCAACGAACACTTTTTGATTCTTATCGTTTGACATAACTACACTAAGTATAGCAAAGCAATGATTTGCCGGCTACCGGTTATATTCGTTCGATGTAGATTCTTCGATGCGGCGGCGCAAGGTCTGTAGTTCATACTTCCGCCCCAGCCAAAAAGCAGCAAATATAAGAGGTATAGCTACCAGCGATGGCCACGCACTATATCTGGTTTGAATAATAGTCTTTGACGATCCTGCCGAGTCTGGCGCGTTTACTATCGAGGCCTTTCCTTCGCCATTAGCAACACCGATGAGCTGGAGATATCCGGACGATCCGTTCACATCAGTCACTTTCACGACAATCCGGTAAATCCCGGCAGCATCATATACATGGTCCACATTCGTAACTCCCGTAAACGGTACGCTCAAAAGCGTGAATGGTTTACCGTCACCCCAATCGACACTGATTGCAAAAGGACCAGTTCCACCGCTGATTATAAGCGGCCACGTCAGTTTATCCCCGGGATTTGCACCAAGCTTAGCGTATGCACTCGATACACTGACTCTGTTACCGAATGCACTGAGCTGCGAGTCGTTAAACGTAACTCGAACGACATTACTATCCGGTCCGGCTTGGTCCAGATCGTCGAAAACCCGGGCAACCAGATCGTTCTGGCCACTAAACAGATCAATCTCTAGGCTGAAACTTCCGTTCGTACAACGAGCTGATCCAACAAATATGTTATTGGCGAACATCTTGACCATCGTCCCTTGTGGACAGATACCATTCACGGCAACGGGTATCTGCGTATAGGTGCGGCCGTTTACCGGCGTCGATATCGTCGCTGCACGACTTGGGGGCGGGGATGAAATAGTAGCTTCTAAGCCAACGGTGCCATTTTGCGGGTTTTGGGGCAGTGGAGCGGCAGCACGGACGGACGCTATCTCTCCGGTAGACAGTACGAACCCGAGAACGAGCGCCAGAACTACGATGAGTCGGAAGTTTTTGCGAAAATAATATGTGTATTTTTGTCTCATATAGCTACAAGGTTATGCTTATACCATAAGCTATGACGCTGTGAAATACAAGCTACGGCCGTGATCTCAGTAGAGCTATTGGAGTTATTTACCGCGCTTGGATTTTTCGATGACCCGGCTGTTGTAGGACTTAAGGATACGCGGTGCGCCGAAGACAGTGAATAGGATTAACCCACCGACGACACCAATTAATTGATAGGGGATGACGTAGAATGTCTTTGAGGCGCTTATCATATCTCCGCTGCCGCCGTACCCGAAATTAGCTTCGACCGTGTATCTGCCGAATACGCCGTCGACTTTGATCGGAGCGGAGAATTTGCGGACACTGGCGGGAAGCACGCTACCCCGTGGTTGGGTGTCATTAATTTCAATCTCTTCAACGACTTTGCCCGACATATTCTTGACGACCATCTTACCGAAAGGCTGGACGTGGATATTGCCCATGTTACGGAATCGGGCTTCGACCGTCACCGGACCACTGCTGAATAACGAGGCCAGATTTCCATCACCCTCTTTCGATACTCCAAAACTTTCAACTGACAGTTTTTCGGTAATCTCACCAGGTACACGCACAAGGAAGATAGATCCCACGCTGGCAGTCAACGATACATTGTCACCGCCCTGTCCACTTTCGGGAGCGAAACGGACGGCACCGTAGTAACCGCCGCTACTGGCGTCAATAGGAACGGTAAGGGTCACTTTTACTTCTTTACGTTCATTCGGCTCAATACTGACACTGTTGATTTTTCCGACCAGACTCTTGAAACTATTTCCAGGAGCGCTTTTATCTTCGTCTAGTATAATTTTCGGCTCGCCGGATTCGTCATCGGACGGCACAAAATCGTTTGTGATTGCCTTGAATCTGATAGTTGATGCCGTTATGTTCTCGACATACAGATCGACTGTTTGACTCATTCCCTTTTCAATCGTCAGATCATTCCGAACCGGCGCGATCTTCATACCGTTCCCTTGACCGGAATCTGCGGGTTTTTGTTGTTGAGCGTAAGACACGCCTGAAATTAATACTGCCGACGAGATGACGGCCGCCGCTACTAAACTGCTGATTTTCTTCATATAACCCTCTATTAATCCTGCTTCAGCCTATATCGTATCAAACCGTTAGAAGTTTGCCAAACAGATATACGAAAGTGTCGCGACATACCTTCCGACCGCTTGATTCTGATTTTTGTTGGCGATGTAGCTGACGGTAAATTTCCTGAAATCATCAGAGGTATTGTTACTGACGACAATTTCTCCGCTTCTGAACCTGTACAAATTAGGCGAGTTGTAACCTCCCTTAGCTGTCGTAAATCCAGAACCGATTGGCTCAGTTCCAACATTAGGATTGGAGTTTTCGCGGGTATTCAATCCGAATTGACTCGTTCCAGGAAGAGATGCCTGGGTATTCATAGCAGGAATAACATTCGTTCCTGCCGTTAGCGTAGAACCGAAAAGCGTCACACTGTAACCGTAAGGCGCGTTCGTACTGGCCAGCATCTGCGATGTCCCAACACGGGCCTGCGCGGTGGAAAGTTCACCAAAATCAATGACATTTCCCGTAGCAGTACCGCAGTTAAACCCATCTATGGAAATCCCGGTACAAAAATATAAATATGGCGGCACTTCGGTCGTTACGGTAATACTTTGATTCGTAGCGGCAACCAGCATAGCAGTATCAGTATGTGCGCCACTTGCATCAGTAGATATGTAAGTGGCGATTTTTACATAAAAACTACTATCAGCGGACTGATTCGTCATGCCGGCAAATTGCATGCCTACAGGCGTCACAGGGATGGTTTGGGGTGAGTTCCGTACAACGACAACCTTATTTGTATTTGATGACGAATCTATAACAAATCCGTTTAACCCGGATTGTGAAGCTATCGATACTCCCGCGGCATTGAATCCGGCTGGCGGATCGCAGACATCAATGGCGTCGAAAAGATAATTGCTACAAAACTCAAATGTTAGCGATCCGACATCTCCTGCAGTCGCAGTCGTGAAGTTGAAATTATAAAGCACGTTGGTTGCACCGGCAGTCGAGTCGGACATTTGCAAGCTCCGGTCGGTCAGTTGAGCGGCGATGACCAAATTCATATAATAAAATGGCACCGCTAGTACAAGTAGCAGTGCCATGACAGTATAGAGCCTGTATCGCACGAACTGCGACAACCTTGATTGGAGCTGGTTCGGTTGTCGCAATTTCATGCTTATATTTTACCTTATGTTTAGTATCGGGCTGTAGCGACCATTGTCAGGTTAGTATTGTATATACCAGCCTGAGTGGTTGATGAAGCCTTAGCCGCGAACGTCAATTCACTCGAAGAAACGTCGTTCGCACCAGAAGTGGTCGCAACCGTCTGTCCGTAGGTCGTGTTCGTCTGTGCTAAATCAAATGAATAGTTGTCTGCTGCACAGTTGTACGGGACAGCTGCCGTTTGGCTCGCTCCAGCAGTGCTTACTCGGAACCCGAAGTAAGATGAACCTGTTGTCAGCAATCTAAGTGTGCAAGTTGCGCCGATCGAAGGCAAAGTCTGCCCAGATCCTGAAGTTGGCAAACCGCCCTTAAGTCGAACTGTCACGCCGCTTACAGCATTGCTGGCGACATCGAATCCGGCTGTGTCCAGATATTCAGTGGTAGTTAATGCCAGGACGCCATTCCCATCTCCCAAGATAACCCCGGTACCACCAGCGCCACAGTTAGCTCCGGTATAGACACAGAATATCAAGGTTTCCTGAACTTTGGCGGTTACTTGCAGTAGGTTAGCAGTACTCAGCGCAATACCTCCGGCATGTACCGAACCAGTAACCTGATCGCCACTACCATCAGTAGAAGCAAACGTCATTATGCGTGCGTAAAAGGTCACGTTAGAGTTTGTCGGGTTGGTGATGCTTTGCAAAGTGAATTCTTGAGCTCCAGAAGCAACGCTATTTGCAGTCCTCGTTAATATGACATTATTCGCATTGGAGTTGCCATGCTTTGTAAGACCATTGATCGTTCCCGATTGTCCGCTTATGGTTGCAACAGTCGCATTCAGTCCAGTTACGTTGTTACATGTGTCACCAAGAATAGGCGAATTACTACAGAATTGCACGACAACTGAACCGATGACCGCATCAGCTCCTGAAGTCGTAAAGTTAACTAAATAGTCTGCCGTGGCTCCGCTAGCGCTCGAGCTGAGCTGTATAGATCTGTCCGAAAGAAGCGCATATGCCGATGCCTGCTGAGGAACGGCCGTGGCTACCAGTGCAAATGCAAACGCCGAAGCGCCGAACAGGCTGCCAGTACGCCTTAGTTTATCTTTGAAAGCCATAAACTTTCTCCTTTTTTTATTTGTTTTTAATACTTACCGAGTAATTGTAGCATAAGCGTTTCTGAGATTGCAATATAGTTTTAAGCTTACTTAATAGCACGTTTATATTATGTAATGATTTTTATACATACGTTACGCATTCTATGCCTTGCATCATTACTAATCAGCAGTAGAAACAGCGATACCGTTTACGTTTAACAGAAACTGAAGTATAATTGGCATAAAGGAAAATTTTCCACTATGGATGCCACAGAACATAATAAACCGGACACGAACGAGCCGAATGACAGCTTAGAGAATGACACAAGCGTTGCATCTTCCGGACTATCTTTACAGGACGACTCGTTAGAAAAAGAACCTGGCAACAAAGATAACGTTACTCCGATCTCACCCCTAGCTAAAAAACCTAAGAATAAATTTGCCCGCTTCATGCGCAACCACGTGAACATGTACATGTGGCTGTTTATACTTGTCATTTTTTCTGCCGCAGGTATAACTATCGGAACCGCCCTGACACAAGGCGAGAAAAAAGAACCGACTCCTTCCAGCACCACGCTCTCTGACGCTTCACTGAAGCAATTGGCAAACACCGATGCGACTGTTGGTGACCCCAAGCAGCTTCTTAGCATACAGTCCAACGCGGTATTTGCAGGTAAGGTACTTATTCGGGACAGCCTTGATGTCGCTGGCCAAATCAACGTGGGAGGTGCATTGTCATTGCCCGGCATAACCGTGTCTGGAGATAGCCGCTTTGACACAGTCCAAGTAGGCCGGTCTTTAACAATTGGCGGCGACACATCAATACAGGGCCAATTGAACGTCCGCCGAAATATAACCAGTAACGGCTCTGGTACTTTCGGCGGTCCTTTGACGGCACCTCAGATGAGTACCAATTCATTGCAGTTAGTCGGCGACCTGAACCTTTCACGGCATATCATCGCTGGCGGCAGCACGCCCTCCAGAACTGTTGGCAGCGCGGTTGGAGGCGGTGGAACAGCTTCCGTAAGCGGTACTGACGCCGGTGGAACATTGAACATAAATACCGGCAGTGGCCCAAGTGCGGGCTGTTTCATAACCGTGAACTTCGTAAACAAATACAACACGACGCCTCACGTCGTCATCAGCCCCGTAGGTTCGGCGGCCGCAGGCCTGCAGTACTATGTCAATCGAACCACTACAAGCTTCAGTGTCTGCAGCGTCAACGCGCCTCCTGCTGGCGCCACATTCGCTTTTGACTACGTCATTCTCGGCTAAGTCTCAATCTATTTATACCTGAGTCTCAAATCTCCCATCAACCGTTCACGCGCGGAAGGCATGTCACCTGAGCTGCTCGGCTTTGTAGCCGTAGCATCTCCGTGACAATGCCGCACCGGCTTCACTTCAGTTGAGTTGATGAGGTTTTGAGACTCAGGTATTTATACGTTCAGAAAGACACGGACAGTGTCGGCTTTGACGTGCATCACTCCGCCCGAAATCTTAATACGCGTCTCCGTACCGGCGAGTGTCTGGATTATCAGATCGCAGGCTTCTACCAGCGTAATGAAGTTGTGATGTTGCGGCAACACATCGAAAGGACCGGTTGCGTTCACTCCCGAAATACTCACCGCCTCTTCATCAAAAAAAACAGCGAACGGCGACGCGACATGAATTCGCATTTTTCCGGTCTTTTTGTCTGGAACGGAACCTTCCATAGCTAGATGATGATCTCTTCTATGGCGCTCAACATTTGCTCGCGCTTCACAAATTCACCTTTTATGCCGTTGAGTTTTTCCATAACGAACATTTTCTGCGAGAAGTACTGGATAAGTTTGCGCGTTTTTGCAAAATCGGCGCGGTCGGAAGGGCTCAATTCGTTCTCGCCAATAATCGCAATAATGCCTTTCAATGATTCGTATTTCTGTAACAAAGCCTGTACTTGGACGCTGAGCACATAATGTCGGTCACCAACTATATCAGGAGATAGTAGCGACGAACTGGTGCGGAGCAGATCGACAGCTGGCCGGATACCTTCTTCGGCGACTTTACGACTTAAAACGATCGTCGAGTCCAGCTCATGCTGGATCATTTGAACCGCCGGGTCGCTCAGATCGTCTGCAGGGACGTAAATGGTCTGCACTGCCGTAATAGAGCCGTTCTCGTTGGAACTCAGGCGATCCTGAAGCGTTTTGATGTCAGAAAATATTGTCGGCTCATAGCCGCCTTCAGCAGGTATCTGGTCGAGGATTGTCGAAAGCTCGTTTTTAGCCTGAACATATCGGTACATATTGTCGGCGAAGAACAAAATATCTTTTTTATGTTCGTCCCTGAAATATTCTGCCAGTGTTACTGCTGATATTCCGACCAACGACCGCTGCACCGGATTCTGGTCCATCTGCCCGAAAAACATACAGGTATTGCCAAGAAGCTTGTTTTCATCGAGCGTCTGGTACAGTTCGTGCCCTTCTCGGATACGTTCCCCAATACCGGCAAAGAATGCCATGCCTGCGCCGCTGCGGGAGACATTATTGATAAGTTCCATGGTAAGCACCGTCTTACCGACACCGGCCCCACCGATGATGCCGATCTTACGGCCTTTTACGAACGGCGCGAAGAAATCCAGCACTTTGATGCCGGTTTCCAGCACTTCAGGTTTTGCAACTTTGAAAGAAGTCGCGTGGGCCGGCAATCGGAAGATGTTCCGAGTCTGCATCTTTTCGGTGACGATGGCTGGCCGGCCGTCAATCGGCTGCCCCATAGCATCAACGACTCGGCCGATGAGTTCCGGGCCGACGGGTATTTCTATACTGTGTCCGGTTGGAATCACATCCATGCCTTTAGTAAGCGACGTCGTACCTCGCACGTTCAGGCAGGTTACTATTCCTGTGTGGCTCACCGTTTCAACCAGCAACTGCGATTTGAATTCGTCTCCGGCAACCATAATTTCCTGAAGCTGCGGAAAGTTATCATCGAATTCTACTTGTACGACGAGTCCTTTTATTGATCTGATAACACCTTTGGAACTCATGATATAACCGCTTTCTTTCGTCCGTTCAGAATTTCTTTTAAGCGCTCGTCTGCAATATTACGCTTCGTCCGGTTATACAGCAGATGCAAGTCCTTGAGCGATTCATCGGCCCGTTCGTGCGACGTACTCATAGCCCGGAATCTACTGGCATACTGCGCGAGCTTGGAATCGAGTATGACCTGACTGAGGGTTATCTCGAGCATTGAACGCTCCAGATGCGCCACGACGTCGAATGAGCTCGGTTCGAAAATATAGGTTGATTCGTCTATAACATCATCGTTTTTTTCGGCTTGGCCCCCGGCGAGCTGCACTGCGCTGTTCAGTTCTATCTTTTTGATGTCCTGTACCATAAGCGATACGTAGGTTTGATAATACACCTGCGTCGAACGATAGGATTTGATGATTCGAACGAGCGGCTTTACATTGATGTTCTCGTCTTTTTCCGGCAATTTAAAATACTTTTTGAAGCTCACGCCGGACTGTGCCAGCTGAATGGCTCCGTGATGCCCAATGATAACGATGTCCTGTTTTTTGGGGTCATGGCCTTTCAACATAAATGAAATAAGTTTCTGATCGATGTCACCACTGAAGCCACCTTCGGCAGTTACGGCGATAAGCAGATCTTTATCGATAACATCGTCATGACCTGACCTACCAAAACGGAACAAGCTGTCCACCCGGATCTGAGAATACATATTCCAAAGGTCATTGAAGAACGCCTGCGACTGCAGTACCTGATTTTTGACCTGCGAAATTTTCATACTCGCCAGACCTTCAAACGCACTTGTCAGATCGACGATTGTAGCCATCGAAGACTCTTCGTACGCAATGTCCTGCGGTCGTTTCATTTCTTTACCTCTACGAGCGCAAGCGACAGCAATTCGTCTCGAGCTTTGTCAAAATTCTGGTCGTCTTCTTTGATAGAACTGGCTACTTTGTTAGCTTGTGCCTTCAAAATAGTCATATCCAGGATCTGGTTGTCTTTCAGGTTTAGTACGATGTCGAGCATCAGGTTCTGAGCATTCGTACTGTATGTAATTTCAGCCGGTTGGTTTAGTAATTCGTAGATGCGCTTACCCCGTTCGATGTCTTTTTGAGCGCTCAGCGCCAGTTCTGAGCCGAAATGAGCGAACTGCTGTGCCTGACTGTACTTATTCAACGCCTGAATGGTAGTACGCGACAATTCACGTTGACGGGAAGATTGGCCGGCACCACCGACACGCGTCACGCTTAAGCCGATACTGACGGCCGGCCTCATGGTATCTCGGAATACTTTCATGTCGAGTATCCATTGCCCGTCGGTGATGGACATGATGTTAGTTGGCATATAGGCAGTGATGTCACCGCCGTTCGCCAGAACTAACGGCAGCGCAGTCAGCGATTTGTGATTTCTATTCAGCTTCCCAGCTCTTTCAAGCAGGCTTGAGTGGGCAAAAAACATGTCACCAGGATAAGACTCACGGCCCGGACTTGTCAGTGCAAGTAAAGAAATTTCCCGGAAAATCTGAGCATGACTCGTGAGGTCATCGTAGACTATCACCACGTCTTGGTCGAGCTTCTGCCAGAAATATTCTCCGAGTGCGCAAGCTACATAAGGAGCTAGATAACAAGAGACAAGCGAGTCAAAAACAGTCGAAACAATGACTATCGCCGATTCCATGGCATTATTGTCGTTTAATCTGGTCAAGAGCTGATCTACGTCACTGCGCCGTTTAGCTATCAGAACGTATATAACGATCGCATCAGTATCTTTCTGGTTTATGGCTATCTGTGTTGCCAGCGTCGTCTTACCCGCCTTACTGTCGCCAATAAGCGCCATTCTCTGGCCTCGGACAATTGGAAATAACTCGTCGATGACCGTCACTCCCGTTTCAAGCTGTTTATCCAGGAGCTCACGCTCGTATAACATCGGAGCCTGGTTGAAAATAGGCCAGGTATCGTCGGCGGGCAACGCCCCTTTTCCATCCAGCGGATCTCCGCTAACTGATACCACTCGACCTATAAATCCCTTGCCGACTTTGGAAACCAGTTCCTGATGCTGGACTACGGCTAATGCCCCTACAGACGGCGATACAGTACCGAGATGCAACACCAGCGTATAATCCTGCAAGATATGATGGACAAAGCCCTTGCTGCCATCTTCGAACATAACTAACGCATGAATCGTTACCGGGTTCATGCCCTTTATCCGGATGAGATAACGGTCGGTACCAACAACTTCGCCGACTGGCTGCCCGCTTTTAACAAGCGCATCGAAATGGCGATTATCACTCATGCAGCGTCTTTCCGTTCAGATTTTAAAACTTTTATGAGATTCGGTCGCTGCGCCTCAAAAGCTTGCCGCAAAGAAAAATCATAAGATTTACTGACAGTCCGAACCGTGCAGCCCACGGCAATTGATGGTTGAAGTCCTATTTTTATCAGAACCTGAGGGTGGATATTATTACGGAGCCACGACAACAGATTACTCGTAAACACCGGCGAAGGGTCGCTGGCAAAACTAAAGTTCATGACAGGAGAGGCTTCGAGTATGCTTGCAAGATATTTTAAAAGTTTTTCACGTTGGGATTTATGCAGCAAATTAACATCATGAAGACCGACTATTTCCTCGAGCAATCGACTGGTTTGTGGCATCTTAACTGAATCACCACCTTGACGATGCGCCGATTGGGTTAGAAATTCATCGATCGATTCGATTTCCCTCCGCAAGCGCCGAACGTCACCCGGAGTCACGATGCTGGTAGGCAGCATATCCTTAACATCGATGGTATCAGCCATTACTGATATCCTGTATGATTTCTTTTTTATGGGCTTCAAGTTCGCTTATGATAAAGTCCAATTGGTCACTCATGTCTATCTGGGAGCCGATAGCTGCCAGAACATAATGATTAATAACACTAGCCATATCATTTTCGAAACGCTCTATTAAATGAGCTTTTTCCGCTCCTACCTGCTCCTGTAACTGAGTACCCAGCGCCGCGCGTTGTTCCTCGATGGCAACGTTCGTTTTGTCTATCGATTCAACTGCCAGCTGCTTGGCATCCATAATAGATTCTTCATATTTTTTAAATTCGACCTGTAACTTCTTGGTAATCTCGGTCTTCATGTATTCGTTCAGCTGACTGGTGGTCAAACGAAGGTCCTGCTGCAGGAACATAGCGTTTTCGCCTATAATCTTCTCGAAATGCAATCGACCGCGGTTACGGAGCTCTTCCCTGAACTCGTCATTGAAGACTTTGGAGGTCTCGGCATCAGCAGACTCGTTGGCGGTTTTGGTTACCTTTTTTGTTTTATACTTTTTATAAGATTTATGCTCTGAAAGAGTCACGAAGATCAATGCGATCGCCACAATTCCTAGAACGATCATGCCTGCAAATATCAATAAATCTGACATCGTACTTATTCCCCACCCTTTTGAATCATTTGTACCTGCAATTTATTGCCGTGAATTACTGTCGAAACGCTATATCTCATATATTATAAAGCGCTAAAGCTTTAATATTAAATATACCGCACCAACACTGAAAATTAAAATCGTAATACTGACGGCCACTACTTGTGCCATATTTTTTAGTACGGATTTTTTTGCCAACGGGTTTCTTCCGACCGCGAGAATACTGGATTTTACCCCAGCATACAAGATACTACCGGCTACTGCCATGGAAAGAATAAGCACAAGGCAGGCTATATAAACCCGCGACATACTCACCGGCTCATCGGTAATCGATTGCGCACCGGCTTGCAGGGCTTTTATACCAGGTATAATCGTATCGCTGTCAGTGACACTCAAAGGATTTCGATTGATGTTAATATCTACCTCGAGCAACCCGATTGACACATTCTTGCTAACACCGTTCTTGTCACTTACAGATGTCGTATCACTTACATTAGCTGATCCATCATAAGCATTGATAGCTTTTCCTACCACAAAACCTTTTGTCGTTCCGGCGCGCATACCTATTCCCGACAAAGAAGAGATCGTCACATAATCGTTCTCTGCAATTTTACCGTTTTCCGTACTGACCAATACATAGTATCTTCCGGAGGTAGCAACGAATACTTGTTGTTTCGATTGATCTATATCAGACAATGTAACCGGTGCGTCGTTTGCCGCGACCACAACACCTTCCATACTGTCGCCATTTTGAGCGGTCAGAAGTTCAACCTTCGACTTATCCTGCGAATTCAGCCGCACTATCATTCCACGCTGCAGAGGAGCATCGGCCGTGTAAGCTTTGGCAATCGCCTGAGCAACTACAGATCCGGAGAAAAGTAAACAAACAGCTGCAAGCATACCAGTTATAACAAAAATAGAGTGAGAGAGCGCCAGTCGTACCATTTCAAATATAAGTATAACCTTTTTTGATACAATTAAAAATAACAGACTGTCGTCATGAAACATTTAAGTTTTATTGCTACTAACATTTACCTTAGTTCCGAATATAAGAATACACTCAATTACTTCGTATTCAATTTTTCAAAAAAAGCATGCTGAGTGGGTTGTTAGAAAACTAAGAAACCGCGCAAATAGCCGCCAGAGCCTCAACGACGCGGCGCACGTCATCTTCAGTCGTTCCGCGGCCCATAGTAAACCGCAGGCTGGATCTGGCATCAGAATCGCTCAATCCTATCGCTCTCAGAACATGAGACGACTCTTCACTACTGGCACTACAGGCCGATCCGGCGGCGGCCATTATGCCTTTTTCGTCGAGACCCATAACCAGCCGCTCATTATCCTGCCCGTGTATAGTAATATGTACATTATTCGGCAATCGGTGCTTTAGAGATCCATTTACAATTACGTTTGGAATGTCTTGCTGAAGTTCTTGTATAAACAACGCTCGCAGACGTTTCAGGCGCCGGCTTTCATCGTTCTTAGAATCTTGCGCAATCCTCAACGACTCCGCGAATCCAATGACTGCCGCTAAATTTTCCGTCCCACTTCGTAGGCCTTTTTCCTGTCCGCCGCCATTGAGCATCGGAAATAGTCGGATGCCGCCCCGAACGTACAAAACCCCGCTCTGTTTCGGTCCGTACAACTTACCGCCATTAATAGTCATAAGATCCGCACCAAGTCGTTCGACGTGCATGTCCAGATAGTTTCCTGCCTGAGCGGCATCAGTGTGTAGATATAGCGGCAATTTTGAGCCTCGTTGCTTGCGGTCTTTTCTTGTTGCCTCAATGATTCTTGTTATATCCGACAAAGGCTCCACCGTACCTATTTCATTATTCGCATACATAATACTCACCATAACCGTGTGGTCGGTTAGGCTTTCCCGTACTTTGTCGGCACTGATGACACCCTTTTCATCTGGTTGCAGCAGTCTTGAATTGTACTTCTGAGATGTCTTAATAACTGAATCATGTTCGATGGCGCTTACGAGCATTTCCGCATCCGGGTATTGCTCCATAACCCCGAAAATGGCGAGATTATTCGCTTCGGTTCCGCCTGCGGTAAAAATGACTTCAGCTTGGCGACAGCCCAATATCTGAGCAACATTGTGTCGGGCCGACTCCAGGTCAGTGGCTGCACCTTTGGCGTTCAAATAGAGAGCCGAAGGATTATAAAACTTCTCTGAAAAATAGGGCTGCATAACAGCCAGCACACGCTTATCGATTGGAGTAGCAGCTGCATAGTCCATGTAGATTTGTTTGGTAGTCATAGAGCAAGTATATAGGGGCTGCGTTTTGTCCGGTAGCCTGTTTAAGCCGCTTGCAGCATTCGCTGGTATTCGTCTTGTACGCGGGTCGTATATATCTTAACCGCGCGGTACAGATTGTGCAGCTCGGCTTTAGTCAGACTCTGATAAGATTGGCCGCCCTGTGATTTGACGATGCCATTCGGACGGACATCGTAACGAGTCATCATAATACGAGTATTTCCCTGATCGTCTTTCCATTCTTCATGCCAAACCCAAGTCTGCTCGTCCAAACAGAAGAATTCCCGGCGATGGCCTTCCGGAATCGGACCGAATAATTCGCCGCCAATTTTTGCTTCATGATGAATTAACGCGCGGTACATCTCGGCACGGCGTTGTTCTGACTTTTGTTTAGAAGCCTGAAATAAATTACTAAGCAACACGACGTTCGATCCTTTCTTCTCGAGGGTCTACAATCTGAAGCGTATCTGCCTGGAGTGGAACATATGCTGGATTAGTATTTGGACTAGAGTTTGCATCATAGAGATAGGGTCGTCCTCGGTCTTGGTGTTTATCGTCCCTTACAGACGTTCCATCTACTTGCTCGTTACTGGCGTATTGTGGCTGCAAAGTGAGAGAATCGTGCGGTTGCTCATCGGCTACCTCGGCGGCAGCTTTCAAGCCGTCAATATACTGATCATATTCATCAGGATCGAATGGTTTTTGATCAAGAAACGTTTGATCTGAATCAGGAACTACAAGCAAATTTCTTTGCGACGATTGGTTCTGTTCTAACGGGCTCAGATTTGACTCTTGCATGTTATTAGAATCGGCTGGCGCTGAGTAGTGCGATGCCTGGGCATCTTGAGAGGCTGGCGCTCCAACACTCGACTGCATGACCGTAGAACCAGCGAATTGCTGTGAGACAGGATCACTTTCAAAACTACTTTCGACAGTAACCGGTGCAGAAGTCGGCTTCTGAATAGCAGACTCTAAAACTGTATTTCCTGCTGCCCGTGTTCGGTCACTGGTAGTTGCAGATTCGGCATTTTCAGATTTCTCCACAGATGGATCCATTTGAAATGCTATGTGCATAAGGTTAGCACCGGCATTTTCAACGACTGGCAAACGTTTCTCTCCCACTAAAACAAGCAATTCCGGGGCGTGACCGCCTCGGGGCGCTTCGAACGAGTTGTGATTTGGTTGCTGTACTGTATTCATAATTTTCCGTTATTTAGATTCCGAATAGATTTCGAGCATTATTCGTGCTCGCTTCAGCCAGCGATGTAACACTGACCTGTTTTTGCCCACTTAGGTACTCGGCTATCACTCTAATGTGATATGGCTCACAAATATTACCACGGTATGGAATAGGTGTCAAGTACGGAGCATCAGTTTCTAGAACTAATTTTTCAAGCGGTATGAAACGGTACATCCCCTGCTGGGCTTCATTTTTGGCAAACGTCGCAATTCCGTTCACGCCAATATACAAACCATGATTCACTGCCCGCTCCATGTTTTCCTGAGAATCCGTAAAACTATGCAGTACACCGCTTACATTCTCGTACGATTCGTATATCGGCCAGAAATCGTCGAATGCCTCCCGGACATGAAATATCACAGGTAGATCATGCTCCAGCGCCAATTCAATCTGAAACCGTAATACCTTCTCCTGTGATGATTTCGGTGAATGTTCATAGTAATAATCAAGACCGCACTCCCCTACAGCGACAACTTTTTGCCTACCAGCTAGCGCCGAGAATTTCAGAAGTGCATTGTCGTCATCGGCGTAATCTTGAGCTTCATGCGGATGTAATCCTATGCTGGCGTAACACTGCGGCTTGTCTTGTGCAAAAGAGATTGCCAACTCACTGTCTTCCAGATTGCAGCCGACGCAGACCATCTTTGTAATACCGGCTTTTTCTGCGCGATCAATTATCTCCGAAGGTTTGATACCAGGAGCCTTAGCCCACAGCTCTCGTGTACCCTTTTCGCCGTTATGTTGTCCGGCGGATTGTATGTGACAATGTGTATCGACAAGTTCCATCTTAAAATAGTATAGATCAGAAGTTAAGCGTCGGCACTCGTTATTTGGGGCTGATCCAGTTTAGGGAACAAAGTGCCCTCAATAGGCCGGATAATGCCGGTTCCAAATATATTAGTCATCTTGAGTGCTGTTGACGGCATAAACGGCTCGATCAATCCGGCAATCTGCATCAGCGCACCCGCCTGGTATGCCAAGACTTCTTGAAGATGTTCTGCGTCACCGGATTTGGCGATGGCCCAGGGTTTTTGCTGGTCAATATACTGATTCAAACCCCGCACCTGATCCCAAACATCTTCGAGTGCCCTATCGAACTGGCAGCGCTCCATCGCCTGATGATACATACCCGTATCATGTTCAGGCTCCGGAATATCACCAATCATGCCATTTTGGTATTTCACGATCATCGCGAGCGTCCGCTGTACGGCGTTACCAAGTTCGTTAGCAAGTTCACTATTATGAACCTGTTCGAGTTTTTCCCAACTAAAGTCACCGTCACCATACGAAGGAACATGACGCAGGAAGTAATAGCGGAACGTATCGGCTCCGTATTTCTCTATAACATCTACTGGAGAAACAGAATTGCCGAGAGATTTACTCATCTTCTGGTCATTGACTGTGACGTAGCCATGAACATACAGCATCTTTGGAAGCGGCAGTCCGAGCGCCAAAAGCATTCCTGGCCAGATTGCAGCGTGAAAGCGGATAATACCCTTGCCTATAACCTGTACGTTGGCCGGCCAGAATTTTTTGAAATCTTCATGTTCAGGGTAGCCGAGTACAGTAATGTAGTTCATCAGCGCCTCAAACCAGACATACATAACTTGGCTCGAATCTCCCGGCACCGGAATACCCCATTCAATTTTGTCTTTGGGCCGTGAAATACTGATGTCTTCGAGTCCACTTTTTAAAAGTGATATTATTTCGTTTCTTTTAGTCTTCGGTACAATCTGGAACGAACCGGAATCAATTGCGTGAAATACTTGGTCGGTAAACGCAGATAACTTGAAGAAGTAATTTTCTTCTTCGATTCGGTCATAAGGTCGGTTATGGTCCGGACATACGCCTTTGTTCTCTTTTACTTCTGTCTCGGTAAAGAACTCCTCGTCGCCGACACAGTACCAGCCGACGTAGCTGTTCTTGTAGATATATTCGTTTAGCGACTTCCAGATCAGTTGTGAGCGCTGTTCATGCCCCTTATCTGTCGTACGAATAAACCGGTCCGGGCTTACATTAAGTAACTCACTTAGATCACGAAATTTCGCTGACATCTGATCGGCCATCTCTTTTGGTGAAATACCAAGCTCGGCAGCCTTTTCGGCAATCTTACCGCCATGCTCGTCCGTACCCGTCGAGAACAACACCGGCTTTTTCTGTAGCCTGGCATAACGGGCTAGCACATCGGCCATTACGAATTCCATGGCATGCCCTAAGTGCGGATCGCCATTAACATACGGAATAGAGGTTGTGACAAAATAATTCATAGTTACTAGTCTACCTGATTTCTTCGTATAGATTCAAATTTCCAGAGCTTTTTGCAAGGACGTACCTCTCAAAGCTCGTTTTTGTGTTATCGCTAGTTTTTACCAAGTCCATTTACTTAACACAATCGCCATGTCAGACGCGCCGACCGTCCCATCATTATTGAAGTCGGCAGCTGGGAAGTTCTGTCCGTCTTTACTTATGATGATGGACAGGTCTATGGCATTTACCCGGCCGTCGCCGTTTGCGTCACCATTGCCAGCCGTCGCAACATTCACAGTAACGGTTTTTGTCAGCTGCTGGGTATAAGGCTGCCCTAGAGGTGAATCCCATGCATGAACAGTGTAAGTCTGCGAACCTTCGGCAACTGACGCCGTGCTAATGCTGGCCGCCCAATTCGTGCCCGATATAGCACCAGAGCCGACTTTGGCTCCACCGTGGAATATTTCGACATTCTTCATGCCGGTATGAGTGCCCGAAAACTCTATGATTTTACCGACGGTCTGATTCGGCGTAGGGCTCGTAATAGCAAGCTGAGCAGTAGTGGCCGGTGGAGGTTGAACTGGGTCGCTAACCGTACCCCCTAAAGGAAACGCTGGCTCAGGACTCAGATACGGAGTACTCTGGGACCACCCAAGCGCCGTAACTGATGAATCCGACGACAAGCTCAGAGACAGTTTGGACGACGGACCCGTCCCATAAAAACGGACGTCAGCAATTTCGGCTAGAATCTTTCCGGTTCCGTATGCCCGTACCTGGCCCGGCGCGCTGGTGCGGGTGTCAACAACTACCACAGGACCTTGGAATTTTACACGTTCTATACTTCGGTCAGTATTCGGATTATTGATGACGATAGCACCGTGTGCTATGGACGAATTAGAATTGGAACGCCGCAGTCTAAGCTCACCATAAAAGTTGATGTCAGTTACCGCGCCGGCAATGCCGCCACCAGCATATTGCGGCTCTCGGGCGATAATGACAGCTGCACCGGCGGAATCTTCTATGAGCGTCGGCCCGTAAAAGTTTATGTTATTAACATGGATCAAACCAAATCCTCGTCCCCAGCTCTGGCCAGCCACATGATGTCGAACCACTGACATATTATTGACTGCATTTACGTCCCCGTATGTGACGAATCCGATACCGTCATCGCCCGAATTGCGGGACACACCATCAAAGAACTTGCCATAGCTCGATCCATTGGAAACATGATAAGCGTCTGACTTGCTATCACGGCTTTCAACACGGTTTAACTCAAAGTTATGAATGCCGTACAGGAATATAGCCGCATCACGCGATCCCCACGCCAACACATCCTCCATCCGGAAGCCGCTATGACCTCCTTGGGCCCATATATTACCTTCTCCGGATTGACCGAGGCTGCTACGAGCACTTCCTAAAACACGGTGTGTAAAGTTATAGAAATGGACGCCCCCGGCTTTAACCATAAATAAGGCCCTGGTTTCAGTAGTATGCTCAAACCAGACAGCCTTCCTGTTATCTCCCATGCCTTGGAGCGTTATATTGGGAATTGTAAAATCTATATTTCCTGCCAAGCGATAATGGCCGGGGTTGACGCGGATACAGTCTCCTTGTTGTGCTGAAGTAATTACTGTTCGCAACCTATTTCCATTGGCATTTGGATCACCCGCCACGCCTATTTGCATACCCGTAAGATCATAAGACCTCGTACATGCCCGCTTCGTAAACGAGCCTTTTGATGTAATGCTCGGAGCCGGAACATTCGCGTTGCTTTGCAACATGGTAATCAGCCCGGCAAAAGACATGACTACGGAAACCAGCAAAATAACGACGTACTGCCGATATTTTTTATGTGGAGTGGATTTTTTGGATGATATTTTCACGATTATAATTTGTAAGTCAGACCTTACTAATACATAAGCATTATACTGGATTATTCGGAGATTGTTTTATATTAAGGTTTTACGGGACCGTGCCATCAAAAAGAGTAACCTCGTGACTTCACTTTGTGTAATTGTCGATTCCTACCATGTCCATTTACCTAGAAGAATCGCTACGTCAGCCGCGCCAACCGTGCCGTCACCATTAAAGTCTGCAACAGGATAGTTCTGTCCGTCCTTGGTTATTATTATTGATAGATCTATCGCGTTAACACGGCCATCACCATTAGCGTCACCCGGCACCGTGACTATCATATCCTCAGTACCGTATATGCCTATCTCGAAAATAGAGTGTCCATAACTTGCGTTCCACCTCTCTAAGCCAACGATCCTTAAATATCGGCCCGTCGGTACGGCACTGAACTGATTCGTATGAATAATCTCAGTACTCAGATTGTTCGTCGATCCTGTAAAAATGGTCTTCCATGCATTGTTATCTGTCGAAGTCTGGATTTCATAGCGCTTGGTCGTATCTCCGGCCCACATGATACTCACTTTATTCAAGGTGTAGCTTTTTCCAAGATCCGTAGAAACAGTGACGTTATCTGCCGGTAATGAAATCCATCGGTCGGCTTCGTTTTTATTATTTATGTTGCCCAGAGGAAAACCGTCTGCACTCGCGGCTGATGAAATAAAAGTCTTATTCGATGCTAGATTATTATTCTGCGAAATCTGGCTTGCCGGTGGCGTAATTATTCCTGAAGACGGCTTGGAATCTTTCGTAGTCCCACATTGACAGTCCGCCAAAACTCGTAATTTGCCCTTCATAAAATTATAATTCCAATACTGCCCACTCCCTTTGTCTGTCGGACATGCCCAAGAACCAAGCGGCGCTATACCTAATTGACACCAAGTCGGATCTCCGGGTTGTGTCGTTTCAAAACTGAGCGCCATACTAGCACCACCAGAATCTATCAGATACGCTCCGTATTTCTGCATAGCCTTGGCAACCATCCGATCTATATTAGTGAGACTGGGATATTTTGAAGTGTCATCGAAATTTAGAGTCGGATCAAGCTGGACCCGCACGCCAAACGGCAGACAGGTCTTATTGGCATCCCAATTCAAAACCGCATCGGAACCTTGAGCCGGCCAACGGAATTCTCCATTCGGATTTTCCAAACCGGTACGAGCGCCGACCCCTTTGCCGGCACAAGCCTGATCGCGGTGCGTTGCAAATACCAGCGCATGATCTATGACGCCTTTTTTAACTTCTTCGATGCGGACCGTGCCCCCCAGCTGCGAAATTCCCGCCGCCGTGCCGCGCCCGGTCTCCATGCTTTCTGATGTACCAAAACCATTCAATGAATGAACGGCGCCCCATGCCGTCACTACGCGGTCATTTTCTCGCTTAAACTGCCATAGATAATATGTCTTGCCAGCCGGCCTGTCTACGATGACAACCGTACCATCTGTTCCAGCGGGAGGCATCGCTTCATTTGGAACGGGTATGGTCTGGCTGTACAAATCATTCGACCCCCACGGACCTCCGTTCCGATAATCGTTCGTGACATACACCGGATATCGGGGCGTATTTGCATCAACATTATCGAAGATTGCATTGCCGTAGTTTTCGGAATTGGCAACGATATTATCGAGCTCAAGCCGTTTGATATAATCCGTGTTTTTCGCATCTATAGCCGGATTTACTGGAATTGGTACGTTCAAAGGACTGTTCGCAGAGAATGGCCGGATTAGATCATTTAACAAAGCTTGGCCTGCGAATTGTTTATACAATCCCGCGGAAGCAATCAAAAGTACTGCCAGTAAAAGAATCGAGACACTTTTTTTATGAGGGCTTAAGGCCTTGTGTTTTTGGTTTTTTTTCATGTTTTAGTGTTGCTACGAAATAGAAACCGGGTAGTTTATTCGGATAATATATCTAGCATACTATGCTAATGCTTAAACTACAAACTGAGAGACATTCACCTACTCGAGCATATCGGCGACCGCATCGCGCTCCATGTCGTCAAGATCAGCAAACAAATCTGTTTCGTGCCGTTCGGCTACCTGATATATAAAATCACCCTCTGAACGAGGCAGGACATGAAAATGTATGTGATCAACTTTTAGACCGCTCTGAGCAATGAAGGGCCGGTAATTCTGGCGGATATCGAACCCGTCGCCAAGTTTGCCCAAAGTCTTCTGTTCAATAAAATATATGAGTTCGAAGATAGACTGTAGCTCTTCCGAACTCAGTTCCCATGGCTTTTCCACGTGACGCTTTGGGGTAACTAAGAAATGGCCTGGAACTTTGTGGGGGTCGCTCAGTATAACGCGCGCCAGCTCGTTTTCTTTGAGTACACGCTGGGAAGGATTGCAAAATGGACAAGTATTTTGATCGGGCATAAACATGTCAACTTTCTGATGAATATACAATGGTGGTGGGCGAGGAGGGACTCGAACCCTCAAGGCTGTTAAGGCCAGCGGATTTTAAGTCCGCCGCGTATACCAATTCCGCCACTCGCCCGTTTCACATTGATTTTGGAGGCACCTACCGGGTTCGAACCCATAATATGCCGGTGGCATGTTATGTAGACACGAACGGAGTGTCTTTCTAATTGTGGAGGCACCTACCGGGTTCGAACCGGTGTACGCGGTTTTGCAGACCGCTGCGTAACCACTCCGCCAAGGCGCCATCAGAAGCAATTGTGTTATCCGGCATCTTGATATCGGATACAACCTGCTTCTTGCCTTTAAGATTATACTAGAAAACACTTCGAAACAGCTAAAAATCGTCCGTCAGTGCCTAAACGTTCATAAATGTGAAAATTATAACTGCCCTACACACCAATAAGCATGTACACTTTCAATTAGAAATCAGCAAAAGGAGCTCATCGTCATGACTATAGAACAAATACTCTCAAAAATTGAACGGACACTGGAATCAAGACGAAACGACAGCGATTCTGGCAATCGCATAAAATAAAATCAATGCTTGATTCGATTTGCGTAAGCGTTTAGTATTACCTTATGAAACGCTTTATTCTTATACGCGATCTCCCCTGTTGTCAGTCTTGTTGTTAGCTCTCTAACTGCAACATTATTAAACATCTTTCGTAAACCATATTATAGTT